>DATLCI010000136.1:0-8791 GCA_035526435.1 Terriglobales bacterium
GCGCCGGAGCCCGAGCGTTTGGAACTGACGCTGGCGCGCATCCGCAAAGTCCTGGGCGACCTTACGGGTGAGCGCGTGGGTTCACCGCAGCTCTTGAACACGCACCAGCCGGATACATTCAAGATGCTGCATTTTTCGCCAGGAAAAGAGACGCAATCCAACGCGGAGACACGGAGGCGCGGAGAAAACGAAGCGGGAAAGGCTGGGTTACGGATTCTTCCGGCTCCGTCAAACCCGACGCTCAGCGCGCTGCGCATCTTCCGTCCGGCGATATCGGCGCAGGTGGAGACGTCACGCGGAGTGCTGACGCATCTTTCTTTCACGTCAGGAGCGCTCCTGGGGATCCGCGCGGAGGTGATCGCCGCGGCGGGCCCCTGGCGCGCCTCCGGCAACTGGTGGAATCCGACTCCATGGGCGCGCGATGAGTGGGACGTCGCTCTCGCGGTCAGGCAACAGAAAACAACCTCGGTCGCGCTGTACCGGATCTATCGCGACCTGGAAAGCGGGGAATGGCTGGTGGAGGGGAGCTATGACTGAGAACCCTATTCACCACGGAGGCTCAGAGACACGGAGGAAACAAAAACCATTCAAAAGTAAAAAACAAAATCTCAAAAGACAACGATTTCCATAAGACGAGGTAGAAGAACCGTCAGTTCTTACTTGGCTTCGCTTTGCATTTCTCCGTGTCTCAGTGCCTCCGTGGTGAATTATTTATAAATATGTATGTAGAACTCCATTCCCGTTCGGCGTTCAGCTTTCTGGAAGGCGCTTCCCACCCGGAGGCCCTGGCCGCGGCTTGCGCGCAATTTGGTATGCCCGCCATGGCGCTGCTCGACCGCGATGGCGTCTATGGCGCCGCGCGCTTTCACCTGGCCGCCAAAAAGCTGGGGGTGAAGGCGCATATCGGCGCGGAAGTCACCGTCAACAACATCCGCTATCCGTTGCTCGCCGCCTCGCAGACCGGATACCAGAATCTTTGCCGCCTGATCACGCGCTACAAACTTCGCGCCGGCGAGAAGACAGACATCAGCCACGCCACTAAGGATGACCTGCGTGAATTCGCCGAAGGACTCATCTGCCTCACCGGCGACGACCATGGTCCACTCGCCACCGCGCTCGAAGGCGGCGGCAGCAGCGCGGCCGAGCAAAGCATTGACCGGCTCATCTCCATCTTCGGACGCAACAACATTTACGTGGAACTCCAGCGCCACTTCCAGCGTCGCCAGGAATTCCGCAATCAAGCTGCGGTCGCGCTCGCGCGCAAGCTTCAGCTTCCTCTGCTGGCGACGAACGGCGTTGCCTACGCCTCTCCGCTCCAGCGCGAGATGCTTGATGCCTTCACCTGCATCCGCAATCACTGCCAGCTCGACGAGGCCGGCCGCCTGCTGGCCGCAAACTCCGAGCGTTATGTGCACACTGCCGCACAGATGGCGGCGTTGTTTGCCGACATCCCGGAAGCCATCGCCAACACGGTGGAACTGTCGGCACGGCTGGAATTCACCCTCTCCGATCTGGGCTATCAATTCCCGCGCTATCCCGTGCCGGATGGCGAGAGTATGTCCTCGTTCCTGCGCGCTCGCACGATGGAAGGCGCGCGCCAGCGCTATCGTCCGCTCACCGAGCGGCATCGCCGCCAGCTTGAGCGCGAGCTCACGCTGATTGAAAAGCTCGACCTCGCCGGATATTTCCTCATCGTGTGGGACCTGATCCGCTTCTGCGGCAAGGAAGGCATCCTGGTGCAGGGCCGCGGCTCGGCGGCGAACAGCGCCGTCTGTTATTCGCTGGGCATCACCGCGGTCGATCCCATCGGCATGGACCTGCTCTTCGAGCGCTTCCTCTCCGAAGAGCGTGGCGAGTGGCCGGACATTGACCTCGATCTGCCCAGCGGCGATGACCGCGAGCGCGTGATCCAATACGTCTATCAACATTACGGCAAGCTGGGCGCGGCCATGACGGCGAATGTCATCACTTATCGCGGACGCTCCGCTGCGCGCGAGATGGGCAAAGTCCTCGGCTTTGATGTGGAGACGCTCAACCGCCTGTCCAGCCTGGTGGGCGGATGGGAATGGCAGGACCCGAATGAGACCATCGAGCGTCAATTCCGCGAGGCCGGTTTTGATCTGCGCCATCCGCGCATCAGCCGCTTCATGGACCTTTGCCTGCGCGTGCGCGACCTGCCGCGCCATCTGGGCCAGCACTCCGGCGGCATGGTCATCTGCCAGGGGCAACTCGATTCCGTGGTCCCGCTCGAACCGGCCTCCATGCCCGGTCGCGTGGTAGTGCAGTGGGACAAAGACGACTGCGCCGATCTTGGCATCGTGAAAGTGGACCTGCTCGGCTTGGGCATGATGTCCGTGCTGAAGGATTCGCTCATCCTTATCCGCGACCACTACCGCGAATCCGTCGATCTCGCGCATCTGCCCGCCAACGATCCCGCAGTGTATGAAACTATCCGCCGCGCGGACACCATCGGCATGTTCCAGATCGAGAGCCGCGCGCAGATGGCTTCCCTGCCGCGCAATGGTCCCGAACATTTTTATGACCTGGTCGTGCAAGTCGCGCTCATCCGACCGGGTCCTATTGTGGGACAGATGGTGAATCCTTATATGAAACGCCGCCAGGGGCGCGAAGCGGTGAAGTATCCGCACCCTTCGCTGGAGCCGGTGCTGGAGCGGACGCTCGGCGTGCCGCTGTTTCAGGAACAACTTTTGCGCATGGCCATGATCTGCGCGAATTTCACCGGCGGCGAGGCGGAAGAGTTGCGGCGCGCCCTCGGCAGCCGGCGCAGCCAGAAGCGCATGCAGGAGATTGAGGCCAAGCTGCGCGCGGGCATGACCGCCAATGGAATTGCGCCCGCCACGCAAGATGAGATCGTGCAATTCATTGTCTCCTTTGCGCTCTATGGCTTTCCTGAGTCTCATGCCGCGAGCTTTGCGCTTATCGCTTACGCCAGCGCTTATTTGAAGGAACATTACCTGGCGGCGTTCACGGCAGCGTTGCTCAACAATCAGCCCATGGGTTTTTATCATCCGTCTACGCTGGTAAAAGACGCGCAGCGCCACGGGCTGAAGGTAAAGCCCATCGATGTCACTTGCTCCGATTGGAACTGCACCATTGAAGACGATGCCCAACGCTCCACCATCGCCATGCGCATGGGATTGCGCTACGTCCGCGGATTGCGTGAAGCTGCCGCGCGGCCATTACTGGAGCAGCGTGCGTTGCGTCCCTTCACTTCGATCGATGACCTCACCTTGCGCGTGCCGGCGCTCAGCAAGACGGACTTAGTCATGCTCGCGCAGATCGGCGGGCTGAATCCTATTGCGCAGGTCACGGCCGGAACGCTTAGCCAGCCACATCGCCGAGACGCTTTATGGCAGGTCGACCGGGTGGCGCAACCAGCAGGGCCGTTGCTCGAAGAGTTGCCGGAGTCCGAACTGGCTTCGCCGCTGGCACAGATGACGACGGAAGAGCGTCTGGTCGCCGATTATCACGGCACGGGCCTCACGGTTGGGCCGCACCCGATGTCTTATCGCCGGGCGCAGATGAACGCCATGCGGGTGTTGCCGGCGTCGGCGCTGCCAACCGTCGCGGACGGACGCAAAGTCCGCGTGGCGGGTGCCATCATTGCGCGCCAACGGCCGGGCACTGCCCATGGATTCATCTTTTTGAGCCTGGAAGATGAGACCGGGATCTCCAACATCATTGTGCGACCGGACATCTATGACCGCGACCGTATGCTGCTATTGAAAGAACGATTTGTGCTGGTGGAGGGCATCATGCAGAACCAGGAAAATGTTCTCTCCATCAAAGCGGAACGCTTGGAGCGGCTGGCGGTCACGGAGGCCCAACTCAGCTCCCATGATTTCCACTAATTTTTTTCTCCGCCATTGGGAGCGCGATCCATACTCATCCCCAACTCGCGGTAGAATAATCCTATGACGCCGCCGCTTCCGGCGCGCGTCTATCCCCGGACGTAAAGTTGATTTGGAGTATTAAGTATGGCCAACGAGAAATCTTCCCGCGGCACTGCCGCGAAGCGTACCACCACAGCGCGCGCCCCCAAGGCGAACAATCCAGTCTCCGCCCCAGTCCCCACTACCGAAGAGCCGGTATCCACCGCGCAGGCGACCGTCGCTACCTCGCGCAATGCGGTGATCGAAGGTAATGCCACCATTGATCTGGATTCGGTGCGTCGTCGCGCGTATGAGCTGTATGAAGAGCGCGGCCGGCTGGATGGTTACCACGAACAGGACTGGTACAGCGCCGAGCAAGAGTTGAGCGGACGCAAGCAGTCGCGCTCGCAGAACGGCAGCGGCACTGAGCGTAAGGATTCCCAGCGCAGCGCCTAGCTAGAAGCTGGAAGCGTTACGGTTCACCGGCATGGGAATGACCTTGCCGCCGGATTCGAAGTCCGTGAGCCCGGTGACTACCGTCTCTGCCAGGGCCAGGCCGGTGAAATACTTTGCCTCTTCCTCGCCGCGGAAGGCAAAGAACGTAGGCATGGTGGCGGTGAGGCCGGCGAGTCCGGCATCAATGCGGCCGTGAGTCTCAAAGCTAAAGATTTTTTTCACGCCGCCGGGATAATCCGTCAGCATCGCGTTGGTCAGCGTGGCAGCGCCGCACATGGTGGCCGCGATCGACGCCCGCTTATTGCGCTTCCACAAAAATGCCGCCATCGCCAGGCAGGTCCCGCCCACCACATAATCCATGACCGCGTGGGTCTTGGCATCCAGCATCTTGGGCATCCGATCAGCAACCATCTGGGCAGCGCGCGTGGCGAGAGGCATGTTGTTCTCCTTGCTTACTCCAAAAAGATGCTGGCCTGCAGTCCGAGGTTGGCGGCTTAGCGAATCAGGCGCACATACCAGTCCCGCCAAATATCGGGCTTTTTCCAGAAGAGCCATATGACTAGCGGATGAGTCAGCACCAAGCTCTTTACCACACCCATTTGGTCGAAGCGGCGCGCAGAGGTAACGACCTTGGGCCTATCGAGAAAGGCCATGCGCTGACGGTTCTGACTGGCCCACCGCGACAATTGCCAATAAAAGTGAACGTCCTCACCCACGTAAATGCTTTCGTCATATCCACCTAGCGCAGTGAAGGCCTCCCGCCGGCAGAATTGCGCGGCGCCTTGCTTCATGTTGAACACCCTTCCCCAGAACTTCCAGCCCCGAAGGTAGAGCCGCATCCAACGGCGCTTAAGCACTGAGTAGTCCACCGCGACCGCGCCTCCCGCGCATTCACCGCGCTGCATTTCGGTGAGAATCGCTTGAAGCAGGGTTTTCGGCACGAGCGTGTCAGCATCCACAAAAACCAGAGTTGCGCCCGACGCCGTCCAGGCGCCGGCGTTGCGGACGCGGCCGATATTGTGCACGAGTTCGGGAACCACGCGCGCTCCATACTCGATGGCGATAGCGCGGGTTCGGTCCGTGCTTCCGTTATCAACGACGATAAGCTCGACGAGAAGGCCTTTCGCAGCCTCCTGAAGCGCACCCAGGGTGGCCGGGAGGTACGCCTCTTCGTTGAATGCGGGAATGATCACGGAGAGAAGCAGACCGCCGGACGCGCAGTGCTCAGCCATGGATTCCCTAGGTCTTGCGCTCTAACGCCCGCTTCATCACCACATCCAGGGCAGCTTTCTGCCGTGCATATTCTTCCTCAGTGATCTTGCCCTGTAACCGGTCTGACTCCAGGTGGAACATCTCTTCTTTCAGCGCATCGAGCGGGCCGGCAGGTGAAGGCGCTGCCGCCACTGTCGCCGCCGGTGGTTTGGAGCTGAGGGTGAAGGCGGCGCCTGCGACTAACAGCAGGCCGACCACGCCGATGATCCACCAGCGATATTTGAATAATGGATCGGGCGTGTTGACGGGGGTGCCGATGCCCCCACCCGGGCCAGCCTCGCCCCCTCCGCCCCCAGCTTGCGCCTGGCCTTCGGCCGGTATGGTCCCGGTGCCGGAGACTTTGAAATCCACTTTTTGACCGGGCGCGGCATTTTGCGCGACGAACACTGTCATGCCGGCCTCTTCACCCCCGGCCTTCAGCGCGGAGCCGGGCCCGGGTTCGACTTTCATCGAAGTGGGCACACTCACGGCAAAGCTATCCACCGGCTGCAGCAGCGTGGGCGAGATGGTGCTGGAACCGTTGTAGGGCAGCGTGTAGGAGACCTGAAAGCGGGTCTCGCCGGGACGGATAGGAAACAGGAATGAATAGCGATTGTTGCCTTGCGGAACGGGCGCGATGGTGACGGGCATGCCGCTGGAGCCGACGGCCATGGATTGGTCGAGCGTGGCGCCATCCGGCAGCTTGAATTCAAAGCTCTTCATGCTCATCAACGTGCGCGGCGGCTTGGAGGCATTGTCCAGCACGAACATTTCGGTAGCGCGCAGGTTGGTGGCGTCGCCCTCAAGGCGGATGACGTCGAGCGTCTGCTTCACACCATCCACTTTTTCGGCGGCGTCATACACATTGATCTCGACCGAGGTGGTCCCAACCGGCGCCGAGCGGAAGTAGTTCACGTTGCGGTGGTTCACCCGGAGGAGGTGCGGAGTGTTGGGGTCCGCAAGCGGCAGAGTGAACTTGCCCTGCGCATCGGTGGTGGACTTCGCCACCTCTTCCATGCCGCCGGCCAACTTTAGCAGCACGACGCTGTCCCCGACTGAAGGCTTGCTGGTCGTAAGGTTGGTGACGGTGCCGGTGATGTCGGCGGCAAAGGCATGGGCGGCGAAGGCAAACAGCACCGCAAGCACACGCGTGGTTCGAAGGTTCAAGAGATTCTCCTGGGGATCACTGAGGATTTACCGGGTTCGGCCCTGTTCCAGATCTTCAATCTCCGCGATGACGGCGGCGGCCTCGCCTTCCAGCTCGGAACGCATCTTGTGGTGGTCGGCTTCGGGAAATTTTCCGGCTTTATATTCGAAGTTCAAGTCGCGCAGGTTCTCGTAGATCACTTCCTTGCGCTCGCGCAGGAAAGCGAGGCGGGTCTTGTCTTCCGCGCGGGCCAGCTCACCTTCGCGGATGGGAGCAAAGACATAGACAAAGAGTCCGACGGCCATCAGAGCACACAGCAGAATGATCATTCTTCAGTCTCCTGGCGGATGCGCGCGCGCAAGTCGTCCGGCAGACGAGCGGGATGGGCTGGGGACGGAATCGAGCGCTGCTTCCAGACGCGCGTGATCATTACGACCGCCATGATGCCGGTCACGAAGACGGCAAACGGCATGATCCACGCGACACGGTTGAAGCCAGTGGTAGTGGGCGCGGCCAGGACGGTGGGACCGTACTTGGTGACAAATGTCTGGAGGACGGCGTCGTTGTCACCGGCGGTATCTTTGGCAAGGGCCGCGGCCAGCTCGTCGCGCATGCCGGACGATGCCGGACAGCCCACGTGATTACATTCCAGCAAAACCTGATTGCAGCCGCAGGTGCATATGAGTCCGTGTCCGAGTTTTTCAAAGCGGCGTGAGTTAGCGCTGTCTTGGGCGCCGAGCAAGCCGGCCGCGGAGAGCGCAAGCACTACGACAATGGCGAAGCATCGCGTACGTCGCATTAGTCGCCCACCTCCACGGGGTTTCGCTCCGGCTGTTTTTGCGCAGTGGCGGAGGCGGCGGGGATCCGGGGCTTGGCCAGCGCCGCCGGCAGATTGGGCACCAACGCAATGAAAGTGCCGATCACAATGATGATGACCCCCGCCCAGATCCAACTTACCAGCGGATTCAAATGGGCTTTGATGATGGGCTTATCACTGTCAGTATTTCTGCCCGCATAGACGAGGTACACATCTTCGCGGATGGTGCTGTAGTTCGCGACCATGGTGCTGGGTTGCTGGTTCGCCTTATAGAAGCGGCGCTCGGGGAAGAGCGTGGTCACCCGCTTGCCGTTCTTGAAAACGTCGATGATGGCGAGTTCCGTGGAATAGTTGGGCGTATCGTCCTGCGTGTACTTCTGGCAGACGAGGGTGTACGGCCCCAGGCTCATGGATTCCTGGAAGCCCAGCTCGCGTTCATTCGTCTGGTTGAACGCCGCGCCGGCGAATCCGATACAGATCACCACCACGCCGTAGTGAACGATATATCCGCCGTAGCGACGGGTGTTGCGGCGGGTGAGCTGGATTATCGCTGACAGAAGATTCATGCCGGTGCTGCCGGCAATGACTTTGCCGCCCCGATAAAACTCCGAAGTGATGGTGGCGAAGACGAATACTCCCAGGACGATGGCCATCCAGGAGTAGAACTGGGACATGTCGTCCGCGACCCAGAAACGCATGCCGCCGACTATCAGCGCGATCCCGGCGAGCAATGCCACGCCGGTAGGGATCGCGAAATTTCGCTTGATGCTTTCAAACGACGAGCTGCGCCACGCCAGCAGCGGACCGATCCCAGTAAGGAACAGCAAGAAGAGGCCAATGGGTACGTTCACTTTGTTAAAGAAGGGCGGCCCCACCGTGACTTTGTTGCCTTGTACCCACTCGCTCAAGATGGGGAACAGCGTTCCCCACAACACGGCAAAGCAGGAGACCAGCAGCAACAGATTGTTGAACAGGAAGCTCGACTCGCGCGAGACCATTGACTGCAACTGGTTCTCACTCTTCAGGTGGTCGCGGTTCATGATGAAGAACCAGAGACACACCCCCAGCACCAGCACCATGAACCAGACGAACCAGGTGCCAATGTCTGACTGCGCGAAGGCGTGCACCGAACTCACCACGCCACTGCGCGTGAGGAAAGTCCCAAAAAGAGAAAGCAGGAAGGTGATGAAGATCAGCCACACGTTCCACACCTTCATCATGCCCCGT
>DATLCI010000140.1:0-9405 GCA_035526435.1 Terriglobales bacterium
AATCGTGAGATCGCCAAGATCGTGGGGACGTCGCAAGCCGTCGTCGCCATCACTCTCTTTCGCATCCGCAAGCAATTGCAGAAAGACTTCAACCAGTCTTCCCAGGCTAGGACAGGAAAATGACCGAAGACAAGAAGAGCAAGACGCAGAAGACGTTTGACGATGCCGTTGCCGCCGTACGTGGCGATCAGCCGGATAACTCCACCATCGAATCCGCCCGCGACCGCGTGTGGATGAGCTTGCGGGGCGGCGCCGAGATGCCGGAAGTAGCCAGCGGCGTTGGTATCCACGGCTGCGCTGACATCCAAGCCTTGCTGCCGAGTTATCGCAGCAAGCAGCTTTCTCCGGCCCGTCTGTTGATCGTCAATGATCACCTGCGGGAGTGCGTCGATTGCCGCCATATGTATGCGGACGGCAACAAGGTCATCCCCATGGCCTGGAAGCGCGATTCCTCCGCTGACCTTACCGGCTGGGACATGCGCCGCTTCGCTTTTGCCGCCGTCGCATTGTTCGTGATCGGCGTCTCTGGCTTCTTCGGCTATCAATATCTTTATGCCCCGCTCGCGGGCAATCGCGCCGTAGTGCAAGCCGCCAGTGGCGGCCTCTACCTGGTGCGCGCCAACGGCGATGAGCAGCTCAAGCCGGGACGCGAGATCCAGGAAGGTGACGTCGTCCGTACTGCCGCGGGCAGCCGCGCCGTATTGCGCCTCTTTGACGGCTCCGTGATCGAGATGAACGAGCGCGCGGAATTTTCCGTGGCCGCCCGCCGTAATAACACCACCATCAAGCTGAACCGTGGCGACATCATTGTCCAGGCCGCGAAGCAACATGGACACCTCTACGTCTCCGCGCCGGATTGCAAAGTCGCCGTGACCGGAACCGTGTTTGCCGTGAATACCGGCATGAAGGGTTCACGCGTCTCGGTGGTTGAAGGTGAAGTTCACGTGGAACATGCCGGCGATGAAGACATTCTTCACTCTGGCGACCAGGTTGTGACCAGCGCCACCATGGGCGAGACCCCGGTGGAAGAAGAATTCGACTGGAGCCAGAACCGCGAGCAACATCTGGCCCTTTTGGCCGAGTTCTCCAAGCTGCAAAAGAAGCTGGAGAATCTCCCCACGCCCCCGCTCCGCTTCAACAGCGCGGTGCTGCCCATAACCCCGGCGAATACGGTGGTCTATGCCAGCATCCCCAACCTGGGCGAGCAATTGAATGAAGCCAACCGTCTGTTCCAGGATCAGCTTCGTGACAGCCCCGTGCTGCGCGACTGGTGGACCAAGACCGGCATGGACAAACAGCAGCCGCGCTTTGAAGAGATGATCGCGAAGGTCCACACCTTCAGCCAGTATCTTGGCCAGGAAGTGGTCTTCACGGTGCAATCACTCCCCGGAACGCGCCGAATGGGTGCTCTCGTCGTCGCCAAGGTAGTCCAGCCCGGTTTGCGGGACTTCCTGATGAATGAGTTGGCCAACACGGCGATGAATGCCGACGAGAAGGCCCACATCCGCATCGTGACGGAAGAAGATTTCGCCGGCACTACCTTTGCGAAGGGTGACTTGCTGGTGCTTGCGGGCAACGACTTTGTCGCGCTGGCTACGGACGCTGCCGCGCTGCAGAGCTTCCTGGCTGCGAAACAAGCCGGTTCTACCGGCTTCAGCGGCAGTTCATTCGGCCAGGCGATCGCGGCCTCTTATACCGAGGGCGCGGGCTTGCTGTTCGCGGCGGACCTGGAAAGTGTGTTGCTCCAGCACCGTTCCACGGACGACCGTGAGGGAGCCCATCTGGCACAGTCCGGATTTGGCGACATCCGTCACCTTGTAGTGAAGCGCCGTGAAGTGAATGGAGACACGGACAATCGCGCCTTGTTGACCTTCAGTCAGCAGCGTCGCGGAATTGCTTCGTGGTTGGCAGCTCCCTCCGCCCTGGGCTCACTCGAGTTCGTCTCTACCGAAGCTACGGTGGTAGGCGCAGCCACGGTGAAGAGTCCGGTGCAGATGGTGGACGACATGCTCGCCATGATGCGTCTCTCCGGCGATTCGCCGGACGCGAAGCTGGCCGAATTCCGCAGCAAGATGAACTTCGATCTCAGGGAAGACCTGGCCGCGGCCCTGGGCAGCGATTTTGCCTTCGCCCTCGATGGTCCCATCCTGCCCACGCCTTCATGGAAGATCGTGCTCGAAGTGAACGACCAGCAGAAGCTCCAGAACACCCTGCAGCTCATCGTGGATCGTTTCAATCAGGAAGCCGTGGCCAAGGGCAAGCCGGGGATGACGCTGACCCGCGAAGATGTTGAAGACCGCACGTACTTCGCCTTGAACGGCCAGGAAGGCCCGCAGTTGATGACCGTCAATTACACCTTCGCTCACGGCTACATGATCGTTGCGCCTTCACGGGCACTGCTGATGAAAGCTATCCAGGTCCGCGATTCCGGCAACGCCATCGTGCACTCGGGATCGTTCATTGCGCTGCTGCCCAAGGACCCGCACACCAACGTGTCAGCCTTGCTCTTCCAGAACCTGCGGGCCATCGCAGCCCCGCTGGCGGAGAACATGAATCCGCAGGAGGCGCAGTCGCTGCAGGTGATCGCCGCGAATGCCCGCCCCAGCCTGATCTGCATGTACGGTGACGAGGACCGCATCGAGGTTGCGACCAGCAGCCGTTTCTTCGGCTTCGATGTGAATACCGCGGCGCTGTCCCAACTGTTGGGAACTTTGAAGCCGAAAACTCCGTAGAATACCCGTAGATGCAACCCGTTATCGAACTCGAAAACCTGATGGTCCGGCTCGGAGGCCGGACCATTTTGGATTCTTTGACCGCTTCTGTGAAGGGCCGCGCCATCGGATTGCTAGGCCCGAACGGATCCGGCAAATCCACCCTTATTAACACGCTCCTGGGCTTCTATCCACCGGATGGGGGGACCGCTCGCATCTTCGGCCGTGACATCCGTACCGACGCCAAGCAGATCCGCAGCTTGATCGGCTACATGCCGGAGAGCGATTCGTTCATCGCGGAAATGACCGGCATCCGCTTCGTGCGTTATATGGCCGAGCTGAGCGGTCTGCCGTCGAATGAAGCCATGGAGCGCGCCCACGAGGCGTTCTTCTACGTCGGTTTGGGTGAACAGCGTTACCGCAAGGTGGGAACGTATTCGCTGGGCATGAAGCAGATGGCGAAACTGGCTCAGGCCATCGTCCATGGGCCTAAGTTGTTGTTCCTCGACGAGCCGACCAACGGATTGGATCCGCCGGCCCGCCTCCGTATGTTGAACCTCATCCGCGAGATCCGCGATACCCATGGCATGCACATCATCCTTTCGTCGCACCTGCTGCGAGACGTGGAAGAATGCTGCGAGGAAGTACTCATCCTCAAGGGCGGACGCATCGCCGACTACTGCAACCTGGAAGAAGAGCGCAAGGCCAATCGCAAGTTCATAGAGATCGAGACTTATAACGGTAATCCGGGATTCTCTCAGGCCATTGAGCAGTTGGGCTGCGAGTGTGCCTGGCTCAACAACGGGCGCGCCAAACTGGTGCTGCCGCCGACGATGGAGATGCGGGAGATATATACCGCGGCCGCTCATCACGAAGTACAGATCCGCAAAATGAACTTCCGTCGCGATTCGCTGGAGGACATCTTCCTGCGGGCCATGGATGGCAACTTGAACGGTAGCGTGGGCGACGTTCCTCCGCAGAAGGCAGGGGCCCATGGCAGTCTATAAACGCAACTACCGGCCCTACGACGGCGCTTATACGCCGCTGAACACGCGCTTCCTCGTGATCCCGCGCTTTGCCTGGTCCACTCTCTTCCAGTCACGGGCTTTGCTGTCGTTCTACTTCGCCACGTTTTTCCCCATGTTGGTCGCCGCGGCGTTCATCTACCTGGTGAACAGTCCGAGTACCCAGGCGCTGATCAGCGCGAACGCAGGCACGGCGGACGGCATGGGCCGGTCCCTGCAGAGTCCAAGCTGGCTGGTGGTCGACGGCTTCTTCTTCGAGAAATATCTGGTGGTGCAGGCTTTCTTCTGCTTCTTGCTTACCGCGTGGGTCGGGCCGGGGTTGATCTCCGTGGATTTCGCGAACGACGCGCTGCCGCTTTTCCTCTCCCGCCCCTTCACTCGCGCCAACTATTTATTGGGAAAGTTCACAGTGATCGCCGGTTTGCTCTCGACCATCACCTGGGTCCCGGCGATGCTGCTGTTCCTGATGCAATCGAGCATGGGCGGCTGGACTTGGCTGAGTAAGAACTACTGGATCGCCGGGGCCATCATGTTGGGCTCACTGCTCTGGATCGTCGTGCTGACCATGTTGGTGTTGGCGGTCTCCGCTTGGGTGCGCTGGAAGATCGCCGCCACGGCGCTGATGGTCGTCATCTTCTTTGTCGTACCCGGTTTTGGCGAAGCGTTTAATGAAGTGCTGCGCACCCACTGGGGCAAGCTCCTGAACCTGAGCTACCTGATCAGCAGGATTTGGAATGACCTATTCCGCTCGCCGAACGTGCTGAAGCCCGGCTTGCCGCCTCGTTTCACTGACGTCCCGGTATGGTCGGCTTGGCTAGTGCTGGCATTCGTCATCATGCTTTCGTTGTGGATGCTGAACAAGAAGCTCAAAGCGCGGGAGGTGGTTCGGTGACCCAGCCCACTTCCAACCAGCAGATCATCTTCGATAACGTCTCCAAGTTTTATGGCGATGTGCTGGGCGTGAACCGCGTGAACCTTTCCATCGCGCCCGGTATCACTAGCCTGGTGGGCCCGAACGGCTCGGGCAAGACAACGCTCATGAATCTCATGACGGGATTGGTCCGTCCGACGCAGGGCGGCGTGAGCGTTTGCGGACTGACAGCGGATGATCCGGAAAAGTTTTTCAAGATGGTCGGCTACTGTTCGCAGTTCGATTCATTCCCCAAAGGGATTACCGGATATGAGCTCGTCAACAACACTCTGCTGCTGCACGGCATGG
Source organism: Terriglobales bacterium (assembly GCA_035526435.1). Classification (GTDB taxonomy): domain Bacteria; phylum Acidobacteriota; class Terriglobia; order Terriglobales; family Acidobacteriaceae; genus DATLCI01. Next base: position 4,956 of record DATLCI010000140.1, read on the forward strand.
ACGGCAAGAAGGCCCACGAACTCGCGATAGAAGCCCTACAGCGCGTGAACCTGCTGGACGCTGCTCACCGCAAAGTGGCCGGCTACAGCAAGGGCATGCGCCAGCGCGTGCGCTTGGCTCAGTCTATTGCGCATCGCCCCACGGTGCTCATCTTGGACGAGCCGCTGAACGGACTGGATCCCATGGCTCGGGCCGAGTCGATCGCCCTGTTTCAATCGATCGGCAAGCAGGGGCTTCATGTGGTCATCTCCAGCCACATTCTGCATGAAGTGGACAAGATCTCCGACCGCGTCGTGCTGCTTAGCAGCGGCTACGTCGTGGCGGAAGGCGCGATCCATAGCGTTCGCACCGAAGTCAAAGAACATCCCATGCAGATCATGGTGCGGTGCAACAATCCGTCGCTGCTCGCTTCGCGGGTCTTTGCGCTGGACCATGCGGTGGAAGCCAAGATCCATGCGGATGGTAAAGGCATCCTGGTCCGCACCTGCGATATCGAAAAGTTTTATCTGCTGCTGAATAAGATCGTGGTCTCAGGTGAGGTGGAGCTCGAAGCTGTAGCTCCCGCGGACGATGATGTGAACTCTATTTACCAATACCTGATCGGCTCCGACGGGGGGTCTATCTAAAATGGGGACTTTCAGGACTCGAGTGAACGATTTTATGGCCACCGCCGAGTGGCACAAGTGGTGGACCCAGTTCGTCGTCATCGCGAAGATGGAATATCGCAAGAACGTCTTCACCAAGCGCGGCCTGTGGATCTACTTTCTCGCTTTCGCGCCGGTGTTCATCATCGGTGCTCACGGCCTTGAATCCCCCATGGGGAAACGCTGCAGCATGGGCGAAGACACGCGCATCCTCGCCGGCATCATTATGTTCTTCTACGTGCGGCTGGGCATCTTCTTTGGATGCCTCGGACTCTTCACCTGGCTCTTCCGCGGTGAAGTCGTACAAAAAAGCCTGCATTATTACTTTCTGGCCCCGGTGCGCAGGGAAGTGCTGGTGCTGGGCAAGTATGTGGCGGGCGTCGCGACTGCGGTCACGCTATTTGGGGCGGGCGTGTTGCTCTCCTACGTCTTGATGTATGGGCACTTCGGCGTGGCCGGACAAAACTTTACCTTCGACGGGCCGGGCTTGATGCATCTGCGAAATTACCTGCTGATCACGGTCCTCGCCTGCATCGGCTATGGTTCCATCTTCCTGGCCCTCAGCCTGGTGGTAAAGAACCCCATCGTGCCGGGCACCATGGTCTTCTTATGGGAAGCCATCAGTGGAGTCTTCCCGCCGATCATCCAGAAGCTGAGCATCACGTTCTACCTCAAGGGGCTCGCGCCCGTGGAACTGCCCAGCGAGGGCATTCTCGCGCTCTTCACCGTCGTCGCAGAACCGGTGCCCTTATGGCTGGCGCTGCCGGGCTTTGGCTTGGTCGTGTGCGCCATGCTGGCGTTCGCGTGCTGGCGCATCCACAGCCTGGAGATCAGCTATAGCGCGGAATAGCCGCCGGCCGCTGAAACTATTTTAAGCATAAAATGATTTTGTGGCGTATCCTGCAGGGACGCGGAGGCGTCCTTGAAGATCGCCATCATTGGCGGCGGCCCGGCGGGCCTGTACCTCTCCCTGCTGCTCAAGCAGGCGGACCCGGCGCATCAAGTCACGGTGCTGGAGCGCAACGCTCCGGACAGCACCTTTGGTTGGGGCGTGGTCTTCTCTGACCAGACGTTGGAAAACTTCCGCAACGCTGACGCCGTCACTTACCGCAACATCACCGCCAACTTTGCCCACTGGGATGACATTGATGTCAACTTCAAAGGACGCACCATCACCTCCGGCGGCCATGGTTTTAGCGGCATTGGACGCAAAAAGCTGCTGCAAATCCTGCAGGAGCGGGCGCGGGAGTTAAAGGTCGACCTTCGCTTTAACGTGGAGCTGCGCGATGATGCGGACCTGGCCGGGCTGGGTCTGGGCGATGCCGCTGTCGTAGTCGCTGCCGACGGGATCAATAGTGTCATCCGTCGGAAGTACTCGCAATATTTTCACCCCGACCTGGATCAGCGCACTGCGCGTTACGTCTGGTTGGGCACGGACAAAAAGTTTGACGCCTTTACCTTTTACTTTGTCGAGAACCCGCACGGCGTCTTCCAGGCGCATTGCTACCGCTTTGACGCTGATACTTCCACCTTCATCGTTGAGTGCGACGAGAACTCCTGGTGCAATGCCGGCTTCGACAAGCTAGACGCTCCCGGTACTGTCGCTGCCTGCGAGAAGCTCTTCGCACCATGGCTAAAGAATCACAAACTCATCACCAATTCGGCCCATCTCGGGGGCTCGCCGTGGACGAACTTTGTGCGCGTCCGCAACGCAGTGTGGTTCCATAAGAACATCGTCTTGATCGGCGATGCCGCGCACAGCGCGCATTTCTCCATCGGCTCCGGCACCAAGCTCGCTATGGAGGATGCCATCTCGCTCGCCCATTGCCTGAAAGTCGAGCCAAAGTTGCCGCGCGCCTTGGCGAAGTTTCAGCAAGAGCGCATGACCGAGGCGCTGAAGCTGCAGAATGCGGCGCGTAACTCCATGGAGTGGTTTGAGAATGTGCGCCGCTACGTCCACTTGGAGCCGGAACAATTTGCTTACAGCCTGCTCACGCGCAGCCAGCGCGTAAGCCACGAGAATCTGCGCCTGCGCGATCGGCTCTATCTCGACGGGGTGGAGCGCTGGTTCGCCGCGCGGGCGACGGGGGCCGAGCGGTCTATCCCTCCATTGTTCACGCCTTACCGGTTGCGCGGCATGGAGGTGAAGAACCGGGTCGTGGTCTCGCCGATGGATATGTACAGCGCCACGGACGGGACTCCGGATGATTTCCACCTTACCCACCTCGGCGCCCGGGCGCTCGGAGGCGCGGGACTGATCATCACGGAGATGACCTGCATCTCGCCCGAAGGCCGGATCACGTTGGGCTGCACGGGAATGTACAAGCCGGAGCATGCGGGCGCTTGGAAGCGCATCGTCGATTTTGTCCACGACCACAGCCCCGCAAAAATATGCTTGCAGCTTGGCCATTCCGGACGCAAAGGGTCTACCAAACTTGCTTGGGAGGGGATGGACGAGCCACTCGACGCAGGCAATTGGGAGGTGATATCGCCTTCTGCGATTCCTCACTCCGAGTTGATGCATCGGCCGCGGGCTATGACCCGGGCGGACATGGATACGGTTCGCGATCAATTCGTGGCTGCGGCCCGAATGGCGATCACATCCGGCTTTGACATGCTGGAGCTGCATTGTGCGCACGGCTATCTGCTATCGAGCTTCATCACTCCGCTGGGCAACCAGCGCGAAGATGAATATGGCGGTAGCTTGGCCAATCGCCTGCGCTATCCGCTCGAGGTGTTCAGTGCGATCCGTGAAGTGTGGCCAAAGGAGCGGCCCATCAGCGTTCGCATCTCGGCCACTGACTGGGTACTGCAAGGCGGCATCGAGGGCGAGGAATCAGTCGAGATCGCGAAGGCGTTTCAGCAAGCCGGTGCGGACATCATCCACGTTTCCACCGGGCAGACATCGGTCAATGCGCGTCCGGTGTACGGACGTATGTATCAAGCGCCGTACAGCGACCGCATCCGCAATGAGGCCGGCGTTCCAACCATCGCAGTCGGAAACATTACCGACGCGGATCAAGTCAATGGCATCATCGCGGCGGGCCGCGCCGATTTGTGCGCGCTGGCACGCCCGCACCTTGCCGATCCAAACTGGACGCTGCATGCGGCAGCGCAACTTGGCTATACCGAGCAGTGGTGGCCGGCGCAATACCTGACCGGCAAAGAGCAATTGGAACGCAGCCTCAAGCGCGCGGAGGCCGCCAAATGACATTGCAGGGAAAGCATGCCATTGTGACCGGCGGGGGAAAAGGGATCGGAGCAGCCATTGCGGCAGCGTTGGTTGCACAAGGGGCACGGGTCAGCATCCTCGGACGGGACCGAAAATCATTAGAAGTGCAAGCGAAGAAGCTGGGCGGCAGCAATGTGGTTCACGCAGGGGAATGCGACGTCACCAATGATGACTCTATCGCCCACGCTTTTGCCGGATGCTTCGCGCGTTTCGGCGACCCCTACATTCTCATAAACAATGCGGGACAGGCTGAAGCCGCGGGCTTCACGGAGATGTCGCGTGAGCTGTGGGACCGAATGCTGGCGGTGAATCTTACTGGAACGTTTCTTTGTACGCAGCAAGTGGTAGGAAAAATGGCGGCGGCGAAGAGCGGGCGCATCGTCAATGTAGCTTCCACCGCCGGACTCAAAGGTTATTCGAAGATATCGGCCTACTGCGCCTCGAAGCACGGCGTCGTGGGCCTCACGCGCGCTTTAGCGCAAGAGACGGTGAAGCTTGGCATCACGGTGAATGCAGTATGTCCCGGCTATACGGATACGGAGATGGTGCAACGCGGGATCCAGAATCTGCAAGC
>DATLCI010000148.1:0-30284 GCA_035526435.1 Terriglobales bacterium
CCGGTGACGCTGGCTCGTGGCGAGTGCCTGGTGCTGCCGGCGGGCGTACGCAAATATCACATTCAGCCGCAATGGGCACTCGAGTGCATGCGCGCCAGCCTGCCTACCACCGACGTGAGCGAGCCCATGACCGTATTAGCGTAGAATCGTTTTTCTTTTTTATTTCCATGGCCAAGACGACTTCGCACTTTTATCCCGTGATCCTCGCCGGTGGCAGTGGCACGCGCTTCTGGCCGCGCAGCCGCAAGGCGAATGCCAAGCAAGTCCTTGCCCTCGACGGCAAGGATTCCATGATCCAGCAAACAGTGGCGCGTCTGTCTCAGCTATCCAAGCCCGACCATTTCTGGGTCATCACCAATGGCGAACTGCAAAAAGTCATCGGCCAACAACTCAAGAAACAGAAATTAAAGAAGGGCCAGATCATCGCGGAGCCGGCGGCGCGCAACACCGCTCCGGCCATCGGACTCGCCGCCTTCATCCTGCAGAGGATTGATAAAGACGCGGTCATCGGCATGTTTCCCGCCGACCACGTCATCGGCGATGAAAAGACATTCCGTTCGCAACTCGATTGGGGCTTGAAGATCGCGGCCTCCGGCCAGAACATTGTGGTGTTGGGCATTCCACCGAGCCATCCCGAGACGGGCTATGGCTATATTGAGACCGGCGCATCGATGAATGATGGCGTCTTCCGGGTTCGCCGGTTCACCGAGAAACCTAGCGCCGACAAAGCCGCAGAGTTTGTCGCGGCCAAGAACTTTTTCTGGAACAGTGGCATGTTCCTATGGACCGCACAAACGCTCGTCAATGCCATGCGGGAGCATCTGCCGCAGACCGCACCCTTGCTCGAACAGATCGCGGCCGCCTACGGTACGCGTAAGTTTGAGAAAGTATTCGCCCAGCTTTATCCGAAATGCGAGAACATCAGTATTGATTACGCGGTACTCGAGCCGCGCTCGGCCAAGGGTGAACTCGCTTCCAACCTGTTTTGCATCAAGGCCGACTTCAAGTGGAATGATCTCGGGTCGTGGTCGGCGCTCTGGGAGCATCGCAACTCGGGAGATGGCGACGCCAAAGACGGTAATGTCTTCGAGGCGAAAGAGACTTATGCGCTCAACGCCGAAAAGAACTTCGTTCATGCTCCAAAGAAATTTGTCGCGGTCATCGGCGTGAAAGATCTAGTCGTCGTCGAGACGGAAGATGCTCTTCTGATCACCACCCGCGAACACTCGCAGGACGTAGGCAAAGTTGTGAAGCACCTCGTCGACAAGGGCTTGAAGACGCTGATCTAGGTTCAACAAACCGGAAACGAGATACTGTTTTTCATGGTCACTGACATCAAGTTCGGCACTGACGGCTGGCGCGGGATCATCGCCGATGATTTTACCTATGAGAACGTCCGTTTGGTCGCGACCGCGATAGCGGCGCATGTCATCAAGAATGAGCATCCGGAAAAAGGCTTGATCATTGGCTATGACACTCGCTTTGGTTCGCAGCGCTTCGCCCAGATCACCGCGGAAACCATTGCGTCGCACGGCATCGATGTGACCCTCGCCAACGACTACACGCCCACGCCCGCCGTTTCTTACGCCGTGAAGCAGCTCGGTGCGACCGGCGGCGTGGTCATCACCTCCAGCCATAATCCCTGGAACTGGAATGGAGTGAAGTACAAGGCTTACTACGGCGGATCCGCGAAGCCGTCCATCATCAAGGGCATTGAGGCTGAACTCTACGCCGGCACCAAGCCGCCCACGAAACCGGGGAAGGTTACCACTGCCGACCTCAAAGCTTCCTATGTTGACGCCATCACCAAATTTGTCGATCTCGATGCCATCGCCAAGGCGAATTTCAAATTCGCCATCGATTGCATGCACGGCTCCGGACGCGGTGTGCTCGCCGGCATCTTCAAGGCGAAGGGTATCCAATACATTGAGATCCGCGCGGACGTGAACCCGCTTTTTCCCGGCATCAATCCCGAGCCCATCCTGCCGCACGTGCAAGCCCTGCAAGATGCCGTTGTCCGCGAAGGCTGCCATGCGGGTCTCGTCACCGACGGTGACGCCGACCGCGTAGGGGCGGTGGACGAGAAAGGCAACTTCGTCGACTCCCACAAAGTCTATTCCGTCATCCTGCGCTGGCTGCTGGAGCGGAAAAAGTGGCCGGGCTGCGTGGTCCGCGCCTTTAACACTACGAAGATGCTCGACCGCATCGCCGCCAAATATGGCCGTGAACTAGTCGAAACCTCCATCGGCTTCAAGTACACCTGCGATGTGATGCTGGAGCGCGAAGTGCTCATCGGCGGAGAAGAATCCGGCGGCATCGGTATTACGCGGCATCTGCCGGAGCGCGACGGCATCCTGAATTGTCTGCTGGTGGCGAACGTCATGGCAGACGAAGGCAAACCGTTAGGCGAGTTAGTTGCTGATTTGCAAAAGGAATACGGGCAACATCATTACGCCCGCATCGATATGCATATCGCGAATGACATAAAAGAGTCCGCCATTCGCCGGGCGAGCGCCGGTTTGGATCGCATCGGCCCCTACCAGGTCCTGCGCAAAGAGGAGAAAGATGGAGTGAAGTTCTTCCTGGGAACTCCCACGCCAAAGCAAGACGCCGAGGCCTGGTTGCTATTACGCGCCTCCGGCACCGAGCCCTTGTTGCGGGTGTACTGTGAAGCCGCCTCGCCGCAAGTGGTCAAGGAGATACTGGCCGCTGCGGAAGCCTTCGTGAATGAAAAACCGGCCGTTGCGCGTTAGGGCTTAAGATGTTCAGTCATGACGCTTCCTTCCAGCGGCAACGCACCACAGCCAACTGATAGCGCCGACGCGCGTGCCTACAATCGGCAGCGGCGCATCATTGAGGTCGCTGACGCCGTCATCGGGTTCGCGGTTTTGTTGTTGCTGGTGGTCATGCCGTGGTCGGCTGAGTTGCGTGACGTCGCATGGAAGCTCGCGCGCGAGAATTACCCTCTCGCCCTCTTCCTCTATGTGATCGCGTTGGCCACACTTGCCAAACTCGCCGGAATTAGCCTGGACTATTACGGCTTCCGCCTGGAGCATCGTTATCACCTCTCAAATCAGAGTTTCGGCTCTTGGTTGATCGACGAAGCCAAAGGATGGCTCCTCGGCATCGTCATCGGCGGCCTGGTGGCCGAGCTCATCTACTTCATCATCCGTCAGGCGCCGCAGTTGTGGTGGCTGATCGCTTGGGCGGCATTTATTGTGCTGTTCATCTTCTTCGCGCAAGTGGCGCCGGTGGTGCTTTTCCCGCTGTTCTACAAATTCGTTCCGCTGGAGAATGAAGAGCTGAAGCAGCGGCTGGTCCGGCTGGGAGAAAAGGCCGGAGCGAAGGTCCGGGGCGTGTACGAATGGAAGCTCTCGGAAAAAAGTAAGAAGGCCAACGCGGCCTTAACGGGCCTTGGCAACACCCGACGCATCATCCTCTCTGACACTTTGCTCGCCGGCTACACTCACGACGAGATTGAAGCGGTGCTGGCCCATGAGCTCGGCCACCATGTCCACCAACACATCATGAAAAGTATTGCCGTACAGGTGGCGATCACCCTGGTAGGATTCTGGGCTGCCAGTCAGGTGCTCGCCTACGCGGTGAATACACTTCACATGTATCCGGAGATCTACGATTTCGCGAACCTGCCGCTGCTGGCGCTGGTCTCAAGTGTGCTGTCGCTGCTCTTGTTGCCCGCATTGAACGCTTACTCCCGCTACAACGAGTGGCAGGCGGACCACTATTGCTGGAAGGCAGTACCCAGCGTCCAGCCGTTTATCTCAGCCATGAATAAGCTTAGCGACCAAAACCTTGCGGAGCGCAATCCTTCGCGGCTGGTGGAAGTCCTGTTTCATTCGCATCCGCCCATCTCGAAGCGCATCGCCGCCGCCGAACGCTTCGCTAACCGCTAGCCGCGATCGTTTCCGCCGCACCTTTGCCGCCGCGGACGCAATCCGGGATCCCGATCCCGTGATAAGCATTGCCCGTCAGCCTCAGCCCGATTAGCGTTCCTACCCGCTCGTCGATCTGCTTCATGCGCTCGAGATGTCCAACTTCATACTGCGGCATCGCCGAAGGCCAACGCCGAACGCGGGCCATCAACGGCTGCTGCCGTATGTTGAGGACTTCGCCCAGCTCGGCGCGAACTTTGCCAATGATCGCCTCATCACTTTCTTCAAGTCCGGAAGTAAGGAAGGCCCGCAATAGGGCGCTGCCTTCCGGTGCGCGGCCATCGAACTTGCGATGGACAAAGGTGCAAGCCAGCAAATGTTTTTTCTCTCCGCGAGGGACCAAAAAACCAAAGCCCGGCGGCAACTGCAATTCCTCAGCGCGTCCATAACCCAGCGCCACCGTGATGCAGGATGTTGACGTGACCTTTCCCAGTAACGCACTAAGCACTGGGTCCAGAGGCCACAACAGTGTTGCCGCCACTGCAGCCGGCACTGCCAGAACGATATCCGTAAAGCTTTCGCCTGCGACATTCCACGAAGCATTCGTCCGCGTGATCGTAGTGACCGGGGTTTTCATCCGTAGACATTCTGCAGGAAGCCGCGCCGCCAAGGTATCCACCAGTTGCCGCATCCCGCCGCGCATCGTAGTGAACAGCGGTACGGCTGGTTTCCCGGTAACTCCTGACCGGAGTGCGCCTCGCACCAAGCTGCCATGTTTGGCCTCTGACCCCACCATCATGGGCAGTACGGCTCGCACACTCAGCCGGCTTGAATCTCCGCCATAGACTCCGGCCAACAAAGGATTCGCTAAGCGGTCAACTATCTCGTTACCAAAGTGTCGCGCAACAAAACTGGCTACGGATTCATCCACATTCTCGGCCAGCGGCGGTGGCGGGAACAGGAACTCGCGCGCCATGCGCAGCTTGGTTGAAAAAGTAAACAGATGCGAGGTCATCACCGGCCACGAACGCGTCGGGACCATCAACTGCATGCCGTCGGGGATTGCGACGAGCCTGCCCTCTAGCAGGATGTAAGTTTTGCGTTGCGCGTCGTTGGAGGGAACAAGTTCGTCCCCAAGGCCCAGTTCACGGGCCAATTCGCTCGCCGCTGGCTTCGCGGATAGAAACGAATCCGGCCCGGCCTCAACCATGAAGCCCTCGGGCGTACGCTCTGAATCGATCATGCCACCAAAGCGCCCGCTACCCTCAAACAAGGTGAAGTCGATGCGTGCTTTCTGCAGATAATAGGCGGCGCTTAACCCAGCGATGCCTCCGCCTATGATCGCAACCCGCTTCATACGGCCATGGCCGCGATCCGTACTTGAATCACATGCGCCAATGCCGCGATGAAGGTGGGGGAATCATTCAATGACGCCGTCCGGCCCAATTCCATCCCGCGTTGTGCGGCATATTCCTTGAACGCGATGTCGATGTCGTACAGTACCTCCACGTGATCGCACACAAATCCAATGGGCTGGATCAGAACTCGACGATGCCCGGCCTTCGCTAACGCATCCAATGTCGCCTCTACTGTTGGTCCGATCCAGGTTGCGCCCGACATCCCTTGGCTCTGAAATGCGAAGAACCAGCGTTCGTCGGCAATGCCCAGCTTTCTGGCGATCAACTCGGCAGTGTGTTTTGCCTGGGTGCTGTAGGGATCGCCGGCGCCTGATTCATCCGCGCAGATGGTCTTGCACGGCACACTATGCGCAGTAAAAATGATCGGGGTGGTTGCATCCGGCAAAGCGGACGACAGCCTTTCGGCAAACGCGTCGATCAGCAATGGCTCGTCATGCCAATGCGCAATGAAGTGGATTTCCAGCCCGCCACCCGCCGCTTGCTCCAGGGCACGCCGATACAGGCCCACACTAGTGCGGGAATTATGCGGGGCCAGGCAAAGGGCGACCACGTGAGTGATGCCATTGGACATAATCTGCTTGACTACGTCCGCAATGAACGGATGCCAATTCCTCATTCCCACGTACACCGGCACGTGCACTTGCTCGCGCAAAGCTGCAGCTTGGCGCAGAGTGATCTGCGTCAGTGGCGATGGCCCGATCAATCCGTAGCGATGCTGAACCTCCTGCATCACCTCCGCGGGAATCGGTCGTCCGCCCGTAATGTTCTTCATGTAGGCCGGCACTTCCGCGGGAGAATCCGGCGTGCCATGCGCCAGCAGCAGAACGGCGGCGCTCACTGTGCCGTGCCCCGCGCCAAAAGTTTTTCGGAGAATTCGTGGACGTGCTGTACCAACGCCTGCACATGCTCCACCGGAGTCTCCGGAAGGATCCCGTGTCCCAGGTTAAAGATATGTCCGGGCCGCGCGTTTGCTTGCCGCAGGATGTCTTCACATCTGTGGAGTAATATTTTTTTGTCGGCGAAGAGCATCACCGGATCGAGGTTCCCCTGCACCGCGCATCGGTGATTCAGCGTGCGCCAGCCCAGATCCAGAGGCGTCCTCCAGTCCAGGCCTATAACATCTGCGCCCGTCTGTTGCATATGCGGAAGCAATGTAGCCGTATCGGTCCCGAAATAAATCACCGGAACGCCGGTCGCTTTCAGCCGCTGGATCAGCTTCGTGGTGTAGGGCAGCGCGTATTGGACGTAGTCCTCCACGCTGAGGCATCCCACCCAGCTATCGAAGACTTGGAGCGCGTCCGCTCCCGCGCCAACCTGCTCGATGGCGTAGTCACCGAGCACGCTGACAAGTTTTTCCATCAGCACGCTCCACGCCTTGGGCTGGTTGTACATCATCATCTTCGCCTGGACGTGATTGCGCGAACCGCCGCCCTCGATCATGTAGCTGGCCAGCGTGAACGGAGCGCCGCAGAAACCAATGACGGGTAGCTTGCCGGCAAAATGTTTTGCCACCTTGCTCACTGACTCGGACACATAGTTCAATTCCGCGGAGCGGTCTGTCCGCAGCTTGTCGATGTCTTCTGGTGTACGCACCGGGCTTTCTACTACCGGGCCTTCGCCGGCCTCGAAGTGGAAGGGAAGTCCCATTACTTCCAGCGGCAGCAGCAGGTCCGCGAAGATGATGGCGGCATCCACTTCCAGTTTTTCCGCAGCGGTGATGGTCACTTCGGCGGCCACGTCCGGCTTCTTGCAGATATCCACCAGGGAATATTCTTTTCGGATTTTGCGATACTCGGCCATGTAGCGTCCGGCCTGGCGCATGAGCCAGACTGGCGTGCGCGGCACCGGTTCTTGGCGGCACGCTTTCACAAATATGGAATCAGGGGCAGACACGGGGATACATCGAATGTAGCACTTTTTGCGTTAGGGGAAGGCGGGGCGGAGGGGGTAGAAACGAAAAGGCCGCTGATCCCCCCGAATCAGCGGCCCCTTCTAAGATCCCTTGTTACGAGACTCAGCATAGGGCTGATTGCATCCGGGCGCAAGATTACCGAGGTAACTAAACGGGTTCGGGCACAGCGAGCAAAAAATAAAGCCCAGCATCGCTGGGCTCTTTAAACAATGTTCTGGCGGAGAGAGGGGGATTCGAACCCCCGATAGAGCTTTTGACCCTATAACGGTTTAGCAAACCGCCGCCTTCAGCCACTCGGCCATCTCTCCGGCTTTGGTCGGTCTGTCGATTATAGCCTTAAACCCGGTTCTTTGGCCGGGAGCTGAAAGTTCATTTCAACAAGAGAAAACGCCTTCCCGGGGGAAGGCGTTTCTCTAAACAATGCCGCCTGCGCTTAAGCCGCGCGACGTCCACGATCGATCGTATTGCTCCCGCGGCCACGGCCCGCGATCAAGCGATACAAGGCCAACAGCACGACGGCGCCTAAGATCGCCAGGCCAATGCTGCCCATGTCCAGCCCCGTGACTCCGCTGCTGCCCCAAAGGGCGCGTCCAATAAAGCCGCCCACAAAGGCGCCGATAATGCCGATGACCATCGTCACGATCCAGCCGCCTGGATCACGCCCCGGCATCAAGAGTTTGGCGATGGCACCTGCCACCAATCCTAAGACGATCCATGCTAAAAATCCCATTCAACACCTCCGAGAAGAGCTATTACATTGGAGAAGCGGGGCGTCGCAGAGGATGGCCGGGTGGGCCCTACGGATGAGCCAGAAAGGAAGCTGCTGGCTCAAATTCGCACGGCACTCTTCTTATGGCTGCCGTAAAACCGTCATCTGCGGATCCAGTAATAGTCTCTTGGTCCCGCTCGGCACCGCGAGTTTGAATTCCGTTCGTTCGCCGTCCGCGAACACCCGCCCCACTAACACCTGCTCGCCATTTGTGGCGACCGCATAAATGGGAACTGACGTGACCAGTAATTCCGGGGCCTCTTTTTGCAGGATGAAACCGGTTGCGATCGTGCGTCCGGCTGAGGGTCTTACCCGTACTTCGGCCAATTCCAGGACCGGGATCGCGCTGCCATTGATCCAGCCGGAAAAGAACCAATCGAGAGATTGCCTTCCTTCAAAGGCTGAACCGGATGGGATCACCTTTTCGAAGCTCGCCAGGAAGTCTTGGGTACTGACCTTTTTTCCGGCGAAACGTTTTTGCAGATCTTTGAGCACAGCAAAGAACAATGCATCGGGGGCTGATTCAGCTGCGGATTTTTTCCCCATATTCTTCGCGTCGGCATCTTTGAGCATTTCCCGCAACATATGCAGCAGCCAAGTTCCCCGGCCGTAAACTACAGGATCGTAGGCGCCCGCAAACTTCGAAGAATTTAGCCGCAGTCCTAATCGAACCGGCCCGGCATCTTTGTAGGGACGCTCGTCGCCGCTCGGAGGTCTTTGCAACAGGTCTTTGCGGTACTGATCGAGTATCTTGCGGAACATCGCCGGGTCATTGCGCTCAAGCTTCAGCAGGGCGCAGTAATTCGACAATGCCTCCATCAGCCACTGGTCGCGGTAGCTGTCCCAGAAAATATTGTCGCCCCACCACTGATGCGCGACCTCGTGCTCGGTCATGAGATGGTCGAAGACCAGGTCATACATCTCCACATCGCCGAAGCGGCTCCGCTCGCGCGCCGCGCGGTCGAGAAAGACATAGCTCGAGAGAAAGACGAGGCCCGGCCACCCCTGGCTGTTCGGCCCGGGCAGTTGGGTGAGGGCCAGCGATGCGAACGGGAATGCTCCAATGCGCGGAGCAAGAAAGTCGATCATCTCCGCAGCCTGTTTGCCGACGGCTGCTGCCTTCTGGCTGGGGTCCGGGGTGGGCGGGCTCACGATGATCCCCGGCATCTGGCTGCGGGATGCGTCGCGCGTCGGTAGCGGGCTGACTACCGGCGGGCGAGGCCGCGCAAAATCCGCTTCTACTCCGCGCGATGAGTAAACCTCCAGCTTGGTCGCGGAGCTACTCACCGGCGTATTCACATACTTGCCCAGGTTGAAGCCGGCCAGCGGGATCGGATGCTGCGAGACGAACCGCGATTCTTCCATCCCCCCCTTGGTTGCAGCAGCTACCCGATCGCCTGTCGCCAGCAGCTTCCACTCCGCCGGATGCCGGAATTCCATGTCGAAATTCGACATGGACGGGCCTCGATTCGGGTACCACGTTCCGCGCGCACCCACATAAAGCAGCCCGCCTCCGGCCTCCGACATGACCGACCCACCGTACGTGAACTTCAATCGCACGGTCTCGCCGGAGACTAGCGGCTGCGGAAAGACGACGGTGACGGTATCGTTGCCTCGCCTCGCCAATTGGCTGCCTTCAAGGGCCTCGTTCTGCAGGAAGTCCAGACTCACCGGCGGCCCCTCCGTCGACTCCAACTCCACCTGCGAAAGTTTGAGATAACGGGAGAGCTCAAAAATGACCGCGCGCGGGCCCGATTGGAGATTGTGCAATGTCAGCGTCGCCGTACCGGAAAGCTCCGTCGGCGGGCGTACGTCCATCTTGATGTTGTAGTCGGTGATCTCTATGGTGCGCGCCACGGCGGAAGTGGCCGCAGCACCTGGCTGCCGGCGCGCACTTTGCATGGGGAATGACATCCACAGGTCGTAATAGCGCCCGTGCGGCGTGTATGCAATGTGACGTACCGAGATCTGTTCTGTCAGCATCGGGTCGTAGGAGACTTCAAAATTGCCGAATCTCTCGCCCGCGAGCCGGGCGTACAGGAACTCTCCGGCATATTGAGTCGGCGAAGATTTTCGCGCATACGTCAGGCCGATGAAGGTGCGTAAGGAATCGGCCTCGGATAAGGAGACCGCCAGCGCGGCGTGCTTATCTATGAATTCGCGGGCTTCTTCCGGAGGTCGTAACGCCGGCTTCAAGCCTGAGACGACACTGTCGTCCGCAAAACGAAAATATCCCAGGCTGAACCGTTCATTCAGGACGGCCACGCCCGTAAACATCGAGAGCGAGTGCCGCTCGGTGTAGTCCGGGGGCACGATCAACACTTCGCCTTCGCCTTCAAAGAGCATGCCCGTGATGCGACCGTCCACCTCGCGAGTAAACGCGAGCGTCCCCTCCGTCAGCGAGATATGCACGTCTTCGCGGTCGATGGAGGCGTCACGGACCTTATAGACCGCGGTCGGATCAAGCGCCAGGCTCCCGAGTTGCCGATAAAGTTCTGCGGTTGCGGATCGGACCCGGCCCGAACTCTGCCCGGACATTTGCCCCTTCACGGTCGTGTCCGTCTGCGCCTTGACTCCGGGAATCAGATTCACGAACAACGCTAAGACCGCGGCGCGCGCGAACCAAACTGTCCATAGGACGGGCTCGGCATTATTGATAGAATCGGCCTTCGTGACTTCCTCCCGCTTCCATTTCCTCCGGTGCGCGCTTTGGCTGTTCGCTGGGGCTGCATTCCTCGCGCCGCGAGTCCAGGCAGAGAAGATCGTCCTCAAGAACGGGCGCACCATCCTCGCGGACAGCGTTCGCGAAAGTCCCGGTCGGGTCGAATACACCATTGGTGACAGCACCTTTGCCATTCCCCGGTCGTCGGTAGTCTCCATAGACACCGGCGGCTCTCCCAATGTTACCCGCAGGGACGACCTCCCGGAGCCGCCAATCATCCCCAAAAACGAGGCCTTGGGCCCGGAAGCCGAATTTATCGCGCGTATCATCCTCAATAACAGGGTGGACCAATCGGCGATCACTGCCATTGAAGCCGAAGGCGATAGCGAAAAGTCCGCCGCCGCCAACTTCATCGCCGCCAAGCATGAACGGACACACGGCAGCGCGGAAAAGGCCGAACGCTTCATCCGGCGCGCGCGGACTTTCCTGCCGACTCATGAGAACTTGATGAGTCATCACGTCTCCATCTTGCTCCAATTGGGTCGCAATCTCGACGCTAAGGCGATCGCTGAACAACTAACGCGCATGGTGCCCAGCTCGGCCACGGGCTTTGCCCTCTTGGGCTATGCCGACCTTCAGTTGAATAAGACCAAAGAAGCGATTCGCGCATTGAAGCGGTCACTGGAGCTTGAACCTGACCCGCGTACCGAAGAGTTATTACAGCGGGCCCAACGCGAACTTGATACGGAGGCGCAATTCCTCCAGGATGACAGCCTTCATTTCGCGCTCCGCTACGAAGGCGCGCGAGCCCCCACCGATCTTCGTCGGCAGATCTTGGATACCCTTGAGCGCCATTACAACGACCTGGTCCGCGATCTCGGCTATGCTCCGCGCGAGACTATCTCCGTCTCGCTTTACACGGACAAGCAGTTTTTTGATGTGACCCGCGCGGCCGCCTGGGTGGGGGCCCTCAATGATGGCAAGCTGCGTCTTCCCATCAACGGGATAACCGTGGTCGATAGCAACCTATCGCGTGTCCTGAAACACGAACTCACTCACTCCTTCATCAATCAAATGACCCGCGGGCGCTGTCCGACCTGGCTGAATGAAGGGATCGCGCAGCTCATGGAGCCGCGCAGTGCCTCGGCCGAGGGGCGCAGACTGGCCGCGCTCTACGGCACCCAGAGGAACATCCCTTTGAATGAGTTGGAAGGCAGCTTCCTCCGGTTTTCTGCGGAGGAGGCCGCCGTCGCCTACGCCCAGTCGTTGATCTCCGCCGAATACATTCGCGACACCTATGGTATGAGCGACTTGGCCGAGCTACTGAAACGTATCGGCGAAGGCCAGTCCACCGAGTCCGCCTTGCGCAGCACCATCCACTCCGGCTACGCGCAGTTCGAACAAGAGCTTACCCGCCACCTGCAACGCAGCTACGGCGACTGAAAACCCCATTTCTGCCCGGCAAAACTTGTGATAACGTAACTCTTCCCCAGGTTACCCGATCCCGAAGATGAAACTTAAGTTCCAGTCGAACGTCCCGGCTCCGGTCTATCGCCAGCCCATCTCTACGGTCCTACCGAAGTTAGAGACGGCGGAGCTCGCGGCCAATTATCGCGGCGCGCGCATCGGCGGAGATTTTTACGATTTCGTCCACCTTGGCTCCACTAAACTGATCTTCGTGATGCTCGACATAGCGGGAAAGCGTGAGACCGCACTTCATTCCGCCGCTATTGCTCAAGAGACCTTTCGCCAGCGCGGGGCTGAACTCTTCGGTGCTCCTCATGCGGAAGATTCCGCTTCTACCACCAAGCTATTGCTGGAGATGAATCGCGCCATCATCGGTGCGGCAGCGGGCGGGGTCTGTCATGCGCCCGCCTTCCTCGGCTGCTACGACGAAGAAACCGGCATCCTAACTTATATCAATGCCGGACACACCCCCGGGGTGATGAAGGACGACCACGGCACGCTGTTGCTCGAAGCCAACGGATTGCCCCTCGGCCTGTTCTCGCACGCCACGCATGACGCCCAATTCTGCGCGCTGGGCGACCACGCCAGTCTGGCGCTTGTCTCCAAGGGGTTCGTGGAAGTTCGCAACGGACGCGAAGAGTTCGGCATCGAGGGCGTTCGCAGGATCATGGAAAAGACTTCTTACTCATCCGCCGCAGAGCTTTGCCGATTGTTGCATGAAAGCGCGCTCGCCCATGAAAAGCGTCCCGGCTTCTTTGGCCCCACGCTGGGCTTCGCCGGCCTCGGAAGTCAGGAACCCAATGACATTACCGCCGTAACGCTGATGCGCAAGTCTGCCAAGATGGCGGCCGCCCTATGAACCGGTGATTGCCGCTCCCCAACCGCGGTGATAGCATTCGCATCTCGCGCCGGTCCAGGCGAGGTAGCTCATGAAAAAGAAACCCCTGATCATCCTTGGCTCCATCGTCCTGTTTGTCGTCCTCGTCGCGGTCGCTCTCCCACTGTTGATCAATGCTGAACAGTTTCGTCCTCTGGTAGAAAGCCAGGCCAAGGCTGCGCTCGGCCGTGACGTGAAGGTAGGCAGACTCGAGTTATCGCTGTGGCGCGGTGGCGTGGTCGCCGAACAGTTGCAGATCTCCGATGACCCGGCTTTCAACAAATCTCCATTCGTGGTCGCCAGATCGTTAGAGGTCGGCGTGGAGATGCTGCCGATGATCTTATCGCGCGAGGCCAAGGTGACCTCGGTCGAGTTGCAGGAGCCGCAGATCACCTTGATGAAGAACAACGCCGGCAAATGGAACTTTGATTCGCTCGGCACCGTCCCCGGGGCCAAGCCGGCAAAGGATGCGTCAGCGAAAAGGATCGCGCCTCCTCCGTTCACCGTTCAGGATTTGAAGATTTCGGATGGCAAAATCACTATCGTGCAGGCAGGGAAGCAGCGCGTTTACGAGAACGTGGATCTGGAAGTAAAGAATTTTTCTACTACATCGGATTTTCCTTTTACCGTGAGCGCCAGTGCGCCCGGCGGCGGCACTATCAAGGTGAACGGCAATGCCGGGCCGTTGCAAGCAGGAGACATGACCCAAACGCCCCTGACGGCCGAAGTGGAAATCAAGGACTTGGAGCTTGCCGCCACCGGTTTTGTTCCAGCGGCATCGGGCATCGCGGGCAGATTGGACTATTCCGGCAAGATCCAGTCGGATGGCAAGAAGCTTCATTCCGAAGGCAAAGCCACCACTTCGAACTTGAAAGTCAGCAAGGGAGGTGCGCCTGCGCAGAAGCCGGTGACGCTCGACTATGCCTCTGACCTCGACCTGGTCGGCAAAAAGGGAACACTCATTCGCGGCGACATCCTCATTGGTCAGAGTAAGGCGAAACTTACCGGCGACTTTGACACTCGCGGAGAGGCTCCCCTTGTCAACGCGCGGTTTCGCGGCGACAACATGGCGCTGGACCAGCTCTCGGGGGTACTCCCCGCCTTTGGCGTGATCCTTCCTGCCGGAACGCAATTACAGGGTGGGACGGTAACCACCGATCTCCAACTTCGGGGTCCGCTCGATCGAATGGTGATCACCGGCCCCATTCAAGTGGCGAATGCCAAGTTGAACGGCTTCAATCTGAAGTCACGCGCTTCGGCGGTATCTGCTCTCGCCGGCATGCCGTCGGCTTCGGATCTGGTGATCCAGGCTTTGAATTCAAAATTGCGGGTGGCTCCGGAAGGCATCCGCGCCGATGGCATTCAACTCATTTTGCCGGGCTTGGGAACGGTTTCAGGCGACGGCATCATCGGGGTCAACAACGGGCTCGACTTCAAGATGCGGGCTCGGCTGGTGGGCGGGGGCGGGCTGATTGGCGGGATGTCTGCGCTCTCCACGCTGGGTCAGTCTCGCGGTGAGATCCCGTTCATGATCAGGGGCACTACCAGTAATCCTGTATTCGTGCCGGACCTGGCCGCGGCTATGGGCAGCACTATGAAAGCGCCTGTTCAAGGCGTGCAGGATGTAGGAGGGATGTTCGGCGGTCTCTTCGGTAAGAAAAAGAAATAGCGGCTAAGTTTTTGCGGTAATGAAATCTATGATACGCAGACGGTCTGCCGTCCGCAGGTTAAGGAATTCCACTCCTACTTTTTTGTCCTCGACATAATGCACCGTGCAGAGCACATTGATCCATTCTTCTTCCGGTCCAAACCGGAATTCCACATAAATCTCACTTCCCACCTTGACCTCGGACGAGGTCCGGAAAGAAAGTCCGCCTTCCCCGATCTCCAGGGGCTCGGCGCTTCGTCGCTCCTGCACCCGACCATAGATCAGGTCATAAGGGACGGGCCAACGCGGGAAGGCACGACGGTTCATGGAACTCCCTGGTGGCTGGCGGCCGGAATAATTCAGCATTTCCATAGGGCGAGTGAAGATACTGCTGATGCCTTCTTTGCTCAAATGCCGAAAGGGCATGCCCTTCGGTGGAATGCCCGACTCTGGCCTTTGTGGGTTGGATGCCGTTTTGAGCCCAAACGTGGACTATTTTCGAAGCCAAAGCCCTTCCCCCGTACTAGGGGTGGTGTTGCCATCGTGAAGAGGTTAAAATTAGAAGAATCAACCACTTCTCTCCTCCTGCTGCCGCTGTTGGGCGACCGGATGCGAGTATGGCTTTTTAAATCATTATGAACCTTTTTCGGCTGTCCTGCTTCCTTTGCCTGACGCTTGGCCTCTCCGCCCAGACTGTGGTGGAAGAGATTGTGGCCCGCGTCAATAACGAGATCATCACTACCTCTGACCTGAAGCGCAGCCGTGAACAAGTCCGCACCGAGCTGCAACAACAGGGCGCCACCGATGTCGCGCCGCAGATGTCCCAGAAGGAGAAGGACCTCCTGCGTGACCTCATTGACCAGCAGCTACTCGTACAGCGCGGCAAGGACGAAGGCATTACCGCTGAGACCGATGTCATCAAGCGCCTGGATGAGATCCGCAAGAGCATGAACCTGGAGACGATGGAGGACCTGGAAAAGGCCGCTCAGCAGCAAGGCGTCTCTTTCGAGGATTTCAAAAGTAACCTGCGCAACGGCATCATCACCCAGCAAGTGATCGGACAGGAAGTAGGGCGAAAGCTGAACATCACCCCTACGGAAGTGGCGACGTATTACGAGCAGCACAAGAAAGAATTCTCGCGTCCGGAGCAAGTGGAGTTGGCGGAGATCCTGGTATCGACCGAGCCCGCTCCCAGTGCGCAGAAGGATGCTCCTCCGCCGGCGGAAGATCCGGCCAAGCTGGCTGCGGCTGAAGCCAAGGCGAAACAGGTCCTTGAGTCCATCCGCGCCGGAGCCAAATTCGAAGATGTTGCCAAGAAGGAATCAAACGGCCCCACCGCCGCGCAGGGTGGTGAACTCGGCGCGTTCACCCGCGGCTCGCTCGCTAAGGAACTGGAAGACAAGACCTTCGCCATGAAGGACGGCGAAGTATCAGACGTCATCCGCACCAAGCAGGGTTTCATCATTCTCAAAGTCTTGCGGCATCAGCAAGCCGGGCTGCCGCCGCTCAAAGAAGTCGAGAACAAGATCTACGAGACAATTTACTACGAACGCCTCCAGCCTGCCTTGCGGCAGTTCCTCACGAAACTGCGCGAAGAAGCTTTCATTGACGTCAAGCAGGGGTACGTTGACTCCGGCGCCAGCCCCAATCAGACTAAGCCCGTGATCACTGACGTCGCTTCGGCGGAGACGAAGGACAAGACGAAAAAGAAAAAGAAGTTTCTTTTGTTCTAAACGCGGCGAGCACCACCAACACAGTTTCCCCGAACTGGATGGTCATAGATGAAAGATTTCTTTATTGCACAGTCAGCCGCGAACGAGAACCAAAATATAACTTCCTCCTTCGTCGTAGCTTCCAAGCAGATCAAGCCGAAGAAGAACGGCGAGCCCTATCTCGCGCTGACGCTGGCTGACCGTACCGGCCAGATCGAAGCCAAGATGTGGGACGGGGTCCCGGAAGCCATGAACACCTTCGAGCAGGACGACTTCATCAAAGTCCGGGGTCTGCTTAACAAGTACAACGGGCGCTTTCAACTTACCATCCACAAGATCCGCAGCATGGATGCCGGAGAGGTTGACTACTCTGACTATCTGCCCAAGACCGACAAGAATGTCGATGAACTATGGGCGACCATCGCTGGATACGTGCAAGGTTTTCAAGATCCTCACCTGAAGTCTCTCATCCAGGCTTTCATGGATGATCCGCAGATTGAACGCGCTTACAAGAATGCGCCTGCGGCCAAGACCTTGCATCACGCCTTCATCGGCGGCTTGCTGGATCACGTGGTATCGCTCTTCCGCTCCTGTGACTTGATCTCACGAAACTATCCCCAGCAGGTCGACCGCGACTTGCTCATGACCGGCGCCTTCTTACATGACATCGGCAAGATTCACGAGCTCACCTACGCCCGCTCGTTCAGCTATACCACCTCCGGACAGCTCCTCGGCCACATGATCATCGAGCTAGAGATGTTGCACGCCAAGCTCGCCGGACTCCCTGGCTTTCCTCCGGAGTTAAAGATCCTGCTTGAACATCTGATCATCAGCCATCACGGGCATTACGAATTCGGTTCTCCGAAGCTGCCCATGTTCCCGGAAGCCCTGATGCTTCATTATCTTGACGACCTGGATTCCAAGATGGAAGCCATGCGCGCCCACTTCCAGCGCGAAGAGACCTTCGAATCGGAATGGACTGCCTACAATCCCTCGCTCGGTCGTCCGTTGCTGAACACGAAAAAGTTTTTGAACAAACAGGCGCCGCCGGTAGAACCAGAGGCCAAGGCCGCTGCCGCTTCCGATGCCACCAAGGAATGAACGCTCCGCTTGACTTCAAGCAATTTGAGGTCCTCACCTTCGATTGCTACGGGACGCTGATCGATTGGGAGACGGGCATCCTGACGGCCGTGCGTAAGGCGCTGGCCACGCATGGGGTTAAGGCGAGCGATAAAGACATTCTGGAAAAATACGCCGCGCTCGAAGCCGCGATTGAATCAGGCCCCTATGTTTCTTATCGCATTGTGCTCGCTCGCGTCATGGAAGGACTAGGCAAGCACTTCCGCGTAAACTTCAGTCCTGCCGAGAACGACTCCCTCGCCGATTCCATCAAAGATTGGCTGCCGTTTCCCGACACGGTGGCATCGTTGCAGCGCTTGGCCTCACGCTACAAGTTGGCCATCATTTCCAACATTGATAGCGATTTATTTCGCGAAAGCGCGCGCCACCTGGACGTGGAGTTCAGCTACATCGTGACCGCGCAGCAGATCGCCGCCTACAAGCCTTTCAATTTTGAGTTGGCCGTGATGAAGATCGGCCAGCCTAAGGACAAGGTCCTGCACGTGGCCGAGAGCATCTACCACGACATCATTCCCGCCAAGGCCCTGGGATGGAAGACGGTATGGCTCTATCGCCGCATGGGCAAGGAAGGTTTTGGCGCGACCAAGGCGGCGGAGGGCAAACCTGATCTGATACTTCCTGACCTGAAGAGTCTGGCGGACCTCGTCCTTCAGGCAGACCGGGAAAAGTCTTCGCAGCGGGATTGAAAAGCCTCGATCGCGCGCTTCAGCCGGGCATCCAGGCTTTGCCCGATGCGGATCATGTCGGGGATGAGCGAGCTCACATCCACTGCCAGCAGGTTCGATTGGATCGTCTCGTACACGGCGCGGCGGAACATGCTGAATTCCTGCACCAACATCGGAATGTTGAATCGTTGTTCGCAGCGGATGGCGCCATGCCGGCTCGCCGCCATCATGTCCCCGCCAAAGACTTGATTCTCGCTATGCAGGCCTTCAATGAGCTCTTCCAGGACTCCGGGGAAGTGGTTGGTGACTTCCGTGCGGTCCATGCTCTGCACCGGGAACACCTTCGCCGCGTACATATCATTCACAAAGCGCTCGATGATCTGTGGGGCATTTTCCTGCAAGATGTAGGAAAGCTTTTTTAGTGGTGGCGGAATGCGCCGGTCGTGCAGCGCCAGCCGGTCTTGGATGCGCTGCACCAGCTCCACCGGGTCGGCGGGCTTTACAAAGTAATCATCTACTTGCGCGCGGATCGCATGCAGGGCAGTCTCAAATGCCGGGTAGCCGGTAATGATCACATTGACTGCCTTCGGCTGGGTCCGGCGCATGGCGCTCACTAGCGTGAATCCGTCCGCTGGCTGGCCGATGTTCAGGTCCGTAAGTAATACGTCGAACGTGTCTTTTTGGATGGCGGTCAGAGCTTCGGTCACTGACCCCCGGGTGGTCACGTCGAAGCCGTGCATATCCAGGATCGCCGTAAGCGTTGTTCGTATCCCGGGTTCATCATCTACGAACAAGACTTTCGGTTTCGTCATCGAGGGGCCCAATTTCTATATCGCAGTCTACGTCTAGCCGTTCACTGGTATCTTGATGATCTTCTTCTGGATCGCATAGGTCACCAGTTGCGCTTTGTTGTGGATATCCAGCTTGCGCATCAGGTTGAACTTGTGCGCTTCCACTGTCTTAACGCTGAGACCCAGGATCACCGCGATCTCTTTCACCGAATTCCCTTCGGCGAGTAGTTTCAAAATCTCGCGCTCGCGCGGGGTCAACGTGGAGATCCGCGGACGCAGCTTCGTGTCCCGGACGCGAGAGCGGAAGTCTTCCACCAGCTTGCCCAGCACTTGCGAGCTGAGGTACTTGCCGCCGCGATACACGTCGCGTACCGCCGTAAGCAACTGCGGCGCCGGTGTGTCCTTCAACACATAACCGGCCGCGCCTGCTTCCAGGCACTGCACCAGGTAATCTTCGTCCTCATACATGGTGAGGAACAAGACCTTCGTCTCCGGACGGTTCTTCTTGATCTGCCGCGCTGCCTCAAAAGATGATAGCCCCGGCATTCCAATGTCCATCAGCACGACATCCGGCCGGAGTTCCCGGGCCTTCTCTACGGCCTGGGAGGCGTCGGAGGCCTCGGCCACGACCTCGAAATCGGAGGATTCAGTCTCCAGCAAGCGACGAACCCCCTGGCGGAACAGCGTGTGATCATCCGTAAGCAGACACTTGATCTTTGGCATGTGGACCTTTTTCTCCCGATTACCGGGACGCGGCGAAGATGGCCGGATCTTGGGTCAACTGTTCCAGCGGCGAGAGGTCGGTCGGTTTCGTCGCAGGTACAGTGATCTCAATGCGGGTGCCTTGCCCCTTAAGGCTCGTCACCCGGACCTTACCACCCAGCATTCCTACACGTTCTTTGATTCCTGCCAGCCCAAATGAGTTCCCTCGGAAATTGCTCCGAGGAAAAATTCCTACTCCGTCGTCTTTGACCACCAGGTAAATCTGGTCGTTCCGGCGCCCCATGATGATGTTTACATGGCTTGCCTGGGCGTGTTTTGCGACGTTATGGAGGGCTTCTTGCACGATTCGGTACAGCGCAGTCTCAGTCTCAGGCGAGAGTCTTCCCACCTCGTCGGAGATCGCGACTCTGGTTCCTACGTTGTGGTTCTTTTCTAAGTCTTTTGCTTCCTTCCGGATAGCGGCAATCAGCCCCAGTTCCTGAAGCACTAGCGGCGAAAGCTTGCCAATAATACGTCTGATGCCCAGAATCGTCCGGTCGACTACATCCAGCGTCTCAGCGACCGTGGTTTTCGCCGTTAGCGAGGTGAGTTCGTTATCCAGCATCCCCAGGTAGAGACGGATCACCATCAGCCCCTGTCCCGTCTCATCATGCAGTTCACGGCTAATGCGCTTCCGTTCTTCTTCCTGCACCCGCAATAAGTGCGCGGAAAGCTCCGCGATCCGCGCCTCCCGGTCCTTCAGCGCTTGGGTGATGCGGGCCCGGTAGATGGCCAGGGCTGAGCGGTCGGCAATCGCTTTCAAAAGATTGCGCTCGGTCGGCATCCATTCAAATAGCCGGCTAAAGCCAACGAACAACACCCCGATAGTCTCGTTCGCCGCCCGCAATGGAACTGCCCAGATGGCCCGGGTATTGTCTCGCAATGCCGGACTGAACACCTGCTTATCGGCCCGCGGATCCAATACCATCCGCGCTTCCCCCGAGCGAAACACATCGGACACAAACCCTTGCGATATGTCCACGCGGAATTCGCTGCGCATGGTTTCGTCGAAACCCAGACCGAATATGGCCTCCACTTTCAACAGGTCGCTTTCCGCGTCATGCAGCAGAAAGGCCCCCACACAAGAATCGAAGGACGCGCAGGTGATCTGCAGCACCCGCTGTAACATGTCGCCGATCTCGCCTCCCGCCAGCTCCGCGTCCAGGATCGATAGCAGCGCCGTTGACTCCCGCGTGCGCGAGTCGAAGTATGCCCCCGAGACAGCTACGAAAGCCGACGACGAGATCATCTCCAGCGTCGCCATCGCTTCCGATCTGCGCTCGCCGAAGGTGGAAGAAATATATGGCTCGCAGCACTCTTCAAAAATATGCAGAGCGCGCTGTATGGTCCTCATGTCCACCTGAAGCTTCGAGAGCCGCGTCCCAAAATAGGTCAAGTTCTCGAAAAACTCAGGAAACTGTCCCCGCTGGAAGAAATGAAACCCTGAACCTGGCGTGATCCGTTGCAGCGTGGCCGTGGCCCGAGGCTCCAAGGGAAGCTCGGACAAAAGCTGATCCCGCCAGACGGAAAAAATCTGGGGAAGGGTGGGTTGCAGCGCGTTGGAAACTTCGACGATGAGAGCGTGAAAGCTTTGTTTGAAGGGAAGTACGGTCACAGCGACTCCGGGCCCATTTTCGCTAAAAACCTCTGTTGATGACTTACTCGATACTGGCGGAACACCTGTATTTGTAGTCATTTTACTCCCAAACTAAGGCATTATTCATAAGGGTATTAATGTTTTTATAATGAGCTTCCCGGGGCGCTCCCACCAAGAACAGATGGCGGCAATCGAAGTTAAAGATGTACGCTTCCGGCTCATTTCTGCCTGTCGGATAGAATCGAGTGGCCATGTTGAAGTTCTCCACCGCCGGGGAATCGCACGGAGAAGCACTGATAACGGTGCTTTCTGGCGTTCCCGCAGGCCTTAGCATTGACGCTGCCTTCGTCGACCGCGAGCTTTGGCGCCGGCAGCAGGGGTTTGGACGCGGCGGCCGCATGCGCATCGAAAAAGACACCGCCCACATTCTTTCCGGAGTCCGCCAGGGAAAGACCATCGGCTCGCCTATCTCTATTCAGCTTGAAAACCAGGATTGGAAGAACTGGCAGGAGTCTCTCCCCGTGCAAGCGGGCGATCCCGGCAAGCATAAAGCGGTTGCTTCACCCCGCCCCGGACACGCTGACCTGGCTGGCGCCCTCAAATACGACTTGCCGGAAGCTCGCTATGTCCTCGAACGGGCCTCGGCGCGTGAGTCCGCGGCCAGAGTCGCTGGAGGCGCCATCGCCAAGCTTTTGCTGCGCGAACTGGGTATGGACGTTCTGAGCCATGTCATCGCCGTCGGCCGCGCTTCGCTGCCGAAAGATCTGGAAGTTTCATGGTCCCAACTTCAGGCGCTCCATGCTAAGAACGAAGTGCTCTTAAACTGTGCCGACCCCGCCACCGAAGAAAAAATGAAAGCTGAAGTTGATGCCGTCCTGCGCACGGGCGATTCGCTCGGCGGCATCTTCGAAGTGGTCGCCCACGGCGTTCCCCCGGGGTTGGGCACCTACGCCAATTGGGATGAGCGCCTGGATGCGCAACTCGCCGCAGCGGTGATGTCTTTGCAAGCGGTGAAGGCCGTCGAGATAGGACGCGCTATCGAAGCCGCCATCTCGCCCGGCTCCGCCGTGCATGATGAAATAGGATATGACCGCAGCGCCGGAAGGGAAGCCTTCACTGGATTCACGCGCTCGCGCAATAATGCTGGCGGCCTCGAAGGCGGCGTCTCGAATGGCCAGGACATCGTGATGCGCGGCTATCTCAAGCCCATTTCTACGCTGCGGCGTCCGCTCAAGTCGGTGGACTTCGCCACTCGCGAGGAAGTGAAGGCCGCCTACGAGCGTTCCGACGTCTGCGTAGTCCCCGCCGCGGGGGTGGCCGGCGAGGCCATGGTCGCGCTTGTGCTCGCTATGAGTGTTCTGGAAAAGTTCGGCGGGGATTCTATGAAAGAATTGTCCCGCAACTTTCAGGGCTATCGCGAGCAGATCAAAAACTTCTAAGGGTGTGATTCCTGCATGGCGACTAAGAACGAAACGGTGAAGCCAAAACCCGGCACGAAGGTCTACCCCGTTGTGCTGTATGGCGATCCCGTGCTCGAGACCGAGGCCGCCGTCGTGACCTCATTCGACGCTGACCTCCAAAAGCTCATCGACGACATGTTTGAATCCATGTACGCCGCTCATGGTGTCGGACTCGCTGCTCCCCAGATCGGCATCAGCCAGCGCATCGCCGTTATAGACATCACCTTCCGGGAGGATCCCAAGTCCAAGCTTGTGCTCATCAATCCCGAAGTCATCAAGAAGGAAGGGAAGCAGACGGGCAGCGAGGGCTGCCTCAGCATTCCGGAATTTCGCGAGAATGTCTCCCGTGCCAACCGCGTCACCGTCCGTGCGCAGGACGAGCGCGGCAAATGGTTCGAGCATACCGGTGAGGGCCTGCTGGCGCGGGCGTTTCTCCATGAGATCGATCACCTTCACGGCAAGCTTTACATCTCGCACGTGAGCGCGCTCAAGCGTGACCTCATGAAGCGCAAGATCAGGAAGCTTGTCAAAGCCGGAGAATGGCAGTGAGATGAGACTGATCTTTTGCGGGACCCCGCACTTCGCGGTGCCGTCTTTGGAGCGGCTGGTCGACGAAGGTTTCAAAGTGCCGCTCGTGGTCACGCAGCCGGACCGCCCCCGAGGACGCGGTATGGAACTGGTGGCCTCTCCGGTGAAAAAGTCGGCAGTCCGTCGCGGTATCAAAGTCATCCAGCCCGAGAAGATCAAGACCAACGAAGATTTCCGCCGGGAGATTGAAGAGCTGCGGCCCGAAGCTATCATCGTCGTCGGCTACGGGCGCATCATCCCGCAATGGATGATTGAATTGCCGAAGCATGGCAACATCAATCTCCATGCGTCATTACTTCCTAAGTATCGCGGCGCCGCCCCCATCCAGTGGGCCATCGCTAATGGCGAGACGGTCAGCGGCAGCACGACGATGCGCATTGATGCCGGCCTCGACACCGGTGACATCCTTATGCAGCAAGAGCTGCCCATCCTGCCCGACGACACCGCCGTGACCTATGCGCCCCGACTCGCCGCCGCGGGCGCCACGCTGCTCGCCACCACCCTGCGCGGACTCGACGCCGGCACCATCGCCCCTCAGCCGCAATCCAACGTCCGCGCAACCTTTGCCCCGATTCTGAAAAAAGAAGATGGCCGCGTTGATTTCCAACGCACCGCTACGGACATCGTGAATCGGCTTCGCGGATTTCAACCTTGGCCCGGGGCCTTCACCGCGTTTCGCGGCAAGACCTTGAACCTTTATGCCGCTAACGGTGCGGTCGGCTACAGTATCCCTATGGCTATGTTGACCTATACCGACGGAAAGCTCCTCGCCGGCTGTGGCCACGGGACCACGCTGGAGATCTTTGAGCTCCAGCCCGAAGGCAAGAAGCGCATGTCTGCCCGCGACTTCGCCAACGGCAATCGCCTGGCCGCACTCGAACCACTCGGGCGCTGACGTGCCCGTCTCCCCTGCCCGCGCCGTAGCCTTTGACATCTTGCAAGAGATTGAGCGTCGCCAAAGCTTCGCCGTCGATCTTCTCCATTCGGACCTTACCGCGTTTCTGCCCGAAAAAGATCGCTCCCTCTGCATGCAGTTGGTAATGGGAGTATTGCGCTGGCAGTCCAGTGTGGACGCCGAGATCAACCGCGCGACCCAAAACAAAAAACTGGATATCGAAGTTCGTCTCGCCCTCCGACTCGCCATTTTTCAGGTGCGTCACTTAGACCGCATTCCTGCCCGTGCTGCCGTAAACGAAAGCGTGGAGTTGGTAAAGCGCGCACGCAAGCGCTCGGCGGTGCCATTTGTAAATGCCGTACTGCGCAACCTTGCCGACCCTCTGCCCGGCGAAAGCCTTCAACTGCATGAAAGATTTGCTCATCCGGCTTGGATGGTCGAGCGCTGGATAGCGCAATTTGGCCTTGAGCAGGCGGAGTTTATCTGCGCTTTTGACCAGCAAGTCCCGCACACCTCATTGCGCTTGCGCCAAACCGACCACGCTCAGCTCGCCGACGAACTGGAAAGTGCGGGACTGAAGCTGGCTCCCGGCCGCATCATGACCACTGCTCGCATCGTCCTCTCCGGCGACGTAACCGCTACTGCAGCATTTCGCCAAGGGCACGTCGCCATTCAAGATGAAGGTTCGCAACTCGTCGCCGCGCTCGTCGGAACAGGGAAGCGTATCCTCGATTGCTGCGCCGCGCCCGGAGGTAAGACTTCCGCGGTTGCTGACCGCAATCCCTCAGCTCGAATCCTCGGCGTCGAACTTCATGAACATCGTCTCCGGCTGATGCGCAAGATGGTGAAAGCGCCGAACGTTGAATTCCTTCACGCCGACATCACTTCGTTGCCCAGCAAAGATTCTTTCGACCGTATCTTGGCGGATGTCCCGTGCTCCGGCACGGGAACCATCGCGCGCAATCCAGAGATCAAATGGCGGCTCACTCCTAAAGATCTCGCGGACTTGCAAAAACGTCAGATTTCCATTCTCAAGTCGGCGATGGGTCGGCTTGAAAACGGCGGGCGGCTCGTTTACTCCACCTGCTCATTGGAGATGGAAGAAAACCAGGAGGTCGTGGAGAACAGCCTGCAAAAAGGGTTTCGACTGCTGGATTGTCGCGAAGCTCTAGCCGTATTGAAGACCAATGGCGAACTCGCTTGGCCGGATCCCGAATCGCTGTGCCAGGGCCCCTACTTGCGCACTATTCCCGGCGTGCATCCGTGTGACGGATTTTTTGCCGCCATATTTCAGCGCGATTAACTAGCTAGCGGCTGATCACGAAGTTGATCGTCGCCCCTGCGGGAATCCGCTGTCCTGGCGGCGGCGTTTGTTTCAGGATGATCGTGCCCTCGCCGAAGATTTTGCTTTTCGTCTCCGCGCCATCGGCCGACGCAGCTTCGGTGAGATTGCCCAGCTTCATTCCTGCCTCTTCCAGCTTAGGCGCGACCTCTGCCAGATGCTTGCCAATGAAACTTGGCATCACAAAAAACTCATCTTCTTCCGGCGCCGCCATCAGCAGGCTGATCTTCGGCGATATTACGCCGCTCGCCTGCGGCGGCGGGTTCTGCGCGATTACCTGTCCTGGAGGCACACCTTCCAGCTTCGCCACGGAGACGGATGCCAGTTCCAAACCGCGCCGGCTCGCATTGATCTCCGCCGCCCGGGTGCTTTGCCCGATCAAGTTGGGGATCTCTGCCTTCTGCGGCCCCATGCTCTCCGCCCCGCGCACGCGCCAACCCCGCCGCACTTGCGACCCCGGCGCAGGGTATTGCGAAACGATGTGCCCGGCCGCGATCTTGTCGGAATAAAACTTGTTCTCCACCATTAGGATGAGGCCCTGCGCGTTGGCCGCCTCTTCCGCATCCGCTATGGTCCTGCCGACCAGGTTGGGCACCTTCACCTCGCGGCCGTGGATGGCGAATCGCATCGCCGTCAACGCGGAGAACATCATCACCAGCAACAGTACTAGTCCGAGCAGCACAAAACGAAGCGCGCGCCTCATAAGTTCGAAGCCCGCCCTGCGTTGGCCACGTCCTTGACTGGAGTGCGCGGACTCTTATCCGACGTCGCGCTCTTCACCGGTGCCGAAGCCGCCTCCGGCTTGTCCGTGCTCCCAATGAAATGTTCTTTCTCGCGGCCTTGCAATGCCACTTGCATGAAATCGATCCAGATGGGCAACGCGGCTTCTCCGCCGGTCTCTTTCGGGCCCAGGGTTTTCTTCTCGTCGTAGCCGATCCAAACTCCGCAGGTGATCGACGGTGAAAATCCTACGAACCATGCATCGGTAAAATCGTTGGTGGTTCCGGTCTTGCCCCCCAATTCGTGCTTGAGTTTGAGCGCGGCCGTCGCCGTGCCTTGGCTCACCACTCCCTGCAGCAGTGAGACCATGGTCCGGGCCGTCGCCGGACCGACCACATCCGCCACTTCCGGGAAATTCTCCTCACGCACATGGCCGTCATAGTCCGCCACTTTGCGTATGTAGCGCGGTATCACCCGCACTCCGTCATTGGGGAAGGTGGTGAAGGCAGCCGTCTGCTCCATCAAGGTGACTTCAGCGGCGCCAATCGCGACCGGCAAATATGCTGGCAGCGGAGACGTCACCCCGAACTTCCGCGCGTATTCGATCACCGTGCGGATCCCCACTTGGTCGGCGATCTTCAACGCCGGAATATTGCGGGAGTTGGCCACGGCGCGGCGCAGCGTGATATTGCCCCAGAATTTACCGTCATAGTTTGACGGGGTGTACGGCCCCGACGCGGTGCTAAAGGTCGTGGGCGCGTCGAGGATGTCGTCATCCACGGAGATGGTTTCCGTATCCAGCGCGGCCGTATATACGAACGGCTTGAACGCCGATCCCACTTGACGCAGCGATTGCGTTGCGCGATTGAACTTTGAATCTACGAAGCTGCGTCCGCCCACCATCGCCTTGATGTCGCCGGTCGAGTTATCGAGCGCCAGCAGGGAAACCTGCGAGCCCGAATTTTGTTCCAGCGTTACTTTTGCCGGGGTCCCGTCCTCCGGCAATGTCAAGACCTTTACGTAGACCAAGTCGCCTGGGCGCAAGATCTCATGCGGAGATTTCCGACCCGTCCACTTGATCTCCGCCGCTCCCAGACTCGCGGTGTAGCGCCCGAAGCGAAGGTGAGCCGAGCTGCTTTCCGCGTCCATTACCAGTGCATACAGGTACGTTCCCGGGACAACGCGTTGCGACCAATCCGCGTGCTGATAGCGGTCCAATTCGCTTTCTGAAGCCAGCACGTTGGTCAGCTTGCCTTTCCACCCGTGGCGTTTTTCATAAGCGGCCAGCCCATCCATCGCCGCTTGGTTGGCCGCCTGCTGCCAATCCAGATTCAGCGTGGTATACACGCGCAGGCCGTTCTGGTGGACTTCCTCGCTGCCATATTTCTTTTCCAGATAGCGCCGGATCTCTTCCACGAAATATGGCGCGACGGAATCCACCGCCGGCTGCACATTCAGATTCAAGGGACGGCTCTTCGCCCGGGCGGCCGTCTCCGCCGTGATCTTGCCGTCTTCCAGCATGGCATCGATCACCAGGTCGCGGCGTCGCTTTGCATTCTTCGGATTATTTATAGGGGAGTACTGCGTCGGAGATTTCGGCAGGCTCGCCAGCACCGCGGCCTCTTCCACCGTCAGCTCGCGCGCCCGTTTTTTGAAATAGTATTGGGCCCCCGCCTCGAATCCGTACACGCCATGTCCCAGGTAGATCTGGTTGGCATACATTGTGAAGATCTGCGGCTTGGTGAATCGCCGCTCGATCTGGATAGCCAGGATGATCTCTTGGACCTTGCGGCTGAAACTTTTTTCCGGCGAAAGGAACAGGTTGCGCGTGAGCTGCATGGTCAAGGTCGAGGCGCCCTGGGCGCGGCTCTGGGTCCGCACATCCCGGTAGACGGCGCCGAGCACCCGCTGCAGATCTACTCCCCAATGCTTTTCGAAATCCTTGTCTTCGATGGAGAGCACCGCATCCCGCAGTACGGGCGGAAAGTCTTCGTACGATGCGATCACCCGGCGCTGCAGCGCGAAGCTGCCGATCACCTGTCCCTGGTCGTCATAGACTTCGGTGATCGCGTTCGGACGGTAACGCTCGAGTTCACTCGTCTGTGGCAGGTCAGTGGAATACACCACAAAGAATCCCGCCACCGCGCCGATCACTGCCGCACCCACCACCAGCAGCGCGAACAGGAAGCGCCCGACAATGGTCTTGCCCGCGACTTGTACGGGTGGCAGATCGGAATAAAGATTCATTGCGGCTCGATGTCGCCAGCATAGCATGACCGTTACCGCCGGCGTGGCCACATGCGGAGACTGCATCGCAAAAAAAATCGCGGACCGAAGTCCGCGATCTTGAACATTTTTCTTTGGGTTAGGCGGGTTTGTTCTTCAGCACCGCGATGGCGCGCTGCAACTGCTCATCGCCTTTTTCCGTCACGGGCTTCTTCGGCTCCGGCGCCGTCTCGTTGTCGTCATCGTCGGTTTCCGGGACCACATCCGCGACATCAGCCACCAGGATGTTCGGCGTCACCGCCACATCCTGGATCGCCTTCCCGCTCGGCGAGTAGTACTTCGCCACTGACAGGATGACCGCCGAGCCGTCGTTGATCTCAATGACTTTTTGTATCGAGCCGATACCGAATGTCTTGTCGCCCAGCACGTCGCCGCGGGCGTTTTCCAGAAGTGCCGCCGCCACGATCTCTGCTGCGCCCGCCGTGCCGCGATTCACCAGTACCACCACCGGTAGTTTGGTTACCGCCTTCTGCGCGTCGGCATTGAAATCTTCACGCGGATACTTCTGGCCTTTGACATAGGCGATCGTGCCGTGATCCAAGAACAAGTTCGCGGTCGCGATACCCTCGGTTACATCGCCTTCGGCCACGTTCCGCAGGTCGAGCAATAATCTCTTGGCTCCGGAAGACTGCGCTGCCGCTATCTTGCCTGCGATCTCCTGCGCCTTGCCTTTGGTCAAAGTTGTGACCTTCACGTAGCCGATGTTGCTTTCCATCATCTTTTCAGTGACCGGAGGCAATGCGACTTCGTCGCGCTGGAGCACCATCTTCTCCGGCTCGGCTTTGCGCGGTCGGACAATGGAAAAGTTCACATGCGAGCCTTTTTGCCCATTCAACGTGTTGCGGATCTCCGCCAGCGACATCTCCCGGGTAGTCCGGCCTTCGAGCGCTTCGATTATGTCGCCCGTCACTAGGCCAGCGCGGTCTGCGGGGCCGCCGGGAATGACGGAGACGATCGCGGCAAATCCAAACCGCTTCGAGATGGTGGCGCCGATCCCGGCGCGCGCATCTTTATGTTCCCGGTAATTTTTGTATTCGGCCGGGCTGAGATAGCTGGAATTCGCATCCAGCGACTCCAGCAGCCCGTGCAGAGCGCCGTGCTTTACCGCCTGGAAGTTTGGTTCTTCCACATATTCGCTGCGGATGCGTTGCAATACTTCGCTATAAACCCCCAATTGCGGATAGGCGCCGTTCTTGTCGGACGCTTTTACCCCGAGCGCGCCGGCCACAATGAACATCGCCGCGATCACCGAGATGCTTACGATCCCTAACTTGAGTTTCTTAGTCATAACCCCACAATTCTGTTGCTGAACCGGGCGGCAAATCGTCCCGTGAGGCGATTATACCCGTAGTTTTTAGGATGCCCTGCAGGTATTAGACGCTGCGCGGGACGAATGGTTTCGGGAGCGCTTTCTACATCCGCATCACCCTAAAGACTCAACCACTTGGGCCTTGCCGTCACGTGCGTGGCGGACGGTTGATTAGATTGTTGAATTGCTGGTTCATCTGGTGCTGGGCCTCGAGCCCGAAATAGAACGCAACTCCGCCCAGGATTAGTCCGGCGGAAACGATTCCCAGCAAAACGACGAAGACGACGGAAAACATAACTTGACCTCTCTCCCCATCCGATTCCCATCACCTTCCGTGAGTTGCATTTGAGCCGCGAGTGCCAGGAGTGACT
>DATLCI010000165.1:0-6469 GCA_035526435.1 Terriglobales bacterium
GCCATGATGCGCCGGATCGACCCCTCGAGCGCCATATGGTTCTCGCCTTCGTAGTTCATCCAAATTGCATCGATGTAATGGATGTCGCGCAACTGTCCCATCGCCTCGAACGGCACCCACACGATTTGATTGCTGTTGCTCTCGCCCTCTTGTTGCCGCGGCTGGATGACGCCCACGACTTCGAAGCTCACGCCGTCAATGCGAATCGTCTGGCCAATGGGAAATTGCCCGCTGAAAAGTTTCGTCTTTGATTCCGAACTCAGCACCGCCACCCGCGCATGTTGCACGTTGTCGTCCGCCGTGATGAAGCGGCCCATCTCCATCTTCAAGTTGCGGATGTTGAACACCGCCGGATAAAGTCCCGCCACTCGAAAATCAAAGCTGCGGCCTTCCGTGCTCACGCGCGCATTCTTGCCGGCTTCCGGAGTGATCTGCTGGATGGTCGGCAACGCGTTGCGCAGCCGATCAACATCTTCCAGCGTATACGTGATGCGCGTTCCCGCCTTCGATCCGCCCGCTTGCAGTGAGGTACGTCCGGGGAAGGTCCCCATCACCCGCACGCCGAATCCGGCAAAGATGTTCTGTATCGCGCGCTCAAAGCCTGCGCCATAAGCCAGCAACAGTACCACCGTCGCAATGCCCCACGCCATGCCCAGCATGGTGAGCGCAGTGCGCCGGCGGTTGTGCCGCATGGCGGCGTAAGCTTCGATCAGGATGTCTTTCAGCATGTTGTAAAACCACTAATCCTTTCGCAAGGCTTCCACCGGCTGTAGCGACGCCGCCTTGCGCGCCGGATACAGTCCCGCGATCACGCCCGCCAACGCCAGCGCGCCCACGCTCAGCGCAGCTGACGATGGCGCCAACCTCGGCGTATCGAATCCCGGAGGCGATGGCAATTGCGCCAGCGCGGTCATCAGCGCCGCGGCAAACAGGATGCCCACGCCGCCGCTGAACAACGTAAGGAACGCGCCCTCCAGGAAGAACTGCACCAGCACCGTGCGATTCGTCGCGCCTAATGCCTTGCGTAGTCCGATCTCCGGCGTGCGCTCGCTCACCGATACCAGCATGATGTTGATGATGCCGATCGCGCCCAGGGCCAGCGTTACCAGCCCCACGCTGCCCAGGAACAGGTTCATCGCGTCAAAGATCTTGCCCACGCTCTCCGCACTCTTGATGGTGTCGCGCTCGTTGAATGAATCTTTGTTGCGCCAGTCGAAATTATGCCGGCGCCCAATGATCTTGTGGATCTCCGCTTTCGCCTCTTCATGCTCTTCGCGCGTGCGCGGCTGGTACACGATGTATCCCACCGCCCGCAGGTCGCTCACGCCCGTGTAGGGGAAACGCATGAAGGCGGTTTCAATGGGAATGTAGATCTGCGAATTCTGGCCAACGTTATCACCGCGGCCGATCTGGTCCACCAGCCCCACCACTTCAAACCGGATGCCGTTCAGCAGGATGGTGGCACCCAAAGCAGGCTCGCCCGGGAAAAGGTTCTTCACCACCTCCGTACCCAGAATGGCTACGTGGCGGCTTTGCTGGTTATCCAGATCATTGATCCAGCGACCGGCTTTCAGCGGAATGTAGCGGATCTTTCCAAACTCCGGAGTCACGCCTTGTACGCCTCCGGCCATGTTGCCAAAATTACTCACCGCCCGGATGTCGCCGCGCCCCAGCGCCGGCCCCACATTGCGGATCATCTTCGCTTCGTCATGGATGGCAACGTAGTCGTCGTAAGTGATCTGGTACGGACGCAACCCGGACCGCTGTCCGTCCACCGAAGGCGCAACTCCGGACGAGATGAACATGATGTCCTCGCCCAGCGTCGCCAGTTGCCGGCGATTGCCCGAGCGGAACCCCTCACCCACGCCTACCAGCAGCAATAGCGAGCCCACGCCCCACGCGATCCCGAACATGGTCAGGAACGACCGCAACTTGTGCGCCCATAGCGTGCGCAGGGTCTGCCCCACGATGTCGAACAAAATTCGCATAGAGGACAATAGACTCCGGTACCCGGGAAACGGCTACCGGTTCGGCAGCGGATGACGGAAGCTCACAGGTAATAACAATACGATTCTAGCTTCCCTGGAGTTCCAGACCCTAGCGATTAGGGATGATTTGCATTGGGCCTAAGGGAAATCCCTAGTAGGAGGAACGGCGCACCATGTAAAGAGTAAAACTACGGACTAAAGACTGCCTTTCGCCATACTCATTACCGCTTTTTCTACCACCGGCCACACCCCCGACTCCGGGTCGATCACCTCGAAGTGCCCGGTCTTCGGCAGCTCCGTCAACTGCACCTTCTCGCCCTCGTGCTGCTTCAACTCCGCATACTTCCGGGATATCCCGATCGGCACCACATCGTCATCCACCCCATGGATGAGGTGCTGCTCGATCTTGACCGTCAGCCGCATCGGGTCGGCCTCGCGATAGTGATCCGGCATCTGCGCGGGCGTGCCGCCCAAAAATTCGACGACAGCATCATTGCTTAGGTGCAACTCCCACGCTCGCTGCAGATCCACCACGCCCGCCAGCGAGACCGCGCCCCGCAACTTCGGTTCACCATTGGCTCGCGTTCCCGCATGACCACCTTGGTGCCCCGCGAGCGCCATCGCCAGATGACCGCCGGCCGAGTGCCCCATCACCACCACCCGCGTCATATCCAGCCGATACTTCCCGGCGATCTGTTTCAGGAACCGGAATCCGTTGGTGATGTCCTCAAACGTTCCCGGCCAGGCGCCGCCCGGATTTCCCACCCGCCGATATTCCAGGTTCCAGGTGGCCACGCCCGCGCGCGTGAGCGCCGCGCACAAGTGACTGGCATGCAGCAGGTCATACTTCGCCCGCCAGAATCCCCCGTGGATATTCATCACCACTGGATGCAGCCGCTGCCCCTGCGCTTGTCGCTGCCCTTGCGCTTTTCGCCGCTCTTGCTTTTGATTTTGCTTTTCCTGATTGCTGATTGCTGAATGCTGACTGTTATCACTGATTCCTGAATGCTGACCGCTTACCGGCAGCCGCAGCTCTCCAAACTGATTGGCATCACTGCCATACGCGATGCGCGCGTCCGCCGGAGGCTGCGCTCGAGAGAGAATGTCGTCTGCGCTCACATCCTGATTCTACCGCGATGGCTTATCCTTAACGGGAGCAGCCTGGGTTTTTCCATCTGCATTTATCAGCATCCACTTGCGGCCTGAACTTAGGTTCGCTCCCGTCTCCGCCAACCTCGCGGCTTGTTTCTCGCGCCCCACTCTCACCCTTGTCATCCTGAGCGAGTCGCGACCAGCGGGAGCGCCGAGTCGAAGGACAATGCATTGGGTGTTGCTTTTGCGTTTACCTGCAGACCGCAAACCGAAGACCGCGACCAGCCGCTGTGCCCTTGAGCTATCCTTAGCCTGTGACTTCCCGTTTCCATTGCCCGTGGCTAAGCCGCAACTCGTCCAGATACAGGTGCCAAAGGGCGACGCCAAGCTCCTCCGCACCATTGACGACGCCTTCGCTCGCGTCGCCGACAAGAGTGGCGCATGGCTCGTCTGCAAGCCCGGATGCAGCCAGTGCTGTCACGGGCCATTTCCCATCAGCCAGCTCGATGCGGTCCGGCTCCGCCTCGGACTCGAGCAGCTTGCCCTCACCGACCCCGGCAAAGCCGCGGCTATCCGCCGCCGCGCGCAACACGCGGTTGCGCGCCTGGCAGCCTCGTTCCCCGGTGATCCAAAGACGGGCCTGCTCTCTACCGATGAAGCGGCCATCGAGCGCTTCGAGGATTATGCGGACGACGAGCCCTGCCCCGCGCTCTCCGCTTCCCATTCGAAAGACGGCGGCGGACGCTGCGAGCTCTACGCGGCGCGTCCCCTGACTTGTCGCGTCTTCGGTCCTCCCATGCAGTCCTTGCATATGGGCGACACCATCGCCCTCGGCCACTGCGAACTCTGCTACCACGGCGCCACGCCGGAAGAAGTCGCCGCCTGTGAGCTCGATCCCGGCACCGACGCGCTGGAAGAGAAGTTGAATGATCAGGTAGAGAAGCGAAGCGGCGTCCGCGGGCAGACCATCATCGCCTTCGCGCTGCGGTAACTAGCTACTCGTCGCCAGTCACCAGCCCGCGCTACCAGCCACCAGCCCGCGCTCCCAGCCACCAGCCCGCGCTCCCAGCCACTAGCCCCCAGCCACTAGCCACTGACAACTGCCTTTCACTGCCTTCAAAGTACTTCCGCCCGTGAGCCCACTAGCCGGGGCAGTGCATGGCGCAGCGAGCTCTGCCGGAACTCGGCCTTCGCCGAGCCCTCGGCGGAGAGGAAAGTGCAGTTGCACTCGAACAGGTATTCGTATTTCCAATTCTTCATATTGAGCTTGATCTCAGCGCGGTCGCCGGCCAGCATCGCCACCGGCTCCGGCCAGGGGATGAACGCGGCCTGGAAGATGGTCTCTGGCGCGCCCGGCGCATTCACGATCCGGGCGCCCGCGCCCATCTCCGATTCGAACCACAGTTGCATCCCGTGCGCGGTGCCGGCGCGCTGCGCGGTGAAGCGCACGGTCGCGCTGGCATTCGGGTCGGTCAGCGTGCGGTAATCCAGCTCGGTGTAGAGTGCGCGGTCGGAGAGCAGCTCGTCCGGAGCAAAGCGTCGCGTGTAGATCCAGTCGGTGGCAAACGGACGCCCCGCGCTCATGTCCAGCCCATAGTGCGGCTTTTCCCAGAAGCCTACCGTATCCGCATAGGCCGCGGCCGACTCCACCAGCACGCCATAGACGCGCTCGCGGAAGGGGATCAGCGCGCCGCCCGGTTTCAGCATGCGGTCGCGCGCGTCCATGATGGCCGCCGGACCGTTGTGGCAGAACGGCAGCTCGTTGTGCAGGTCGAAGATGATCACGTCCGCGCGTTCCGGCAGCGTGACGTTGGTGGAAAAATCCTGGATGAACTCGATGCGCTGCTCCCAGCCATGGGCCGCCGCGATCTGCTTGCCCACGTGCAGCAGGTGAGAGAAGTCCAGCGCATAGACCTGGCGCGCGCCCAGCTCCAGCGCCACCAGCCCCCAGAAGCCGACCCCCGCGCCCAGGTCCACCACAACGGATTCCGGCGTGATTGACGCCTTTAGCGCCTGGTAGTAAGCGCCTGAGCGAAGCTCGTCCGCGATCATCCGGGTGTAGCTGTAGATGTTGTACATGCGCGTGGAAGATAGTACCGCCGCCGGCGGGTTTTCTAAAGCGGATGCATCCGCGGTGGTGCTGCGCCTGGTTTTGGTTTTGCCCTTTAGTTTTGCCCTTGGTCTTGCTTTCTAACGCCTAACGCCTACTGCCTACCGCCTGTTTTTGGTGGTTTGCCCTTCTAACGCCTACCGCCTACAGCCTACCGCCTGTTTATAATGGTGCTTGGAGAGATGCGTGAGTGGTTGAAACGGGCGGTCTTGAAAACCGCTGAGGCTGAAAGGCCTCCGGGGGTTCGAATCCCTCTCTCTCCGCCATCTTAACTACTTGCGTCCGTTCGGGCCCTTCGCGGTTCAAGATTATGTTTTCTTCGTGCTGCTTCGTGGCTACTTCGTGTCCTTAGTGGTTAAAGATTTGGGTTTTCGTGTTCCTCGGTGCTCTCCGTGGTTAACCAGAAAATTCTTGTCAAGCCCCCAAACTCCCAAATTCCCGCCATCTTCCTGATTCCATTCCAAATATAAATCTCCCAAAGTTGGCACTGGACCCCCCTCAATTTTGCTAAGCTGGTAGTAGAGTGAAAATTAAGCAGGGACAGGCCTCCAGCCTGTCCCTTTTTATTTGCTCTGCCCGGACTGGGCATCTAAAGCGCACTGCGGGCAAGCTTCCTGATCTTCTCCGTGTCTCCGTGCCTCCGTGGTGAGGCTTCAGCTCTTAATGGGAACCGTGAAACCTGCTGTTCCGCTGCTCTGCTTCTAGCGTAAAACGCGAAACTTGAAACCCGCTCTATCCCCTTTGTTCTTAAACATTTAAAGATAACCGCTTTGTACTTAAACATTTACCCCACCCCCTCCCGCTAACCCCTGTCGAATCAAACATCCACGCGAAAGCAGGGGGGAGGGGGGTGGGCAGGATGCCACGCACTATCAGTCTTTGCGTCCTTGGCGACCTTTGCGGTTGAAGCTTCCTTCGTGATCCTTCGTGGTTCCTTCGTGTCCTTCGTGGTTAACGGTTTTGGTTTTTCCTTCCTAACGACTAACGGCTAACGACTCCTAACTGACAATCGCAATGCAAAACTTCACATTAAATTGGAGAACAAAAAAATGTCCGCTCCCGCCACTTGCTCCTTTGTCCTTCCCAACGGCGTCCTCTGCAACGGACTCGCCCTCAAAGACAACCCTCGCTGCCGCTTCCACCAGGAAGACGCGGAACGCGCCCAGAAGATCCGCGAAGCCACCATCCAGCGCCGCTGCGATATGGCCCGCTACGGCGTCGGAGTCACCTCCTTCTGCAAAGTCCCCGGCGTCGATGAGGTCTATGACGACACCTCCGC
>DATLCI010000182.1:0-4016 GCA_035526435.1 Terriglobales bacterium
GGAGCAGCGGAATTATTTGGCGCGCCGAAGATGGTGGGCTGCGTCACTTCGAGCCCCCAGGCCCAGCGCTCGCGGTTTTGCGTGAGCGCCAACTTTAGCGTGGAGTGGGCGTAGGCGTAAGTGTCGTTATTATTGCCAACCGCGCCCGGCGCGACGTTAAACCAATCCCAACCTTCGGCGCGGAAACGGACGCTGCCGGTGAAGTCAATGTTCTTCCAGCGAATGCCTCCCGCGGCGGTGTCACTCAGCCAGGGGAAGGGTTCGCGTCCGCGCAGAGCAGCCCCGGGCGTTTCCAGCACCGGTGGGATAGTGTGCGCGAATTGGGCGTCGCCGGGTTCGGTGATGTGTTGCCAGCGCTCGATCTGCTCCCGTGTGGCGGGAAGCGCCGGGCCTGGCGCCTTCCCTTTGCGCACCGAGACGCTCATACCGGCGGTGCAGTCGGTGAAGGCGGTAATGTTCGGATCGCTGCTGCGCACCCGCACCGCGCCATTCACGCAAACAAACTTGGTCTCATCGGGATCGGACGAATCAGCACCGAAGTCCGTGCCGATCACGCCCGCGACGGCCGTCGGCGTGCGCAATTCAAAGCGTCCATTGTCCGCAGTGATCTGCCGTATCTGACAGCGGATGCGTCCGTAGCCGAGTTCGAGCGACGTCTGCTGGCTGCGGGCATCATGCTTAACGATGCGCAGAGTCGAATTCGAGCCCAGCGTCAAGATGGATTGATCTTCCAGCGCGATGCGGGCGCGTCCGGAGCTTTCCGTTCGCAAAATGTCATTCCACTGGATGCGTTCGTCTTTCGTAGCCGCCGTGCGGACGGCTTTGCTCCCGCTCCCACGGAATATCGACGTGGAAGGAATCACGGCGGAGACTTTGCCGGCGGAAGATGACTGACCGAACACTAGCGAAGTGAGCGCAAGAAGAGTGAGAGCCGCGACGAAGAAGGCTTTGCTCATAAGGTGGAGAGGATTATTGCGGATGCGAAGGGAAGAGGCAAATGGAACAGACGGCCCTCAGTTAGAATACGGCGCACCTGAACTGAGGAGAATCTTATGGAACTGCGCTGCATCGTCACCGGACGGGACAAATCCGGCAAGTCTGTAGTCATACGCAACGCGCCGGTGAAGCCGGTCACCGTAAGCGCACTTCCGGGGTATGAGTTTCGTCGCAACTGGGGAAGCGACGTGGTGCCGGAGCTTCCGTCAGATGGGACTCCGCCGGCGCAGCCAAATTATTTTCCGGCGTCAGGTGGATTTCGCTTCGGGTTCTTCATTATCCCGCCGGATACGAGTACGAGTTTAGAGGAGCTCGGAACCGCCGCTGCACTGGAAGAGATCGCACAAAAGCTGCCGGGGATGCTGGAGGTGCTGGAACCTGAACATCCGGGAATGCACACCACCGACACGGTGGACTTCGACGTGGTGATCTCGGGGGAAGTGTGTATGGAACTGGATGATGGAGCTGAAGTCGTTTTAAAGCAGGGCGATTGTGTTGTTCAGAATGGGACGCGTCATGCCTGGCACAACCGATCGTCGGAGAACTGCGTGGTGGCGGTGACGTTGGTGGGGGCGAAGCGGAGAGGAAAGTAAACGGAGAGGGTCGTCTGGTAACAAAGGTTTGGTAGCGCTAACGGGAATCGAACCCGTGTTTTAAGATTGAGAATCTCACGTCCTAACCCCTAGACGATAGCGCCGCCGCTTGGACTGCTTTCGATTATAACAAAAGACAAAATTCAACCACGAAGGCCACGATGGGCACGAAGAAGAGGGCTAGGTGCCTCTTCAGCCCTGTT
Organism: Terriglobales bacterium; assembly: GCA_035526435.1. GTDB lineage: Bacteria > Acidobacteriota > Terriglobia > Terriglobales > Acidobacteriaceae > DATLCI01. The sequence goes on from DATLCI010000182.1 coordinate 1,793, forward strand.
TACAGGGGGCTAGGCCTCTGCGGTCGCAGTCGCAACCTGCTGCGGCACCGCCACAAAGTCCTTCAACACCAACTGCAATCCGCCGAAGTCGGGATGCGTGTTTTCTTCGAGCGTGAATGCGATATCCAAATAATCGCCCGCAACCAACGGCGATGCCTGAAAGCGCTCGGCCATGCGCCAAGCCAAAACATCTAAGGGTTTACTAATCCCAAGTGGGCTGCCATTTGTTGCACCGCTGCCGACCCGCAACTTGATGTGCTTTTCTTTGAGCACGCGTGGCGGCTGCATCACTCGCGCTCCGCGGACCACGAATACCGGTTCGCGGTTACTCATCCCGAACGGCTCCATGCGTTGGAGCTGGCTAAGGAATTTTGGCGTGAGTTCGCCGAGTTCCACCTCAGCATCCACTTGCAGGATGGGGACGAAGTCGGCTTCGGTGAGATGAGCGCGTGCGTAGTTGTCCATCGCGGCGCAAAGTTCGGAGACACGTTCCGCGGGCATGGAAAAGCCGACGGCGTGAGCGTGTCCGCCAAAGCGGGTAAAGAGTCCGTGGCAGCGTTCGGATTCCAGTGCGTCCAACAAGTGGAAAGCTGATATAGAGCGGCCGGAACCATGGGCTTGACCATTTTCGTCGATGGCAATTACGAGCGCGGGTTTTCCCGTTCGTTCGACGACTCGCGTCGCGGCAATGCCGATCACTCCGCGATGCCATCCATCGCCGGCGATGACTACGCAGAAACTCTTCTGCAATGCTTCTTCGGTATCTAAACGTTGATGGATCTGCGCCAGGATGCGGGCTTCCTCCGCCTGACGGTCAGTGTTCAACAGATTCAGCTTCGCGGCGAGCTCGCGCTGGCGAGGTTCATCGCGCGAGGTAAAGAGTTCGACTACGTCCGCGGCGATGTCCATGCGGCCCGCGGCGTTGATGCGCGGCGCCACGCGGAAGGCGATGTCGGTCGCGCTGATGCCGCGGCCAAGGCCTTCAAGTTTCGCGACCTGCATCAGCGCTTTGAGACCCCCATTCACCGGACGGCGTAATCCGTCGAGTCCAAGCTTGGCGATCACGCGGTTCTCGCCCACCAACGCCACTGAATCTGCGATGGTAGCAATGGCGACCATCTTCAGGAACGATGGAATCAGTCTCTCCTGGCCGGCACGGGTCAACAGCGCCTGCGCGATCTTGAAGGCAACGCCCGCGCCACAGAGTTCTTTGCACGGATATCCGCACCCATGTTGGTTCGGGTTGAGTACAGCGAGCGCCGCGGGAACGCCTTCACCCTCTTCGGGAAGGTGGTGGTCAGTAACGATGAGGTCCAGCCCCAGCCGTTTCGCCGTCTCCGCCTCCTGAAAAGCGCGGATACCGGTGTCCACGCTGATCACCAGCGAGAGGCCTGCTTCTTTGGCGCGCTCAAGCACGTCGTCGCGCATGCCATAGCCTTCGCGGATGCGATGGGGCACGTGGAACTCAGCGGCGCCACCCAGCAGCTCGATGCACGTCTTCAGGATGACGATCGCGGTGGTGCCGTCCACGTCGTAGTCGCCGTAAATAAGCGTACGCTCTTTCGTAGCGATCGCACGTTCCAGGCGTTCGACGGCGGCACTCATGCCCAGCATCAAGAACGGATCATGAAGCTGCGCTAAAGACGGATTAAGAAATGTTTCCGCGCGCTCCGCAGTATCAATGCCGCGCTGGAGCAGTAACTTCGATAATGCGGAAGGCAGACCAGCGGCGGAAGACAGTGCGTCCGCAGCGGAGTGATCACAAGGTTTAGTTTGCCAACGCATGGAAGAGTGGCGTCACCATAACACGGCCTCGCAGGCAGAGATATCGGTAGAAACTCCCGATTGCAGAGAAAGCCCGGAGAAAAGCCGGTGGTTTGCTTGATTGACACCCCTAGCACTGCGGATTAAGATTTCCGCTCAAATACAAAGTAAGGGTTGGAGAAGGGCCATGAAGATGAGAATTTCTGCGCTCGCGATCGTATCCTGCTTCGCGCTCGCCAGCTTTACCCAGGCACAGACCAAGACTGCCGCAAAACCCGCGGCCAAGACTGCAGCCACTAAATCCGCACCGGCCAAGTCAGCGGCAGCACCGGCGGAACCGGTAGCCGAAGTGACGCCTCCGCCTCCGCCGCCTCCGGCCCAGGCCACCACGACCACGCGCAAGAAGCGCGTCGCCGTATTTGATTTCGATTACGGAACGGTACGTTCCGGTATCGCCGCG
>DATLCI010000189.1:0-11086 GCA_035526435.1 Terriglobales bacterium
ATCTGCCGATGCCTAGCCGCACTCGCCGACTCCAACTGCGCGGCCACCTGTTTCCTGCTCAGCAACAGCACCTCGCGCTCCCGACGCTGCGCTGCCTCTTCCGGCGTCACCTGCTCACGCGGTCCGGCATTCGCCTTCGCCGCAAACGCCGACTGCTGCTCCTCCACGGATTTGCTGTCAAAGCCTCGCGCCATCACCACTCCGGTACTAGCAGCCTAGATGCTTATCCACGGTACAATTGAAAGGAAGTCCGAGCGAGAGTGGCGGAATTGGCAGACGCACCAGACTTAGGATCTGGCGGGTAAAACCGTGGGGGTTCGAGTCCCCCCTTTCGCACCATCATTTATCATCCCAGCACATTCTGGAATCCATATTCAGGAAACAAGGAGTCGGAATCATGGCTTTTCCCGTGCAGCCTCAGATCAACCTCACCAACACGCCGGACTTTCGCGAGAGCTACGCCAACAGCGTGCAGATCAACGTCTCCGTCTGGGATTTCCGCCTCACCTTCGGACGCCTCCAACAACAGACCCCTGAGCTTGTCGAAGTCGCGAACTTCCAGAACATCTACCTCAGCCCGCAACAGGCCAAAGCGCTTCTGATGATCATGCAGCAGAATGTCGAGAATTATGAGAAGGCCTTCGGCGAGATCAAACTCGATCCCCAAATGGTCCCGGGCACGGTGAACTAAACCCCTCAAATAGGTCTTTCGCGCGCTTCTAGGTGCGCTACAATCCTCGCCGATGAGCAGAATCACCTTACAGGCAGGCCAGGCGCTTGGCCGGTATCGTCTGCTTGAAGAAGTCGGAGCCGGTGGGATGGGTGTTGTTTTTCGCGCCAATGACGAACACCTGCAGCGTGAGGTAGCGATCAAAGTCATCTCTGAGAAGATGTTTGATGATCCAAGTGCAAAACGACGTTTTCGGGACGAAGCCCATGCGCTTTCACGGTTGAACCATCCCAATATTCAAACCCTCTACGATTTCGAATCTCAGGATTCCATCGACTTCTTAGTAGTTGAATTCGTTCCCGGCATCTCGCTCGATGAAAAAGTGCGCAACGGCCCTCTTCGTCACGAGCAAGTCGTGGACCTAGGGAAACAACTCGCGGGGGCATTGATCGCCGCGCATGAGGGGGGTGTTGTCCATCGTGACCTCAAGCTCGCGAACCTGCGGTTGCGTCCGGAAGGACAACTAAAAATCCTCGATTTCGGCTTGGCCAAGTCAGCCCCTAACGACCCGTCCAATGCAGCCACCACCACCATGAAGACTGATGGCATTCCTGGTACACCTGCGTATATGGCGCCGGAGGTTCTATGCGGTGAACTCGCTCGACCGGTCAGTGACCTCTATAGCGTGGGGGTGGTGCTGTATGAGCTTTCAACGGGACTGCGCCCCCACCGAGGAAGCGGAGCAAGTCTTATCGAATCCATCTTGAATCGCACCCCTCCCGCCCCATCCGTCCTTAATCCTTCCATTCCCGCCGCCTTAGAGCAAGTCATACTTAAGGCCCTCGAGAAGAGGCCGGAGTATCGTTACCAGACGGCGCGCGACCTTCTAGTTGACTTGCAGCGCCTGGGGAGGGATGCAGCCACGAGCAGTGTCGTGCCCGCATTCAGAGGAACTAGGTCAAGGTTCGTTGCTATCGCGGCAGGTGGCCTGATCATATTGGCGGCAGGTTATGGCATTTACCAAGGTAGCTTGAAACCGACCATGGGCCCATCGACGACAGTTCACTCCTTGGCCGTACTGCCGTTGAAGAATCTTTCTCCCGACCCCGATCAGCAGTACTTTGCGGAGGCAGTCACCGAAGAACTGACCAGTGAATTTGCTTCTCTGCGGGCACTGCGTGTCGTCTCCCGGACTTCAGCGAGTCGGTATGCCGGCAGCACCCGGTCGCTTCCGGAGATCGCACGCGAACTCAACGTAGATGCCATCATGGAAGGCTCTGTGTTTCGTGATGGCGAGACAGCTCGAATTTCATTAAAGCTGATAGATGGCAAGACAGATCGACCTATATGGTCAGAGCGGTACGAGCGCGCGGCTGACAGCACGATGTCGATTCAGCGCGAGATAGCGCGTGCCGTCGTGGAAAAGATTGGTCTTACGCCTTCCCCTGCAGAAACGCAACATCTTCAGTCCCCTCGGACGCGCAATCCTCGAGCACATGAAGCGTACTTGCGCGCCAGTTACCGTCTGCGCAGGGCTGCGAGTTCGGAAGCGGATGCCGATGCGGCTATCCAAGATGCGCGACGAGCGATCGCACTAGATAATGACTTCGCCGATGCCTACGTTGTCCTTGCGTCCGCCTTGGGCGAAAAGATCTTCTATTGGCATGGCGGCAGAAGGGTGGATGAAGAAGCATTTGTGGCGATCTCGCGAGCTCTTGCACTGGCTCCAGATCTTTCAGAAGCGTACTTGGTTCGCGGACGCCTGCGTTACACCCAACTGCACGGCTTTGATCTTGCGGGTGCGGTAGCTGATTACAGGAAGGCCGCGATTTTGAGCCCGAATCTAGCGGAGGCCCATCACGCATTGGGTGCGGAACTCGCCCACTTGGGCTTGCACGCTACAGCCATTACTGAACTTCAAACTTCGATTCGCCTTGATCCTCAGTTGGAGGGCGCGAAGCGCCGTCTCGCACGCAGCTATTGGCAAGGCAACAGCTTCGCTGAAGCCCTTGAGACTTACCGCAGGCATAATATTGTCACTTTTGAGAAAGGGGTCGTTCTAACCTATATGGACCGCCCTCAAGAGGCGCGGGACGCGCTTTCTTTGATCGGATCTGCGGATAAATATGACAAGGCCGCGGCTACCGCTCTTCTACTGGCTCGAGAGGGAAAGAAAACTGAAGCCGAACGGCAGATCGCAACCGCGATCCACTTTGGGAAAGGCAAAGATCACTTTCACCATGCCGCCTTCCTCATCGCGGCTGCGTATGCGGAAATGGCTGATAAAAAGCGAGCCCTCGAGTGGCTGCGCTTTGCGGGTGAAAATGGGATGCCCAACTATCCGTTGTTTCGAAATAATCTCAGTATGCTTAGATTGCACGGATATCCCGGATATGAGCGATACATTGAAGAACTGCAAGTGAGATGGATGGAAATAGTACGCGTGATCGAACCTACGACATAGGTTGCCTCTAATTACACCACAAAATACTTCGCATCCGGATGATGCACTACGATCGCTGACGTCGATTGCTCCGGCTCCAACTGAAACGTCTCCGTCAGCTTTACGCCGATATTTTTCTCCGGCTCCAACAGCGCGAACAACTGCACCTGGTCCTCCAGGTTCGGACACGCCGGATAACCGAACGAATATCTTGATCCCCGATACTTCTGGTGAAACAGGTCGCTGATCCGCGGCGCATCCTCGCCCGCGATACCCAGCTCTTCACGGATCTTCTTGTGGCTTAGTTCCGCCAGGGCCTCGGCTGCTTCCACACTCAGTCCATGCAGATAAAGATATCGCGTGTAATCCCCGGCATCGAACAGCTTCTTGGTCAGCTCGGATGCCCGATCTCCCACCGTCACCAACGACAGCCCGATGACATCGAACTTCCCTTCTGACTTCGGCAGGAAATAATCCGCGATCGACAGCTTGCGCCCTTCGCGCTGCCTAGGAAATACAAATCGTTGCAGTTCCTTGCCACCGGGTACGTCATAAACAATGACTGTATTCCCCTCAGCCTGGCACGGAAAGAATCCATACACCACTTTCGGTTCAAACCACTGGTCGCGGATGACTTCCTCGATCAGCTCCGCCAGGATGGGCTTGTATTTCTCTTCCACTAGCCGCGCATAATCTTCCTGCGACGCCGTCTTCAACTGCCACTGGTTCTTGAATAACGCAGTCAGATTCAAGTAGTCGAAGATCTCGTGCTGGTCCCAATCCGTCTTGGTGCGAACCCCATAAAACGGCGCCTTGGGCACATTCGGCGCGGGCTTCACCAGCGCCGACCGCTCCGTCGACGTGCTCCCCACGCCATAAACTGCCGCCGCCGCCGCGGCTTGCGCAAACTCTTTCCGCGTTCGCCCCTCGGTCAACCTTTGGGAGCGTGACACCTCGCTCGTCGCCAGGTCATCCATCACGTGCAATCCGTCAAAGGCATCGTTCGCATAGAAGACCGCGTCTTGGTACTCCTTGCGCAGATCATCCTCTACGTACTTTCGCGTAAGCGCCGCTCCGCCGCAGATCACGGGAAATTTCAATCCTTGCGTCTGCAAGTCTTGCAGCACGTACTTCATCTCCAGCGTGGACTTCACCAGCAACCCACTCAACCCGATCGCGTCGGCCTTGTGCTCGCGCGCGGACGCAATAATGGTGTCAGCCGGCTGCTTGATCCCCAGGTTCACCACCTTGTAACCATTATTGGTAAGGATAATGTCCACCAGGTTCTTGCCAATATCGTGGACGTCGCCCTTCACCGTGGCCAGCACGATGGTCCCCTTCTGGGTGCCTTCTTTCTTCTCCATCTTCGGCTCGAGATAGGCGACCGCCTGCTTCATCACCGCAGCCGAATCCAGCACCGACGGCAACTGCATCTTGCGCGCCCCAAACAGTTCACCGACTGTCTTCATGCCATCCAGCAAGACAGTATTGATCAAATCCAGCGGAGTATAGGTTTCGAGCGCCGTCTCCAAAATCTGTTCTAGTGAGCGCTTCTGCGCGCCTTCGCCGATCGCCTTCTCGCCATTGATGATGCAGTGCTTCAGGCGATCTTCCACCGAAAGATGCGCAACATCCTCCTCCGGCGTGTCCACCTTCTTTTTCCCGGAGAAAAACTGCATATAGACCTGGAGCGGATCGCCCGCTGACTTGTCCTGGAAGATCAGCTTCCGGGCTAGATCAACCTCTGCCTCAGGAATCTTGTATAACGGATAGATTTTGCTGTAGTTAATAATGGCTGCATCGAGTCCGCGGTCTACCGCCTCCTTCAGAAAAACGCTATTCAGCACCCGCCGCGCATACGCATTCAGACCAAAGCTGATGTTACTGATGCCCAGGATGGTCTTCACCCCCGGCAGCTCTTTGTGGATCAGTTCCACTGCCTTCAGCGTCTCCATCCCCGCCGACCGATACTCTTCCTGCCCCGTCGAGATCGGCAGCGTCAGCGGGTCAAAGATCAGGTCCACCGGACGTATCCCATACTTCTTCGTCGCCAGCTCGAAGATGCGCTTCGCGATCGCGACCTTCTTCTCTGCCGTGAGCGCCATTCCCTCCTCGTCGATGGTCAAAGCGATCACCGCCGCGCCGTAGCGCTTGGCCATGGGCAGCACCTTCGAGGTCCGCTTCTCCCCATCTTCCAGGTTGATGGAATTGATGATGGCTTTGCCGGGTATGCGCTTCAGCGCCTCTTCAATCACTTCGGCTTCGGTCGAATCCACCAGGATCGGCGCCGGCACTCGCGTCGCGATCTTCTCCAGCACCGAGGTCATGTAGCCGATCTCGTCCTCGCCCACGATAGCGGTGCACAGGTCCAGCATGTGCGAGCCTTCATTCACCAGCTTCTTTGACAACGCTAATATCTCGTCGTAATTCTTCTGCTGCACCAGCTCGCGGAATTCTTTCTTCTGCGTCGTGGTGTTCATCTCTTCCGCCACCACCACCGGCTGCCCATCGATCTCCAATGGAATCGACGTATATGCGCTCGCCGCCGCACCCACCGGCTTGCCTTCCCGCGGCAGCGGCTTCAAGTCTTTTACGGCGGCCGCCAACGCTTCAATGTGTTTTGGAGTGGTGCCGCAACATCCGCCCACAACGTTCACACCATATTCCGCGACGAACCGGTGCTGATACTCAGCCAGCTCTTGCGGTGTTAGCTTGTAGGCCGCGCGGCCACCTTCGTTCTGCGGCAGCCCCGCATTCGGCAGGATGGAGATGTACTTGGTCGCGTTGTGCCCCAAATAGCGCACCGCGTCGTTCATCTCTTTCGGACCAGTCGCGCAGTTCAGCCCGACAATATCAATGTCATAGGGTTCCAGCGTCGTCAGCGCCGCGCCGATCTCCGTCCCCAGCAGCATGGTGCCCGTAGCTTCGAGCGTGACCTGTACCTGCAGCGGGACGCGCTTCCCCGCCTTACGCATCGCATCTTCCGCCGCCGCGACCGCAGCTTTTACTTGCAGAATGTCCTGGCAAGTCTCGATCAGCAGCACGTCCGCGCCGCCTTCGATCAGCGCCGCTATCTGTTCCTCATACGCGGCCACCATATCGTCAAAGCTGATGTGTCCCAGCGATGGCAGCTTGGTTGAAGGTCCGATCGACCCCGCAACAAACCGGGGCTTGCCATTGCCGGAGAATCCCGCCCCCGCTTCCCGTGCCAGCTTCACCGCTTCAATATTGATCTCGCGGACTTTGTCTTGCAGGTCATACTCGGCCAGCACGATGCGCGTCGCGCCAAACGTATTGGTCTCCACGATGTCGGCGCCCGCGGCAAAGTATCCCGCATGGATCTCGCGGATCACATCCGGACGGCTCTGCACCAATATCTCGCTGCAGCCTTCTTTGCCCCAGTAATCATCCAGGGAGAGGTGGCGGTCTTGTATTTGGGTGCCCATCGCGCCGTCGTAGACGATGATGCGGTCGCGGAGCTGATTCAGGAATGTATTCATTCGGCTATGGTCAGGACCCTTCTACCTGGGTTCCTGCTTTCTTGGGGATTGCCCCACCCGCAGACCCTCGGGTTACTGCACTTCGATCAAACTTTACTTGGACTGCATCGCCGCTGTCAGCGGCACCAGCAACTGCTCTTTGCGATACACCAGGTTGCTCGCATTGAACGTCGCCAGCTCGAAGCCGTGTCCATGCGTGATCGCGTCCGTCGGGCACGCCTCTACGCAATATCCGCAGAAGATGCAACGGTTGTAATCGATGTTATAGACCGTAGCGTAACGTTCAGCGCCACTGATCCGGTTCTCCGACGTGTTCTCCGCGGCCTCGATGTAAATGCAGTTCGAAGGACAAGCCGCCGCGCATAGAAAGCACGCTACGCATTTCTCCAGGCCATTCTCATCGCGCTGTAGCGCATGCAATCCGCGAAAGCGCTCCTGGAATACCGCGCCTTTTAAAGGCCCCGGCCCATCCGGATAATTCTCCACCACCGTCGGAGCGAACATCTCCCGGAAGGTGATGGACATACCCTTCAGCAGCGCGCCAATGCCTCGCAAAAAGGACATATAAGAAGTATAAACGCCGACTCCGTTTTTGGGGAGTGCTCAGGTCCTTTAATGCGGACCTAACGAGAGATTCCACGCAGCCCCAGTCTGCTCCGCCATCTGGAACCAGGCCCCGGAGGTCAGCGAGCTGTCAGTCGACAGACTGCTCTGGGTCTTGCCCTTGCCTTTCAATTACTCGATTCCAAAATTACCGATTACAAATATCTTCACTCGATTCCCAGATCCTTCCACATCTTATCCACGCGCGCCTTCGTCGCCTCATCCATCACGATCTCATCCGGCCATGGACGCGTAAACCCTTCGCTCGCCCACTTCCGCGTAGCGTCCACGCCCACCTTCGATCCGTAATTCGGCATCCGCGACGCATGGTCTAGCGAATCTACCGGCCCCATGGTGAACTGAATATCGCGCTCCGGATCGATATGGTTCAGCGCTTTGAGTGTGACCTCGCCAATGTCCTGCACGTTCACGTCTTCATCCACCACGATAATGCACTTCGTGAACATCGCCTGCCCCAGCGCCCATATCCCGCTCATCACCTTGCGGGCATGACCCGGGTAAGACTTCTTGATTGATACGATCATCAGGTTATGGAACACGCCTTCGATCGGCAGATTCACATCCACGATCTCCGGCAACGTCAGCCGCATGAGCGGCAGAAAGATTCGCTCTACCGCTTTTCCCATGTACGCGTCTTCCATGGGCGGCTTGCCCACGATGGTCGTCGAGTACACCGGGTTCTTCCTATGGGTGATGCACGTCAGGTGAAACACTGGATACTCATCCGCCAGTGAATAGAACCCGGTGTGGTCGCCGAACGGCCCTTCCGTCCGCAGCTCGTCCAGATTCACATGCCCTTCCAGGATGTATTCCGCCGTTGCCGGAACTTCCAGGCCCACCGTTTCGCATTTCACCAACTCGATCGGCTTCTGGCGCAGGAACCCAGCAATGATGAACTCTTCAATATCCGGAGGAGCCGGGACGATTGCTGAAAACGTCAGCGCCGGGTCCGTCCCGATCGCGACTGCCACTTCCAACTTCCCGCTCGGCCGCTCACCCTGGGCCAGCACCGCCCCGCCGGATGACCGCGCCATGATGTCCACCGCTGCGGCCTTGCTTCCGGTCTTGCTCGACCCTGCCCGCAGCAGCTCGCGATAATGCTCCGCCGCCACCTTCTGCCGCTGCCAATGCATTCCCGCCGACGTCGCGTCATAGATCTGCATTCGGTACATACCCATATTGCGTTTGCCCGTCCGGGGGTCGCGCGTGATCACACACGGGAAAGTGATGAAGCGCCCGGCGTCAAGCGGCCAGCATTTCAGCGCTGGCAGCTCCAGCAACGACGCCTCCGCGCCCTTCTTGATCACCTCTTTACAGGGCCCCGTGGCCACTGTCTTGGGAAAGAACTTGCCAAACTCCGCCAGCATCGGCAGCATCTTCACTTTTTCCAGGAAGCCTTCGGGCGACTTCATGTTCATCAACTGAATGATCCGCCCGGACACCTCATCCAACCCATCCACTCCCAATGCCAGTTTCATCCGCTCGTCTGAGCCAAACTGGTTGATCAGGACCTGAGCACCCCGGTGTCCTTTCACGTTTTCAAACAGCAGCGCCTTCCCTCCGGCTTTTGGCCCTCCCCGCCCCGCCTTCGACACCCGGTCAGCGATCTCGGTGATCTCCAGAACGGGATCCACTTCGGCGCGTATTCGCTTTAACTCCCCCGCCTTATCCAGCGCGGATATCCATTCTCTTAGGTCGTTATAGGCCAAGGCCCTCTCCCCATTTCGACTTGCGACTGAAATCTGACTTGTGGCTGAAACTGGTGATTATATCCGTACCGCCCACCCGACTAAGGTCTCGTCCCCGCAGACTGGAGACTGCGGACTGGAGATCGGCAGCTGCTTCCTTGCCAACTCCGGCACAAAAACTGGAATCATAGATAGCTCGTACGCTACAACTCTTCCTCTGGAGACCTAATGTCATCGTTTGCAGACATTCGTGAAAAGGAGCTGCTCGCCTGCCTTTGCGGTCTTACTTTAAGCCCTAGCCCGAATGAAGATTGCCTGCAGATGGTCCGTACCCTCGACGAAGCCGGACGCCAGCAGCTTCTCGATTTGGCTCATTCGCATCATGCCGTCCTCCGCGGCATGGAAACCATCCGCACAGACGCCCTCGCCCGCGGCGATGAAGCCACCTTGTCCTGGGCTGACTCCGCGCTCACCACGGAACGGGCCCGCATCGCCAACGCCCTCGCTCATCTTGAAGCTGTCTGCAAGGAACTCGAATCCGCCGGATGTCCCACCACCGTTATTAAGTCGCTGGACCACTGGCCAGACATTGGCAATGATCTCGACCTCTACACTACTGGTAATGAGAAGCAGGTCCTCGCGGTGATGCAAGACCGCTTCAGTGCGACTATTCAGCCGCAAAGTTGGGGAGACCGCCTCGCGCAGAAATGGAATTTCAATATTCCCGGACTAGCCGATCCCGTGGAGATTCACGTCCAGCGCCTGGGGCAGATGGGGGAACACACCACTTTGGCCCGGCGTTTCGTCACCCGCCGCGTCACCAAGACCATCGAAGGCAAGACCTTTTTTGTTCCCGCCCCCGAAGAACGCATCATCGTCGCCACGCTTCAGCGCATGTATCGCCACTTTTACTTCCGCGTGTGTGATCTCATTAACACCACTGCTCTGGTTGATTCCGGTGAGCTTGACTTCGCGGAACTCAAGCGTGCCACGGAGAACTCCGGCATCTGGCGGGGCGTAGCTACCTATCTCACCATCGTCTCGGACTTTGCCCAGAAGTATCGCGGGAGCGGCCTCGAACTGCCCGCTACCATCACCAAAGCCGCCATCTGCGGTGGCGACAAAGTCCATCCCCGGCAGCGTTTCCTCCGCGTCCCCATCATGCCGCAAGGCGCCGCTCTCTATTCCGAGCAAGTCACCCGCGCCGCCTTCAATGGCGACGTCCCGGCGACTTTCCGTCTGACCATGCTTCCCTATCTGGCCTCCGCCGCCGCCATCAGCTACAAGATCACAGGTAGCGATAAGGGAGTCTGGTAGTTGACGCGTCATCCCAAGCGAACCGCCAGCCGAAGGTGAGCGGAGACGAGGGACCCCTTTAATCAGATGGATGCCCCGTAACTACCTGCGTGCCCTTCGGGTGAACCGTCTATGGGAAGCCGGAAACCGATTTTGGAGCGGGAGACGGGGATCGAACCCGCAACCAACGGCTTGGGAAGCCGCTACTCTACCATTGAGCTACTCCCGCTCACCAGGTAGAGCCCGAGGATATCACCCGCAAAACCACACGCGCAATCGGGCTCGCACCGGTGTAAAATCCGCCCGTCGTGCTGACCACCCTTATCAGCATTCTCGCTTCGCTCATTCCCGCGCGTTATCGCGGACGCCTTTTCCACGCCTCCAACCTTGACGTTCAACGGGGTGGCCTGCTCTCTGGCATCTTGCAGATCGTTCTTCCTGCCGGATATCTATGGCTGCGCTATCCCGGTTGGTACCAGGCCTACGTTGCCGGCATCGTCGATCAGGTGGCCGCGAAGGGCGGTGACCAGACCGCGCAAGCCGCCGCCGCCCTCGGCGCCGGCACCTTCGCCCTTTACACCTATCTGATATCTCCGCTTACCCTGCTGCTGATTTACTTGATGCTGGAAGGCATAGTGCGATTGACCGCCTTCGTTACCAGTAAAGAGATATTGCCCAGCCTGCCATTGCAACTCATTGCGTGGGTGCATGGATGGTCTTCACACGCCGCCCGTGAACGCGAACTCGGGCCGCGAATGGTTGACGTGGTCAAGGCCGGTCCCACCGGGCAATTCATCACTATCGAAAGCTGCCGGCCCAAGCAATGGGACACTCTCCTCACCATCGCTTACATGGACAAGATGTA
>DATLCI010000192.1:0-6313 GCA_035526435.1 Terriglobales bacterium
TCCGTGTCCATCTCCACCATTAGGTCCAGGTCGCTCTCTGGTCGAGCATCGCCACGCGCATGACTGCCAAACAGGACGATGCGGCGTGGATGAAATGCCGCCACGATCCTATCTGCGACTTCGCGGATCAGCGCTTGGTCAACCTTCTCTCGATGGTCAATGATCGGTGCCGCCATAGTCAGTGTCCCGTGTGGTACGGATGTCCCTTGAGGATTGTAAATGCCCGATAGAGTTGTTCAAGCAGCACCACGCGCGCCAGTTCATGGGGGAGAGTCATCTTGCCCAATGAAAGTTGGGCGGCCGCCGCTTTACGTGCCTCTTCACCAAAGCCATCGGCTCCGCCCACAGCGAACCATAAATGCTGTGTGCCCATCTGCTGATGTTTGTCGAGGAACGCAGCGAATTCTTCTGACGACATTTGCTTTCCCCGGGAATCGAGCAGCACCAGCACCGGCGCTGTCTTCGCCGACCCCACATCCTTAAATAGGGATGTCTCACTGGCAAGTTCCTTTGTTTCAATGGGATTGTAGCGGCCGATCCGATCCACATATTCTGCGGTCAGGGACTGCACGCCGGGAAGTTTGTCCTTGCCCGGCTTCGCCTGGATCCATGCGACCCGAAGTTTCACGGCTTCGACTATAAAGGCCAGCGGCCCTGGTGCAAAGTGCGATAATGTCGGCATCTATGCCGGAATTCGGGGGAGATTTTCAGCTCTACATGGGGATGGCGTCGCTGGGTGCGATGGCCATTCTGTCATTCCTGGTGGTGTTTCTCTCCGCGCGGGGCATCAAGCACCAGTGGGCGCGTGCAGTCTTGGAAGCAAAAAAATTTGCTGACCGCGAACCGCTCACCCTTGACCAGTTTTACGAACTCTTTTATTCCGCGGAGAAGCTGCCGCGTGCGGCGGTATTGGAGACAGTCTCGCGCTTCGCCGCCGCAGCGCACGTGCCGGCGCAGTTCCTAAAACCGGACGATACTTTTGAGACCGTAAGCGACGAGCATCCCGCAGATCGTGACAAATTCATTACCGATACCGCCATACTGCTGCAGGCGGCAGAGGAGCGCTACGGTGCGAGCTTGTTCTCGGGCAAGCTGGTAACGCTCGATGATTACATCCGGGTGAACGTACTGGCGTCGCGGTTGATCCACGGTGCTTCCGCCAAGGCTTCCAGTTAATACTGCATCAACTTCAACCTCATGAGAACGAAAACAATGTGGACACTCCTGTTACTTGCCGCGCTGGGCGGCATGGCCATTGCGCTGCAAGCGCTCATCAATGCGCGGTTGCAGCAATCTGCCGGTAATCCGGTTTTAGCTGCCACCATCTCCTTCGCGGTGGGATTCATCGGACTCGTACTGGTGCTGATTCCCACGCATCTGGCCGGCACTCAAACCTCCATGCTAAGTCAGGCTCCGTGGTGGGCCTGGACGGGCGGCATCCTGGGTGCCTTCTACATCGTGCTAAGTATTCTTTTGATCCCACGCATCGGCGCGGCGGCGCTGATCAGCTCCGCGGTCCTGGGGCAGATGGTGTTCTCGCTGGCTGCGGACCATTATGGATTTCTTGGCACACACGTGCGCGCCGCCAGCCCCGCACGGCTCCTCGGCGCGGCCTTACTCGTCGCCGGGGTGTTCCTGATCCGCGGGAAGTAAGGCTATAGCTCGTACTTCTTGCGCTTTTCCAGCAGCGTCTTCCGGCTGATGCCCAATATTTCCGCTGCCTTCGATTTTCGGCCGCGCGTGTGGTCGAGGATCTCCGCAATGTAGTTGCGCTCCAATTCTTCAAGCGAGAGCTTTTTGCTCGGAGAAGTACGATCACGAACGGTTGCCGGCAGATCCGAAGGGGTGATCTCCGTACCCATAGCATGGACCACCGCGCGCTCCAGCAGGTTGCGCAACTCGCGAACATTTCCCGGAAATGAATAGTTCTTCAGGGCCGCCATCGCATCCGGCGCAAGCCGGAGTCCCTCACGACGATACGTTGCCGAAAGCTGGGCAAGGAGTTTTTGGGCGAGTGGCTTGATATCCGCGGGGCGATCACGCAATGCCGGCACGTTAATGGGAACCACATTCAAACGATAGAAGAGGTCTTCACGGAGGGCGCCCGCCGCAACTGCATCTTGCAGGTCAACATTGCTGATGGCGACGATGCGAGCGTAAAGCTTGACCGGCTTCGTCCCGCCCAGACGGTCAAACGTCCGCTCCTGGATTACCCGCAACAGCTTGGCTTGCACCGCCAGGGACAGCGACGCGATCTCATCCAGCACCAACGTTCCGGTGCCGGCGAGTTCCATGCGGCCACGCTTCATTTGCGTTGCGCCGGTGAAGGCGCCGCGCTCATAGCCGAAGAGTTCGCTTTCGAGAAGTTCGTGCGGCAAGCTGGCGCAATCGATCTTTACCAGCGGCTGCTCCGGGCGCGGACCCAGATAGTGAATGAGGGATGCGACTACATCCTTGCCAACGCCGCTCTCGCCTTGGATAAGGACAGTGCTGTCCGCCACCGCGACTTTGTGGATGAGTTGAAGTAGTTTGGAAGACGCCGGATCTTCGGCGACGAATCCATCCAGCGCGGCGCGGTGCAGAGGACTTTCCGGGGCGGGAGCCGCAGCAGAGCCGGATGGTCTCGAACGGCGCGGCTTGGCTGGCTCTGCCATGCGGCTTACTTCTTCTTGCGGCGTGAAGTGGTTTTCGCGGCGGCTCGTACGGACAATCGCTTGGTGGCTTTCTTTGCGGGCTTGGACTTCGTTCGCGAAGTAGCGGCACGAACCGATTTGCCTATAGCGGCGCTGGCTGCGGACTTAGCCGGCTTGCGACGGGAAGCCTTGGTTGGCTTGGTGCTAGCGCGGCTGATCTTGCCCTTCAGGTCTTCGAGCTGCAAGCGCTTGGCCGACTTCCATAGCCGTTCCAGATCGTAGAACCTGCGCGCCTGCTCTGAAAAACAATGGACCACGAAATCCACGTAGTCCAGCAGGATCCATTCGGCGCGGTTATAACCCTCGATGTTGTTTGGGTTGACACCGGCCTGCTTCAGCCGAAACTCGACTTCATCGGCCACAGCCTGTACCTGCCGCGGATTGGTCCCGCTGGCGATCACCATATAGTCGGTGAAGGTGGAGGCGGACTTGTCCATCTGCAGGATGGAGATGTTCTCAGCTTTTTTGGATTCAGCCGCATCAATCGCGGTGGCGACTTGGCTACGCAGGTCAGACGATTTCGTCAAAAGGTGTGGGCTCCGAAAGAAATTGTATCAGCGGTACAAGCGGTGCCGCTTGATGTATTGCGCCACGGTGCCGGGCACCAGGTCTTCGAGCGGCTTGCCCCGGGCCACGGTGTCGCGTATCTGCGTGGATGAAATATCTACGGCCACGGTTTCCAGCAAATGAACTTTGGTGGCAAACACCGGTTTCGCCGCCTTACTGGCATGTCCCGGGCGGCTCACCACGATGAACTCACACTCGGCCAGCAGCGCCTCCGGCTCTTTCCACTTGTCGAGCTGCAGGAAAGAATCCATGCCGATGATGAAGAAGAGCTTGTCGCGCTTGGCCATCGCTTGTTTGAAACGCCGCACCGTATCGATCGAATAGTTGGCTTCGGGGCGCGATTTGGTGCGGCGCTCCTCAATCCGTGAAGGCACGAACTTCTCTTCGCCTTCCAGGGCCATCTCGAGCATGGCCAGCCGATGCTTATACGGGGTGATAGGCTTGGCTTGCTTATGGGGCGGGGTGTCCGCCAGCACAAAGTGAATGCGATCCAGTTTGAAGGCTTCGGCAGCCGCGCGGGCCACGGCAAGGTGTCCGCGGTGGATGGGGTCAAAGGTGCCGCCGAAGAGTGCGATCTTCATTATCGTTCTACATTCACCGGCTAGCGCGTTTACGGGAAGAAAGCTTCTTGGGCTTGCGCGTCGCGCGCGCCTTCCCGCTCTTGGCTGCAGCCGCTTTGAACTTCACATCTTTCATCGATTTCTTTTTTGCCTTGTACTTGGGCAGCTTACGCGTCTTGACCGCTTTTGCCGGTGTTCTTGGTGCTCGCTTGGATGCAGTCTTATTGGCCGCAGACTTCGTGGTTGAAGTTTTTACGGCAGACGCCTTTTTCACCGGCGACAAAGCTGCCTTGGGCAATGCGCGCGGCTTAGGGCCTTGATAGCTGCCTTGCCGCATCTGGCGAACAATCGCGCCGATGGAGTACTTCAGCTTCTGAATGTTCGAGCCGGCGACCGCCGAAACCTCAATCAGTGGATAGCCACGCCTATCGCAATACTTTTTCAACGTGGCCAGCTTGTCCGGATTCGCCACGTCGATCTTGGCGGCCACTACCATCATTGGCTTGTCGATCAATCCGGCGCCAAAGCTTTCCAACTCCTGCATGATCACTTCAAAATCCAGCACCGGATCGGGACGTCCGCTGGCATCGGACACGTCCACCATGTGCACCAGAAGCCGCGTACGCTCGATATGCCGCAAGAATTGGATGCCAAGTCCGTGGCCTTCGTGCGCGCCTTCGATGAGCCCGGGGATGTCGGCGACGACGTAACTTTCTTCATCGGGCATCTCGCCAATGGTCACGACACCCAGGTTTGGTTGCAGCGTGGTAAAAGGATAATTCGCGATTTTGGGACGCGCCGCAGAAATGCGTGAGATCAATGTGGACTTTCCCACGTTAGGAAATCCGACCAAGCCCACGTCCGCCAGCAACTTCAGTTCAAGGCGGAGCACGCGCTCTTCGCCGGGTCGGCCGAGCTCGTGTTCGCGCGGCGCTTGGTGCGTGGGCGTGGCAAAGTGCTGATTGCCGCGACCGCCACGTCCGCCTTTGGCGATGACAATACGCTCGTCCGGGGTGGAAAAGTCATGGATCTTGTCGCCGGTGGCGTCGTCATAGACGATGGTTCCCACCGGGACCTTCAGCGTGATACTGGTGCCCTCTTTGCCGCTGCAGTTCGAGCCCTCGCCGTGGCGTCCGCGCTGGGCCTTGTATTCAGGATTGAAGCGGAAATGAACCAAAGTGTTGTGGCGTTCGCTGGCTTCCATGAGGATGTCGCCACCCCGGCCGCCGTCGCCGCCCGAAGGACCGCCGCGCGGGACAAACTTCTCCCGCCGGAAGGCCATGCATCCGTTGCCGCCGCCACCGGCGAATACCCGAATTTTTGCTTCATCAACGAACATGGAGTTAAAGGTTCTTCCTGCAAATAAAAAGCGAGGCCGAAACGGCCTCGCCTCTTCAGAGTCTGTCCCCTCTTACTTTTTGGTTTCGGCCGGGACCACGGAGACGAATTTACCCATCTGCCCGCGATCACGGAATTCAATGACGCCCGTAACCTTGGCGAAGAGGGTGTCGTCTTTACCGCGACCCACGTTCTCGCCGGCCTTCAGCGGTGTCCCCCGCTGACGCACGATGATGGAGCCGCCGGAGACGAGCTGTCCGCCAAAGGCCTTTACGCCCAGGCGCTGCGCGTTAGAATCGCGTCCGTTCTTTGAACTTCCTAAACCTTTTTTATGTGCCATTGGAAACCAGCCTTTTGTCTTTAGCCGTTAGCCATTAGGCTGCGGCGCTGAGATATTTTGGTCGAACCTTTCCCGCCCACTGGCGGCGAACTTACTTTTTCTTCGTAGCCTTCTTCGCTGCTGTCTTCTTTTGACCAGACCCAGGAGCAGCCTTCTTAGCCTTGCCCGCGAGCGGCTTCTTGACCGGTGCCTTACGGCCCGCGGCCTTTTTCACGGGAGCAGTGCCAGCTTCGGCGTGCGCCTTGGCCTGCTTTGCCTTTTTCTTGCTGCCGGCCAGCTCAGGCGCGGAGGCCTTCTTGCCGTCGAACGCGATCTCCGAGATGCGAACCGCGGTGTAGCCCTGGCGATGTCCTTGCATCTTCTTGTACTGCTTCTTGCGCTTGAAGTGGAAGACCAGGATCTTCTTGCTGCGGCCTTCGTCCACCACTTGCGCGGTCACCGAGGCGCCGCCGTTCGGCTTGGTGGTGATCTGTCCGGGCTCGCTCGAAATGGCGAGTACATCTGCCGCGTCGAACTGGAACTTGCCGTTCGCGTCCGGCTGCGTCTTGGACGAGGTCTCAATCCTGATCACGTCGCCGGGGGCAACGCGGTACTGTTTTCCACCCGCACGGATGACTGCGTACATACAACCTCCATCGCCAGCAAATGCAGCGGGCTCAGGCATTTAGCCGGGCCCAAAGGGCGATCATAAAATGGCGCTTGCTGGTTCCTCTGGATCTGGCGCGAAAGGCGCGTTACCCATCTTCCCGGAGGGGAAGACGCAGGACAGTCAAACTGTTCAATTTTAACGTGGTTGGCGGGAAACGGTCAAGGAA
>DATLCI010000002.1:0-5023 GCA_035526435.1 Terriglobales bacterium
GCATTAGAATGGTCAGTCGCTTTGCAGACGCCGGTTTCCAGGGCGCTGCTGGCCGCAAACTGGAGCCCGATTTGCCCGACCTACGACGCGACCCCGTCACCGGACGCTGGGTCATTATCTCCACCGACCGCGCGCAGCGACCTTCCGATTTCATCCGCGAGCCAGTCCAGTTCAAGACCGGTGTCTGCCCCTTCTGCGCTGGGAACGAGGCCAAGACTCCGCCTGAGATCCTGGCTTACCGCCCCGGTGGTAACGGCGCCAACGGCCCCGGGTGGACGGTGCGCGTGGTGCCGAACAAATTTCCCGCGCTGCGCGTCGAAGGCGATCTCGACCGCCAGGCCGACGGCATCTTCGACCGCATGAACGGCGTTGGCGCGCATGAAGTAGTGATTGAGACTCCGGAGCACATGCACACGCTTGCGACCATGCCGGAAAAGCGCATTGAGGACGTGATGTATGCCGTGCGCGACCGGCTCGTGGATCTGAAGCGCGATATGCGCCTGAAATACGCGTTGGTCTTTAAGAACCACGGAGCGGCGGCCGGGGCGACGCAGGAACATCCGCACAGCCAGATCATCGCTATGCCGATCGTGCCGCGGAACATCGTGGAAGAACTGAAAGGCGCGCGCGAATATTTCCAGTTAAAAGACCGTTGCATCTACTGTGACGTGGTCCGCCAGGAAGCCAAAGACGAAGAGCGGGTCGTGTTTCAGAACGATACTTTTCTCGTCATTGCGCCCTACGCTTCGCGGTTTCCCTTCGAGACTTGGGTGCTTCCGCGCAAGCACGACTCTGGCTTTGAGTTCTCACCCGCGGTGAATTTCGGCGACCTCTCGCGCGCCTTGAAGTCACTGTTCATGAGGCTAGACGCGGTGCTCGACCATCCCGCCTACAACCTGGTGTTGCACTCCGCGCCCATGCAGGACCAGCCTACGGAGCATTACCACTGGCACATCGAAGTGATCCCGACGCTTAAGAAGGTCACCGGGTTCGAGTGGGGAACGGGCGTACACATCAATCCGACATCTCCGGAAGATGCGGCCAAATTCCTGCGCGAGGCGGGTGAAAATGACTGATCTCGCTCCACGCAACAATCGCGAAGTTCAGCGCGACCTCTTCGCCCAACTGATGGAAGGCCACCAGCGCTTCCTTGCCGGCGACCCCACGCCCAAGACGTATCCGTTCCTCGGCACGCTCGCGGCGGTACAAAAGCCGGTCGCAACCGTCCTCGGATGCTCTGACAGCCGCGTTTCGCCGGAACTGGTATTCGACCAGGGCTTTGGTGATCTGTTCGTCGTCCGCTCCGCGGGACACACCGTGGACTTGCTCACTCTGGGAAGCTTGGAGTTTGCCGTCGAGATCGTGAACTCGCCGCTGCTGATCATCATGGGCCATGAAGATTGCCGCGCGGTCTATACCGCGCTGACCAAGACCACGGCCGGCACGGCGAACATACAGCAGATGGTAGACCTGGTAAAGCCGTCGCTCATGGGAATGAAAGAGACCACCGATCTGGTTTTAGCGGTGAAAGCGCACATCCTGAAGACCGCCGCGACGGTGCTGGAGAAAAGTCCCGTGATCAATCAGCGGGTGCAACAGAGAGATTTAAAGCTGGCGAAGTTGTTCTACCACGTGACCACGGGCGAGATCGAAGTTCTCTAAGAACATTCACATATTCTCTTGGAATTCTTCGTGCCAAGCCATCTGGATGGCTTCCAGTTTCGCTTCGTTCGACTTCTTGGGGTCGTCGGCGAAGCCTTCGAGTTCGATCACGTACTGATGAAGGTCAGTGAAGCGGACGGTCAGCGGGTCGATGCCGGGATATTTTTCCAGTAGCGCGATCCCAATATCCTCCGCTTTGTCCCACGTCAGTTCGAACGCCATTGGCTCCCTCCGTCGTTCGGCGCCGCGCTAGAGTTTACTGCTTCCACCCTCAGAAACATAGTTACGGTTCCACGACGGGATCTCGACCACCACGGTGCCGGGTTTCTCAATCACCGCCTGGCAGCCCAGACGTGACGCCAGTTGCAGGTCTGCGGCCATGTCGAGGCGATCGCCCTCGTCGTCGTCCATCTCGTTAAGCAGCTCGGCGCCTTGCTTCACCACTACGTGACAGGTGGTGCAGGCGCAGTTGCCGCCGCAAGCGTGATCGAGGAACACATCGAAGTTCTCGGCCACATCGAGCAGGGAAGCGGGACGCCCGTGGTGCTTATATGGCAGCTTGCCGTGCTCATATTCCATCACCTTGCCTTCCGGCATGAACACCACGCGCACCATGTTCTCGGCGAGAGGCTCGAGCTGGTCGGGATGGTTTGGATCGATGGTCTTAACGGTCTTTTCAGTCATGGTGTCTGCCATATTGATATTAGTCCTTGGAATCTCTTGTGTTCACAACTTCGGAGTTCACAACTTCCGCGGGCGCGAAGGGATGCGGCGCACTCGGCCCTTCGCCCATTTCGTCCGCTGCGGTGTTCATGGTCTTCCCGTGGAGCGCGGTGGACACGGCCGATTCCATCATCATTTCAGCCAGGTGCGTCGTCGCTTTATTCAACTCCGTGGTCGCGCCTTGTATTGCTTTGTAATCCTCTTTGCACTTCACGCGCTCGAGTTGAAGTTCGAGTTGATCGATCTGCCTCTTTTCTTCGGCGGTAAGCTTCGACCACGCCGGGCTTTTCCTGCCCTTAACCAGCGCGTTGATGATGGTCTCGGCCTCGATACGGGCCTCGACGACCTGACGCTGCCGGAAGTCTTCTTCAGCGTGGTCAAAGGAATCGAGGATCATGGTCTCGACTTGCTCATCAGTCAGACCGTAAGTCGGTTTTACCTCAATCTCAGCTTCGCGGCTGCTACGCTGCTCCCGGGCCGTGACTTGAAGAATGCCATTGGCGTCGATGAGGAACCGGACCTCGATACGCGGCAATCCCGCTTGCATAGGCGGAATGCCTTTCAGATCGAAGCGCGCCAGTGAGCGGCAGTCCTTGGCCAGCTCACGCTCACCCTGGACCACGTGGATCGCGACATTGGTCTGGCCGTCAACCCCGGTGGTGAAGTGCTCGGTAGCGGAAGCGGGGATGGTAGAGTTGCGGTGGATGATCTTGGCCACGGTCCCGCCCAGCGATTCAATGCCCAGCGAAAGCGGCGTCACATCCAGGAGCAGCATGTCCTGAGTAGCTTTGGAGCTGCCGGAGAGGATGTCCGCCTGCACCGCCGCCCCCAATGCAACTACTTCATCGGGATTTAATTCCGAGTGAGGCTCGCGCTTGAACAATTCTTTGACCGTAGCGCGCACGCGCGAAATCCTAGTGGAGCCGCCCACTAATACGACTTCATCAATCTGTTCGGGCTTCAATCCAGCATCTTTCAAAGCTTGCTTGCAGGGAATCACGGTGCGCTGAATCACCGGGGCGATCAATTGTTCAAATTGCTGGCGGGTTATCTGGCGCTGATACTTCTGACCTCCAGGTAAGTCAGCCTCGATGATGGTCGCTTCCTGTGACGACAATGCGATCTTCGCCTCGATCACCGCCTTGCGGATGGCTTGTCGGGCTTCACCATTCCTTCGCAGGTCAAGCTTCATGTCGCCCACCATGTCGTCGAGGGCGATGGCTATCAATAGATTGTCAATGTCGTCGCCGCCGAGGTGCGTATCGCCGTTGGTGGCCATCACTTCGAAGATACCCTCGTGCAGCTTCAAGATGGAGACGTCGAAAGTGCCGCCGCCGAGGTCGTAAACCACTACGGTGCCGGCTTTCTTCTTATCGAGGCCATAAGCCAGCGCGGCCGCAGTAGGCTCGTTGACCAAACGCAGAACGTCAAGGCCGGCGATGCGGCCGGCATCTTTCGTAGCCTGCCGCTGCGCGTCGTTGAAATACGCAGGGACCGTGATCACCGCTTTGCTCACGGGCGCGCCGAAATATCGCTCTGCATTGCGCTTGAGTTGCCGCAGAACCATGGCAGAGACTTCGGGCGGGGTCGCGATCTTATCGCCCAGTTTTATCTTCAGCACTCCGGATTGCTCGGCAGCCAGGCGGAAGGGGAAAAACTTCAGTTCGTCCTGCACATCCGCGGCACTTCGGCCCATCAGCCGTTTTACGGAGTAGATGGCGCGCTCCGGATCCTCAATCAAAACCTTTCGTGCAGCATTGCCGACGATAGGCTCTCCAGATGCAGGAACCGCGACGACTGAAGGAACGAGATTCGATCCATCTTCGCCGGGGATCACTACCGGCTCGTCGCCCTGCATGTAGGCGATGAGCGAGTTGGTGGTCCCAAGGTCGATGCCGACTACGCGGTCAGCGAGCTTGTTCGATTCGATCTGTAGTCCTGGCGTTCCCATAGCTTCTTATTACTTTCATTTCTAACTTTCTAAGGCGTTGTTAACGTCTCTCACCAGGTTGCGGATGTAAGACCGGCGATTCAGCAGGTCAACCATCTTGTCGCGGATGCTGTTGCGCTGCTCGTTCGCAGGGTTGTCAACGACAGCATCCCAGTGGTTCCAAATGCTTTGCAGCTCTCGCGTGGTGGCGTCGAGGCTGGCTTCAAACTTTTCTTTGGCCGTAGTCAGGTCACGCACAATGCTGGGGTCGGATTCACCCATTTCTTTATTCATGCGCATTTCCTGTAGCTGCATGTTCAACTCGAAGACTTCTTCCAGCAGCTCCGGAGGAACCACTTGCTTCTTCTCGTTGCCACTCACGCGGGCCGCTTGCGTCGCCGCACTTGACTGCTCTTCCAGCTTCACGCCCTCAAGTTCGAGCAGGTGTTGCGTCCGCGCGATGGGTTCTTTCAGCGTCCGATACGCGTCGTTCAAGCGCGAACTCTTCTCCATCGCCGCCTGCTGCTCAGTCGCAGGGGAGCGAGCAAACTTGTCCGGATGGAATTCCCGGCTCAGGCGATAGAATTCCCGCTGTAGCGCACTCTCATCCAGGTTCAGCTTGCGCGGCAGGCCAAAGACGGAGAAGTAGTCCAAGGTGGCAGTCGCGGGATTTTGCGTCTCAGTCGCCATAAAGTGATTCACCACGGA
>DATLCI010000005.1:0-6059 GCA_035526435.1 Terriglobales bacterium
GACATCGTCGAGAACCTCGCGCGCGATCGCGCCAAACAACTCTTTGGTTCCGAACATGCCAACGTCCAGCCTCACTCCGGCTCCTCCGCCAACATGGAGGCCTATTCGTCGGTGCTGAAGCCCGGCGACACCATACTCGGACTCAACCTCGCTCACGGCGGACACCTCACCCACGGTCATCCCCTGAATTTTTCCGGCAAGGTATATCGCGTGGCCGCTTACGGCGTCCGTAAAGATACTGAGGTCATCGACTACGATGAGCTCGAAACCATCGCGGTCCGTGAACAGCCCAAGATGATCATCGGTGGCGGCAGCGCTTACGCCCGCGTCTTCGACTTTCCCCGCATGCGCGCAATTGCTGACAAGGTGAACGCGCTCTTCCTTGTGGACATGGCGCACTTCGCCGGGCTGGTCGCCGGCGGCGTCCATCCATCGCCGGTACCACATGCTCACATCGTTACCAGCACCACTCATAAGACGCTGCGCGGTCCGCGCTCAGGATTGATCCTCAGCCAGCAGGAGTTTGCCAAAGAGATTGATAAAAACGTCTTCCCCGGCGCGCAAGGTGGACCACTCGTCCACATCATGGCCGCGAAGGCCGTCTGCTTCGGCGAAGCTCTTCGGCCTGAATTCAAGGATTACGCCGCGCAGGTCGTATTGAACGCGAGGGTATTGGCGGCATCGCTGATAGAACACGGCTATCGCGTGATCTCGGGCGGTACCGATACTCATCTCATGCTCGTCGACGTTTTCGCCAAAGGCATGCTCGGCAGCGAGGCGGAGGTCGCCCTCGGACATGCCGGCATTACCGTCAACAAGAATGCCATTCCGTTTGACACGAATCCTCCGATGAAGCCCAGCGGTATCCGCGTGGGCACACCCGCTTTGACCACTCGCGGCATGAAGCAGGCGGAGATGAAGACCATCGCCAAGTGGATCACGAGCGCGCTCGATAATCGCAACGATGAAACCAAGCTCGCCGTCATTCGCAAACAGGTCTCTGAACTTTGCGAAGCATTTCCCCTGTACGCCGTCCGCCGCTCAAAACTGGCAGTGACCCGCTAGCCTTGTAAACTGGTCAGGTGAAGATCGTCTTCGACCTTCGACGCAAAACTGGCTTCGGCGTCGGCACTTACATCCGCAATGTCATGCGGACACTTGCCCGCCTGGATCCCGCCTCCGGCGGCGGCCCCGGACACATCTACGTCCTCGCGGGTTCACCCGACCGCCTGCGGGAATTTCGCGGGCTCCCCGCAAACTTCATCCTGCAACCCACCCCCACCCTCAGCTCCACTTGGAAGACCTCGCTTGCCTTTCGCAAGCTTTTGCAGACTCACCGTTGCGACCTGCTCCACATTCCCCACATGTTCAAGACGCCGCGGCTGGCGCCCTGCCCTTATGTCGTCACCGTGCACGATGTCTTGGATTTCATTCATCGTAAGCCCAATCAGCCGCCCTGGCGGAATCGCCTTCGCTTGGAGATGGGCCGTTA
Source organism: Terriglobales bacterium (assembly GCA_035526435.1). Lineage (GTDB taxonomy): Bacteria > Acidobacteriota > Terriglobia > Terriglobales > Acidobacteriaceae > DATLCI01. The sequence goes on from DATLCI010000005.1 coordinate 1,493, forward strand.
TGCGCTTTCGCATTCCGCCGCCGTGATGGCCGTCTCGGAGGCTACCAAGGTTGACCTGCAACGTCTCTTTGGCAGTGCGATACAAGCCGCCAAGATCCACGTCGCGCACAACGCCATTGACGAGCGGCTCACTGGCGGACACTCCACGCCCGCTGAGCGGCAGTTCATCGCCGAGCGCTACCAGGTCACCCATCCTTTCCTTCTTTACGCGGGCGACATCAAGCCGCATAAGAATGTCGCCAAGCTTATCGAGGCATTTTCCGCACTGAAGAATGATTTGAAAAAGGAAGAAAAACTTCCGGACTTAAAGCTAGTCATCATTGGGAATGAGATCTCCTCTCATCCGGACCTTCGCCGCACCATGATCAAAAGCGGCGTGCAGAACGACGTTCGCTTCCTCGGCTTCGTCCCCATTGAGACGCTCCGCATCTTTTACGACGTCGCCAAAGTCTTCGTCTTCCCCTCGCTCTATGAGGGCTTTGGGCTTCCTCCGCTCGAGGCCATGGCCCATGGCACCCCGGTGGTGACCTCCAATACCTCCGCACTTCCTGAGGTTGTGGGGAATGCCGCCGTCCTCGTCAATCCGGAGAATGTTTTTGAGATCATGCACGGTATCAAGCGCGCCCTGCTGGACCAGCAGCTCCGCGATACCTTAAAACAGCGTGGCTATGAGCAAGCGGCGCGCTTCTCCTGGGAGTCCTCCGTCCGCCAGATGCTCGCCGTTTACAACTCCATACCGGCGGGGCGTGCTTGAGCCACGCACTGTTTGCCAGCCAACAAAATCTTGGCTCAGTAAGCAAAAAACACCTTAGAGACCAATCTCCCCACGAATGGGCTGCTTCTAATCCCCAAGAACTAGGTAGTATTTGGGGTCCCTGTGTACCGTTCTTCTGGCTCAAATCTCTCCGCGTATTCACCGCTTATGTTGGCGGTCCTCTTCTTTGCGGCAAGCGCTGCGGCGCAGGAGCTCACCGCGCCGGAGATTGTCGAGCGCATGGTACAGGCCCAGCATTTGAGCCGCGAGCAAGCCCGCGCTTATGTGGCCGAGCGTCAATATCACGTCTATAAAGCTGGCGATAATAACGAAGCCAAGACGAATTCCGAGATTACCGCGGAGATCAGCTTCCTGCCTCCCGGCGACAAGACCTTCTCTATCAAGAAGAGCACCGGCGGCATGGCGGAGAACGTAGTCCGCAAAACCTTGGAGCACGAGGCCAGCGTCGCCCGCAATCCGGGTATCAGCAGCGTCACTCCTGACAATTACGATTTTCAATTGGTAGGCAAGACCGCCCTCGGCGACCGCCTATGCTACGTTATGAAGATCACGCCCAAGCGCGAAAGCAAGGACCTCATCAAGGGCTTCATTTGGGTGGATGCCCAGCGGTTCATGGTCCGTCGCGCCGAAGGCAAGCTCTCCAAGAATCCCTCTTGGTGGGTCAAAGATGTCACCGTAAAAGTTGATTACAACGATGTCGCCGGCCTCTGGGTGCAGACGGCTTCGAATGCCACCGCCAAGGTCCGTTTCGCTGGCGACTACACGCTAAATTCACAGCACTTGAGCTTGCAGCGTGCGGAAACGTCCGCCTCTTCCGCTCCCCCACCGTCGTCCTCCCGCAACGCGAAACGTAGGCTGGTCCGCAGTGAACAAGGGTTGGCCTCCTCCGTCGGCTTCGGCGCGCGTCCTTAATCAGTTTCAAATCACGGTATAATTGTAGGGTTGGCAGGCGGACCGGACGGTCGCTGCCGCGCGTGAACGCCGGCGAATGCCGGGCTGCACGTTGCGGGAGAGGAAAGTCCGAACTCCTGAGAGCAGTGTGCCGGATAACGTCCGGGCGGGCGGCTTCAAAGCCGCTTTACGGAAAGTGCCACAGAGAATATACCGCTGGAGACGCAAGTCTTCAGTAAGGGTGAAAAGGTGCGGTAAGAGCGCACCGCGTCGGCAGTAATGTCGATGGCAGGGCAAACCCCACACGGAGCAAGACCAAATAGGGAGTGAGTTTTATTCGTGCAGACGGGTGAGCAGGCAGCGCAAGCTGTCGCGCTTGCGCGCACTGCGAGGGCGAAGCGGCTTTACCGCGGAGCCCTTGAATAAACGGGCATCTGCTCGATGCGCCCAAACTCCGGGTAGGTCGCTTGAGCGCCGCAGCAATGCGGCGCCTAGAGGAATGATCGTCCCTGTGCCGCAAGGTGCAGGACAGAATTCGGCTTACAGGTCCGCTTGCTACTATGCCTCTCCCGGCCTAACGGCCGGGAGAGGCATCATTGTTTGAGTGAAGTTTAGTTCGTATTATGCCGCTTGATTTCCCGCCGGAAGATTCCGGCGCCTGTTCTTCATGCCTGCGTCCCAGTCCGTCGCCGCGATCACCGCTACTTCATTCGCGGCCTGCCCGTAGAAGAATGAAGACTCGGGCTCGCCGGCAAAGCCATGCAATGTCGGCGCCATTGCTGCCGTCGCTGCTTGCACTGCGTCCAGCGTGCCGTGCATTTTGAAGTTGATCGGTCTATTCCCGGTGCCATGGTAATCCGTCATCAAGGAGACCCCCGCCACCATGCCGGCGTTCACGAACGCCGCCGTGGCCGCGCCCTTCTTGCCGCGCATCGCGCACCATGCCCCTACTCCCAGAAAGTATCCCGTCACCGCCACATCCAGCCAGGCATGGATGCTCGGGGAGATGAACTTCGGTGAATTCTTGAATGCGTCCGGAACCGTCGCTTCGCTGATCTCCAGGTCGCCCAGCCCGGCCTGCATCTTCTCGATGGCCTCGCTGGTCCGTTCCTTCAGGTCCGTCGCGAAGCCGGCCACGTTAACGCCGTCAAAGGTCTCGTGCGGATGGTTTGCGGTATTTCGTTTTCCTCTTGGCATTTTTCCCTCCTTGCGGGATTGGATGTCCCGGTATTCACAGGTGTTTTGCGGGTTGGCAACATTGCTGCCCGCGCCTGTGTGCGCTGCCCCATCCGGTCGGATTCGCACCAACCCGCGCTCTCGTTGCATCCTTTAGTCCCGGGGCGGCTATCTAACCTTCCCAGCGATCCGTACGCTTTCTCGCTTATGCCAGAGTGCCCCGCCATTGCCTTTGCATCGTCCCCCAGCGGGTGTTCCCTTGAGTTGCAATTTTTCTCGTAGTTCGGTATTTTTCTGATTCTTTATGGACGATCGCGTTCCCCCGCTGCCCCAATCCGAGATGAACCAGTTTGAGTTGCGGGACTTCCTCGAGAACGCAGTCGTGCCGCTGCACTGGGTGGACGCGGAGGGCAAGATCCTCTGGGCCAACCGCGCGGAGATGAACCTGCTCGGCTACGGGCCCGAGGAATACATCGGCCACCACATCGCTGAGTTCCACGCCGACGAGCCCACCATCCGCAGCATCCTGGATCGGCTCGCGCGCCAAGAAGAACTGCACGGACACGAATCCCGCCTACGCTGCAAAGACGGCTCGATCCGCGAGGTCCGCATCCATTCCAACGTCTATGCGCCGGACGGGCGTTTCGCGCATACCCGTTGCTTCACCTTCGACGTTACCGAGCAGAAGCGCGCCCAAGAAGCCCAAGCCCGGCTCGCCGCTATCGTCAACTCCTCGGACGACGCCATCATCAGCAAGGACCTGAACGGCATCATCACCAGTTGGAATGCAGCGGCCACGCGCATCTTCGGCTACCAGCCGGAGGAGATCATTGGCCGTTCCGTGCTCACGCTCATCCCGCGTCACCTGCATGCGGAGGAGCCGGTCATTTTGGCGAAGCTGGCAAGAGGCGAGCGCATCGACCACTACGAGACCCAGCGCTGCCGCAAAGACGGCAGCACCATCGAAGTCTCGCTCACCATCTCGCCCGTCCGCGACCACGACGGCCGCGTCATCGGTGCCTCGAAGATCGCCCGCGACATCACCGAGCGCAACAAAACCGCGGAAGCCCTGCGTATGGCGGACCGGCTGGCCTCGGTTGGCCGGCTGGCCGTCACCATCTCCCACGAGATCAACAACCCCCTGGAAGCGGTGGTCAACCTCATCTACCTGGCCAAGGGCGCAACGCATCGCGACCCACAGGGCGCCGCAGATTTCCTGGCGCTGGCCGAGCAGGAGCTGGCGCGCGTCTCCCACATCACCCGGCAGACGCTGACTTTCTATCGCGGCAGCCAGCAGCCGGGGATTACCCGGGTGGCGGAGCATCTTCACCATCTGGTCTCGGTCTTCGGACCTAAGTTGAAGAACAAATCCATCAACCTGGAGCTCGACGTCCGCCACGACGATGAAGTCAATGCCGTGGCCAACGACTTACAGCAGGTCTTCACCAACCTACTGAGCAATAGCGTGGACGCCGTCCCCCTGGAAGGGACCATCCGGATCCGGGTGCGGCGCGCTACCCTCGGGGGCCTGCCGGCCTTGCGCATCTCGGTCGCCGATTCCGGCCCAGGGATCACGCCCGACGTCCTGCGCAAGATGTTTGAGGCCTTTTACACCACCAAGAAAGACGTAGGCACCGGCCTGGGACTCTGGGTCTCCCGCGGCATCGTGAAAGGCATGGGCGGAAGGATCCAGGTGCGCACCTGCACCGACCCGGAAAGATCCGG
>DATLCI010000012.1:0-9347 GCA_035526435.1 Terriglobales bacterium
TGATCAGAGGCAGGATTTGCCTGACAGCGTAGTGGTGCGGAACGAGGCGGGCGGGCTTTACCTGCGATCGGATGCGGTGATTTATGTCTTGCGGACACTGGGCAGAGCGAAACTGGCTCGTGCGCTGCAAATGGTCCCGCGCGGGCTGCGCGATCTGGCTTATCGATTTATCGCAAAGATCCGGTATGCGGTTTTCGGGCGCGAAAAAGAATTATGTCCACTGGTCCCGCCGGGGAATCGTTCGCGTTTCTTACCCTGACTAATTTTGGCTGCGAGAGATGGTGTCTACGTGGAAGACGAGCTTCCACTCGCCGCGTTTGTTCTTGCGCCATACATGGACGTAGTACGCGGCGTCGTTGGCCGTCTCTTCCGGCGAAGTGTAGCGGCCGTATGTGTATCCGAGGTCCGCAGACTTGGCGATAAAGGCGTTGATCTGCTCCCAATGTGCCTTCGTATCATTCTTGCGGAGGTAGGTTTGGATATCATCGCGGCCTACTAGCGGGGAGACTCCGTTCCGGTGGACGCGCGCCGCTTCGTCCAGAAAGTCAGCGGAAGCCTGACTTAATCCAATCATTTGCGACGCCTGCGAAAAATACGCTTCAGCGGCTTTCATCGTCTCCAAGTCGCTGTGCACTTGCCCGCTTCGTTTTGACTTCCATCCAGATGGCGGAGCCTGACGGAACTCGGGTGGCTTACCCGGATCCCAAGCATCAGGAGTCTGCGTCCCCAGGTCGAGCGCGACGCGCCAGCTTCCGTCGGACTGTTTCTTCCAGATGGAAAAGAAATAGCCATAGCGGGTAGGTTCTTTCTTCGCCGTGAGATCAGAATTCGCCGAAGGCCCCGTGTCATAGCCCAGATCCCCGGCTTGCGAAACGTCCCCGTACATCGGCGCCCATTCCAATCGTCGCTGTGGCGGTGAAGTCGGCGCAGGTCGGCTGCTTAACTCCTCAACCGTGCGCTTGGGCGTAGGCGTGAACCAGATGCCGTCCTCAGCAAAGTAGGCGAGGAACGATTCGCGGATGCCTTTTTCCGCGCCGAGTCTCGCAAACGCACGCTCGGTGTCAGCCAGGGTTTTGAGGTTTGGATCAATCTTCGGCGCGCGAGCGTTAGAAGATTTTGGCTGCGCGAAGGTGACAGAAGAAAGCGCGACCCACACCGCCAGCGACAGTATGGTGTGAGGCCGCATCTTCACCGCTAAGACTGGCTCGGCTGGTTAGCCGCCGGCTGCCGGCTGGAGTTCCACCGTGTGATCAGGTTCTTCAGCCGGTGCTTATAGCCTCGGCTCAGGTTCAACCGCGTCCCATTCTGCAGAACCACGACCGATTCGCCCAACGCCGCTCCCATGTCCATCTCTTTTACGAACCGCAGATTCACCATGGTCGAGCGGTGGATGCGCATGAACAGTTCCGGCGAGACGCGGTTCTCCATGGAGGCCATGGTAGCGCGGAGAAGATACGACTCTTTCTCGAGATGTAAGCGGAGGTAGTTTCCTTCCGCCGAGACCCATTGAATATCTTCGAGCCGCACGAAGACCACGCGGCCGCGGGTCTTGAAGACCAGGCGTTCAAACTTGCTGTCGGACGCCGGTTTAGCCTCACGGTTCAGCGGGCTGGGGTTGAAATCAGGGCGGGCAGGAGCAGGAGAACTCTGAGGACTACCATTCATTGGGGTCAGGGCACGGAGGGCCATTTTCCACCTCGTCACTTTTAGACGTGATGGAAGGAAATACGGTAGGAAAAAAATAAAGTTCCCGACAAATAGCCGGGAACTCTATGGAAATCAGTATTCTGGCTACACGCTCTGAGGCACCAACTGGGTGCGGTACCAAGCTACCGTGCGTTTTAAGCCTTCCTCAAACCCTACCGAGGCCTGGTACCCCATGGCCGACTGAGCCCCCTCGATATCGGCCAGGGAATGCTTGATATCTCCCTTGCGCGCCTCGGCATAATTCACCTTGCCCTTGTACCCGGTAATGCCCCGCAGGATCTCTACCGTCTGGTTGAGGGTATATCGCTGCCCGGTGGCGAGATTGAACATGCGCCCCGCGACCTTTTCCGCCGGGGAAGTAGCGGCCAGCAGGTTGCCGGCAACCGTGTTGTCGATGAATGTGAAATCGCGGCTCTGCTCCCCATCGCCGAAGATGGTGGGCGTTTCGCCCTTCAACATCGCCGTACAGAATTTTGCTAGGACGCCGGAATACATAGACGTCGGATCCTGGTACGGACCAAAGACATTGAAATAGCGTAACGACACCGTTTCCAGACCGTAGACCCGATAAAAAGAAGCCATGTATTGCTCGCCGCAAAGCTTCTGCACCGCATAGGGCGAGATCGGACTTGGAGCCATATCCTCCCGCTTCGGCAACGTAGGCGTCTCTCCGTACGCGGACGAAGATGCCGCATACACCACCCGCTTTACCTTCGCTTCTTTGGCCGCGACCAGCAGGTTGAAAGTCCCTTCAATGTTCGCGCGATGACTGGTCACCGGGTCAATCACCGATTTTGGCACTGAGGGGATCGCGGCCTGGTGAAGGATGTAGTCCACTCCTGCGCACGCGTCGTCGAGAGCAGCGGTATCGAGGAGGTCAGCTTCCCGAAAGTCGATCTGGGACGCGAAGGGCGCAATGTTTTCACGCTTCCCGGTGGAGAAATTGTCAAAGCCGCGGACCTTTTCACCCTTGGCCAAGAGCGTGTGGCAGAGCGATGAACCAATAAAACCGGCAGCGCCGGTCACAAGATAAAGTGCCATGGATATGTGGTTCCTTCGTTTAAAAGTAGTACTTCCCTCGTCGTTTGAAAAGTCACTCTGCGCGTTACGTCTGAAACTTCGCTGCTGCCCGCCCCGCGGGCGCTTTTATGCGGTACTCCTGGATCTTGTAGAGTAGTGCCTTGTAGCTGATCTTCAGTAAAGTGGCTGCGCGCTTCTTGTTCCACCCCGTCTGCTGCAGCGCGCGGAGGATCGCCTCGGCTTCGGCATCGTTCTTGGCCCCGCGACCTACTTCTTTCAGGTCACCGACCGGCGCGCTGGCCTCCGCATCCGATCGCACCAGTTCTGCCAGTACCATGTCCTCGTCACCCAGGATAAGAAATCGTTTCACAAAATTACTTAGCTCGCGCACGTTGCCGGGCCACGCAGCTTCTTTGCAGGCCTCCATCAATCGCGGCGAGAGCGGGATCGGCAGCCGGCCATAACTCTCGGACATGCGGTTCATGTAATGCCGCAGCAGGAATGGGATCTCTTCTTTCCGCTCCCGCAGTGGGGGAACATTCACGGTAAAAGCGTTTAAGCGGTAATAGAGATCTTCCCGAAAAGTCTTGTTGGCGATGCTCTTCTGCACATCAATGTTCGTGGCCGCTAAGACTCGCACATCCACCTTGATACTGGTCCGGGAGCCGAGTCGCGAGAATTCGCCGTCTTGCAAGACATGCAACAGTTTGGCCTGCAACTGCACGGGCATCTCGCCTACTTCGTCCAGCATGAGCGTGCCTTTATTGCATTGCTCGAATCGGCCCGGCTTTGACTTGTTAGCGCCGGTGAAGGCCCCCGGCTCGTAGCCGAAGAGCTCGCTTTCCAGCAGATCACCGGGCAATGCTGCGCAGTTGACTTTGCTGAAGGGGCGATGCGCGCGCGCCGACCGCTTGTGGATCAGCCGCGCAATGATCTCTTTGCCGGTGCCGCTTTCGCCCAGCATAAGGACGGGAATGTCCACGTTGGCCACCAACGCGACTTCCGAAGCGATCTTTTTCATGGAAGGAGAAGCGGCCAGGAAGAAAAGATCGTCGCCCAGCTCTTCCACTTCGCAAGTCATCTCCATTTCGCCGCTGGGAGTGCCCAGACACCGTTGCAGGACCTGATCAAGCTCATGCTTTTCAAATGGCTTAGTGAGGTAGTCTTGCGCGCCCAGGCGCATGGAATGCACCACCTTGGGGGTGTCACTCACGCAGGAGAGCATCACGACCTTGAGCTGCGGCTTAAGCTTCCGCATCTTCTCCAGCGTCTGCAAGCCATCGAGCTCTGGCATGAGCACGTCCAGAAAGACCAGATCGGGGTCCTTGCCTTTCTTCAGCCGCTCGAGCGCTTCCACGCCATTCACGGCGATCTCCACGCGATAGGAATCAAGCTCCAGCAGCGTGCGCATGTAGCGCTGCATGCTGGGCTCATCATCCACGACGAGAACAGTTTGCGGAGGAGGCATGGGCTTGATTTACTTTTCCAGCAGCGGCTTAGGCGCGGGCGTACGTGGGATCACAAAGCAGAATTTGCTACCCGATCCGGGCTTGCTCTCAACCCAGATCTTGCCGCCATGAGCCTGCACTAACCGTCGCGCGATGGAAAGTCCTAGTCCCATGCTATCAGGAGAATTTGATGGGGAAGAGACTTTGCGGAAATCCTGGAAGATCTCCTGATGAAATTCCGGTTCGATACCCGGTCCCGTATCGGAAACCACGACTCGAATCGCCCGCGGAAGCTTGTTGCGTTCGCGACGCCGTTCGACCTGCGTCGTCGCTTCCTGATGCAAACGGCGGTCCCACCCAAAATCTTCCGTCGACAGCCACACCGTGCCGCGCGAGGGCGTGAACTTACAGGCATTGTGCACCAGGTTTGAAACCACATGTTGCAGCTTAAGCGCGTCGAAGGCGATCGGAGCCAACTGGTCTTCCGGAAGGAAATAGAGCGCCACGCCTTTTTCCCGGAAACGCGGCATCCACATCTCGCAGACTTCCGCCAGACAGGCATTGATGTCGCCAAATTCGAAATGCATGTCCGGATTCTTGGTCTCGATGGAGCTGAACGTGAGGAACTCGCTGATGAAATTCTTCAGCCGCTTTCCGTTCGACTGCATGTCCTCGATGATCTGACGTTGTTTATCATTCAACGGACCGGCTTTCGCGCCCGAAAGGACGTGAAGATATCCTTCCATGACGGCCAAAGGTGTACGGAGTTCGTGCATGGCTGAAGCCAGGGCCACAGTGCGGCGCTTGTACTCTTCTCGCAAACGCAAACAAGTACCTTTGAGCTCTTCCTGAGAAAGAGATTCCAGACTGCCTTCGAGGTCCTCCGAGAGCGCGATAGGTTGCGCCCCCTTGTCTCGTATGTTCTTCTTGGAAACCGCCTCGCCGGCGGCCGTGCCTTTGGCCATATAAAGGTAAAAACTCGCCTGAAAATAACAGGGGGAAGGTGCAGACTATATCATTTTTGGGCTCTTACTGACACTACAGCCTGATACACACTGAGGCACATTAAGCGCAAAACTTTGCACTCCCCACAGGAAGTCGCCTTAGGAAAATACGATTTTCCATGGCTAAGTTGTAGATTTTAAAGAGGAACTAAAGTTTCCCCGGATGGAACTCAAGATGCATATGTATTGCCATCATGACTCGAGCTAAAAAGGGCGCTGAACGGCGCAAATGGCAAAGACTGCCCCTGGCGATCCCGGTTTTTGTTCGTGGTATTGAACCTTCTGGCCGCAAATTCATTGAATTTGCTACCGCCTTAGATATCAGCGTAGGTGGAGCCCTTCTGGCGATCCAGCGACACCTGCCCCAAGGCTCGAAGATCATGCTTGAGATTCCTTCAAGTCCTATCCCGAAGGGAAAAGAAGCCGGGCAGAAGGGGCTTTCGGCCAAACTAGTCCGCGTGACCCATGGCGAGCAGGGGCAACTTTTGGGACTCAAGTTCCAAAAGCCGTTGCTCAACGGAATGACTTCTCCTCAGCTCCCGGCTCCGAAGGTTCGCGCAAAGAGGAAATCCGCTTCCTCAGTGTGAAATCTTTTGCACACTAGTTCGCCGCTCGTAGATCCCTGCTTGCATGCCCAGCTCTAGTGATTCCCAAGGTTCCCGCTGAATATTCTGTTTGAAATCCTAATCTTAGGGTATATTTGGCTACCCCCAAAGCAGCTTCAGTCCACGTCAACTTTTTTCCTAAAAGTGAAAAAGTTTGGCGTACTAGTTGCACTGCTGTTCTTACCAGCCTAATTTCAAGACTGTGAAAGCAGACTATGTCTCTTGCTTCAGCAACTAGCCCCGCTTTGAAGGGCAACACTCCGCCCGACTACGTCGTGTTCGGACGTACGGCCAACATGCTTGGGGTGCAGCAGCGATTGGAAAAGGTGGCGGCTGCGAACGTACCCATCCTTATTCAAGGCGAAAGCGGTACCGGCAAGGAAATCATTGCTAAGCTCATCCACCAACTCTCTCCCTGGGGCGACGGGCCCTTCGTCAAGGTGAATTGCCCTGCTATTCCCGGCACCCTCATTGAGAGCGAATTATTCGGATATGAGCGTGGCGCCTTCACTGGGGCCTACGGCGCAAAGCCGGGACGCGTGGAAATGGCCAGCCGCGGCACCTTGTTTCTGGACGAGATCGGCGAGATGGACATGGACCTGCAAGCCAAACTGCTGCAAGTACTCCAGGATGGCCAATTTTGTCGCATCGGTTCGCAGGAAGACAAGCGGCTGGAAGCGCGGGTGGTCTGCGCGACGAACCGTGCGCTGGAGCATGAGATCGCCAATGGCTCGTTCCGTCAGGATCTGTTTTACAGGATCAACGTTGTCAATCTGACGGTCCCGCCTCTTCGCGAACGCAGCGCCGATATTCCCGACCTGGTGAACTACTTCCTTACGGTTTACAACACCCAATTCAATCGTGACGTTGCCGCCGTTCCTGCCTCGACCATGAAATTGATGCAATCGCATCATTGGCCGGGGAACATCCGCGAATTGGAAAACCTCATGAAGCGTTACGTGATTCTGGGGACGGCGGATGTGATCACCAGCGAGCTGCAGCACTCCGAGCCGGAGGCGGATGACCTCGATATCGACATCCCCTTGAACGGCTCCATCCATTTGAAGGATGTGACGCGCCAGGCCGTACGCAAGATTGAGCGCAACATCATCCTCAAGGTGCTGCAAGCAAATCAGTGGAACCGGAAAAAGGCCGCGCGCTCTTTGAATATTAGTTATCGCGCTCTGCTCTACAAATTGAAGGAAGCCGGCTTGCAAGTTGAAAGCGACGAGATCGAGTTCAGCAAGGGTCTGGCGCCAGAAACCGCCGTGGAGAGTAATGATGACGAGCTTTAAACCGTGGTTAGTGACCTTGGGTCTGACGATTTTTGGAGCGACTTGCGCATTTGCGCAGAACGGCGAACTGAAACCGAGTCCGTCTGTCGCCGAGGCGAGCAACTCCGACGTGGCTGCGAAACCCCTGCCCAAAGTTGACCCGGACTATGTGATCGGCGTTGAAGACGTGCTGGCGATCAATGTCTGGCGTGAGCCGGAGATGTCGCGCTCGGTGTCCGTCCGTCCCGACGGCAAGATCACCCTGCCACTGCTGGGGGAATTTGACGCGGACGGCAAAACGCCCACGCAACTCGAGGCCGGCATCCTTAAAAAGTTGCAGACGCTGGTCACGAACCCTGAGGTCTCGGTCATTGTGCACGAGATCCGCAGCCAGAAGTTCAATATCGTAGGCGAAGTGAACAAGCCCGGCACCTATGCGCTCTCCAGCTCGATGACGGTGCTCGATGCCATCGCCCTGGCCGGCGGATTCCGCGACTTCGCGAAACCGAAGAAGATGTACATCCTGCGGCGGAGCCGTGATGGCGTCTCTTCGCGTATACCCGTGAATTACAACAAGATCATTAAGGGCGAATCGCTTGAACAGAACGTGCGTTTGGAAACGCGTGACACGCTGGTGATCCCGTAGGAGCTGATGTGAATACGAATATGAATATGAAAACTCCCTTGCCCCTGGTGCTCCTGTTCGCGGTTCTGGCCTTTATTCCGTGCGCCTCAGCCCAGGCGGACGACCCTGCGGCCACGCCGGCCCAGACTGACACTCAAGGCCAAGAAAAAACTGACGATGAAGAGCCCGGCAGGGGCAAGATCAGCGAGTTCGGACAGACGCTGGCCAAGTTTTGGAGCGTAAGCAGCGCCTTTCAGGCCACGCAATCATTCGATGACAACATTTTTATGGCGAACAGCTTCCGAAAGAGCGACACGGTTTCCAAGCTTTCGGGGCGCATAACGATCGCTTATCGCGGCCAGCACACTCGCTTTGAAGCCAGCTACCTGCCGGAATTCAATATTTACCAGCGCTATGACGCGCTGAATTATGCCACTCACCATTATGTACAGACATTTCGCCATGACTTCACTCGCCGCCTAGAGCTTCACTGGAATGTTAGTGCTTCGCAGGCGCCCAGTCGCGGCAACTTGCCGTTCAAGCTCGTCAATTTTGGGGGCATTCGATTCAATATGTATTCACTGGAAGCGCTGACCGAGGGTTTGGATATTTTCCACGGGTCCAACACCGTAGGCGTCTCGTACCGTTTAAGCCCCCGCTGGAAACTCACTGCAGACCTAGAGGGAGCCGCGAGCCATTTCAGTATGCGTGGTAGTTCCTCTAATATTTCTCCTGTCGCTAAGGATGTTCTGTATTCCACGGCCTTCAACCTGAAGACCGAGTATTCGATGAACGCGCGACAGACTCTCGGGTTCTCAGTCAGCGAAACTTATTTCGGTTCGGTTTCACCGAACGAACATCAGCACCTGCAGCAGTTCAGGGTCAGTTTCAGCCAGAAACTTCCGCGAAATTACAGTGTCCACTTGTCCGTGGGGCCAGGAGTATCAGAGCGCGGCGGTACGGATCCGCAAGTCAGCACCTTCTTTGAAGCTGGCTTACAAAAACAGCAGACGCGGGGTGGATTCGCATTTTCTGTCCATCGCAGCAGCCAAGTTGGCCTCTTGCAGGACAGCGTCACCGGTTATGGCATGGCTGCACGGACAAATCTCAACATTGGCAGAAAATGGGTCACGAACTGGGGAGCATGCTACCAGCGTGCTGAAGGTGCTTCGGGGGTTCACCAGTTGGAATCCCTATCTGGAAATGGACAGATTGGATACCACCTCTCTCCCCGTCTTATGCCGTACCTGAACTACCGCTATATCCACCAGAAGAATCTCGCTCCCACCACTAGTTCGCGAAATGTTGATCGCAATGAGATTGCGCTGGGATTTGTATTCAACTTTGGAGTAATCGCCGGCCGTTAGGGCCGGGAGGATTATATGAACAAACGTCCCCCTTCCGATATGTCGGATTACATGGATATCTTTAACCGTCGTAAGTGGTGGATCATCCTCCCCGCATTGATGGTTGCGATGTCAGTGTCTTTAGTAAGTATTCGCTTGCCGAAATTTTACCGCTCACAAACCCTGATCCTGGTGGATCCGCAGAAGATCCCGGCGGATTACGTGAAACAAACCGTCAGCAGCGATGTTACAGACCGCCTCCAGACCATCAGCCAGGAGATCCTAAGCCGTACTCGGCTCCAGAAGATCGTCGATCAG
>DATLCI010000171.1:0-13132 GCA_035526435.1 Terriglobales bacterium
GTTTGTAATTTCCCATCGCGCAGAGTATCATTAGGGTTTGTGGCTGAACTTCCCGGGCGGCAGTAGGCCTGGGCACCGGTTGTCCCATTGGCAGGCAGTTGCGGTTGGCCACTTTGGGAGCCCCCTAATTCGGGCGGATGACACCAGTGGGCGAAAGCCCACTTTTTATTTGAGGTGGAAATTCCGGCCGCGGGGACGGTAAACCTAAGGGAAGACAGGACTTCGATTGACGCTGGACCTCGATAAAGTACGGGCGATCTGTGAGCGAGTGGCCGCTTCGTTAGGCCTTGAGATCGTGGATGTTGAGTTCCGGGGCGGGGCCGGCAAACAAGGACGGGTGCTGCGTATCTATATAGATAGAGTGGCGAGCGCGGATGGCAGTGCACCCCGGTCGCCGATCGTACCCGCAGCCCAGGAATCAGATAGCGACGGTTCGGCCGCTTTCAATGTGGCCGAGACCTCATCGCCTACCCCATCACCTGAGGTGATGGAAGGTGTGGCCGAGGGCGGCTTCGGAGTCACGCTGGAAGATTGCGCCAATGTGAGTCGCGAAGTTTCCACCATCCTCGATGTGGAGGATGCGGTTCCGGGCGCAGATTACGTGTTGGAAGTGTCGTCGCCGGGGCTGGATAGGAAGTTAAGCAGGGCCTCTGACTTCGAGCGGTTCGTCGGCAGCCGGGTGAAGTTGATGACGCGGGAGCCGGTGGGCGTGACCGAAAAGTCAAAGGGTAACCGGCATTTTGAAGGCCGGCTGGAAAAGTTTGATAACGGTAAGTTGTGGTTGGACGTAGGCGCAGCCAAGAAAAAAGCGAAACCGGGAAAAAGGCTGGAGCTCGGGGAGCAGCAGCGCGTAGAGATCGAGCTACGGAACGTGGAAAAAGCAAACCTGGTGCCGGAGATATAGAGAGTGAGTAATCGGGTAATCCTGTAATTGAGTAATTGAAGAGCAAAACCCGGTACGGGATCAGGTAATCGGTCGGGTAATTGAGTGATTAAAAAGTAAAAGCTAACCAAGCAGGAAAAGCCAAAGTAACGGGTAAGGACATCATGGCGAGTGCGTTGTACCAATTCATTGAACAGGTAAGCCGGGACAAAGGGATCGATCCGCAGATCGTGGTATCCGCGGTGGAAGACGCCATTGTTGTTGCTACCCGCAAGCACTACAAGAGCAATGAGAACTTGCAGGCGGAGCTGGATAAAGAATCCGGCGCCATCACCGCCTGGGCGCTGAAGAGCGTAGTCGAGTCTGAGGATGAGATCGAGGACCCGAACCTGCAGATCAGCCTGGATGAAGCCAAAGACATTGACCAGAACGCGGAAGTGGGCGGCGAGATCCGCCTCTACAAGCAGACCGACGTGCTCGGACGCATTGCCGCGCAGTTAGCCAAGCAGGTCATCTTCCAGAAGGTGCGCGAAGCCGAGCGCGACACCGTATTCAACGAATACAGCGGGCGCGTGGGCGAGATCCTGAACGCTACGGTAAAGCGCGTGGAAGGCCCGGATGTGATCGTGGATATCGGCAAGACCGAAGGCCGTATGCCGCGCAAGGAACAATCACGCTTGGAATCGTTCGCAGTGGGCGAGCGTATCCGCGTGGTGTTGGTCCGCGTGGAAAAAGCCAGCAAAGGCCCGGCGGTGGTGGTGAGCCGTGCAGCGCCGGAGCTCGTCTCCACACTGTTCCAATCAGAAGTGCCGGAGATCTACGACGGTACCGTAGTCATCCGTGCCATCGCGCGTGAGGCCGGCGAACGCACCAAGATCGCGGTGATGTCGAAAGACAAAGACGTCGATTGCGTGGGCGCTTGCGTGGGAATGAAGGGCATGCGCGTGCAATCTATCATCCGCGAACTGCGCGGCGAGAAGATCGACATCATCGAGTATCACGAAGATCCGGTCACCTTTGCGGAGAAGGCTTTGCAGCCGGCGAAGGTCAGCCGCGTGAGCGTGGTGGATGCCGCCGACAAGCACCTGGAAGTGGTGGTCGATGACACGCAGTTATCGTTGGCTATCGGCAAGAAGGGGCAGAACGTCCGGCTGGCGGCCAAGCTACTGGGCTGGAAGATCGACATCAAGAGTGAAGAGGAGAAGCGCCAGGAAGTGGAGCAGCAGATGAGCGCGCTGGTCACGCAGACGAGCACGCCGCTCGAGAATGTGACCGGGCTGGGCGAAGGCCTGGTGGAGAAGCTCACGGCTGCGGGCGTGACTACGGTAGAAGCGCTGGCGGACATGACTCCGGAGCAGCTCGAAGAGATCCAAGGTATCGGTCCTAAGACGATCGAGAAGATCTCGCTGGCGGTGAATGAGTATTTCAGCAGCTTGGAATCGGCGGAAGCGGCGATCCCTGAAGTATCAGAAGAAATGGAAGGCGCAGACGAAGTCGCCGCCGAGGCGGGGATTGAATCGGCAGTGGCGGAGGCTGCGTCCGAGTATCAAGAAGCGGCCGACAGCGGACAAGCATTGGAAGCGGCGGCCATCGCCGGCGTGGAAAATGCCCCGAATGCTGACGTGGCCGAGGTGCACGTACACGGCGAAGAGCCGGCGGCGGGCAACGACGAGATGACTGCGCCGGAAGAAGAAGAGAACACAGTCGCGGAAGAAGAAAAATCGTAACCGGCTTGGGATGGAAGTAGTAAGACGAACAAAGCCCCTGCAGGGCAGGCCTGACGGGGAGAAACGCGGAGCGGATGTCAAAAGTTCGAATCAATGATCTGGCGCGAGAGCTGGAAGTAAAAAGCAAGGCGATCCTCGACGTATTGCCGAAGGTCGGAGTCACGGAGAAGAAGACCCATTCCAGCTCCGTTGAGGCAGATGAGGCCGAGCGGGTGAAGAAGTTCTTCGCCGGCCAGGGCGGTGGCGGCGCGAAAGAGTCCGCCGCGAAGCCGGATGCCCCCAAGCCGAAGTTTGATTTCTCGAAGATCTCCAAACCCGGCGACATCGCCCGGGCCATCACCAAGAAGGCGGAGCCGCCGGCGGTAGCCAAAGCCGCGCCTCCGGCGCCGGCCGCGATTCCCGCTAAACCAGGCATCGCCACCAAGACGCCCGCACCCAAGGCCATCCCCCCGTCTCCGAAGCCCAAGGTCGAAGAGCCGGTTGAAGCCACAGCGCCCGTCGCCGCGAAGCCCGAGGCGGTCGCTCCAGAGAAGGAAGTCGCCAAGGCTGAAGCGCCCACGGCGCCGAAAGCTGCGCCGCCAGTCGCCGCCGCGCCGGCAGCTCCGGAAGTAAAAGAAGCGGCGCCAGCGCCCACGAAAGTTCAAGCGCCGATGGTTCCGGCAGCGCGACGTATCATCACGCCGCAGACCGGACCGCGCCCGGTGTATGCGGCGCCGGTTCGACCGGCGAGCGCGCCACCCGCACCCGGTGCGCCTTCTGCGGGTGCGCGTCCCACGGGCGGTTTGCCGGTCCGTGGACAGCCCATCTTCCAAAGACCTCGTCCGCAATTCACGGGCGGCACCAGCCGTCCCAGCAGCGGTCCGGGCGGGCCCGGTGGTTTCACCGGAACTCCGGGCAGCCGTCCGCCATTTGTTCCGGGACAACGCCGACCGATGCATCCCACGCGCACTTCGCCCACTGGCACGCGTCCGCCAGGCATGGGTGGTGGACCAGGATTGCCGCCGCCTCCGGGGGGCAGAGCGCCGGGACAGAGACCGGGTGGGCCTTCGCGACGTCCGGGACAGCGTTACGTGCCGCGGGGAGTGAAGGAAGGCCCAATGAAGGGCTTTTCACCCCAGCGCGCCATGCCGCTATATAGCGAGCCGCTGCCCATCACTAAGACCATCACCATCACGGAAGGCATCAGCGTAAAAGATTTGGCGGAGAAGCTGGAGATCCGCGCAAAAGATGTAATCGCGCGTTTGCTGGTGCGCGGAGTCTTTGCCACAGTCAACCAGAACCTGGAACCGGAACTGGCGCGCGAGATGGCCAACCACTTTGGCGCGGAAGTTGAGATCATCAGCTTCGAAGAGCAGGTGTCGAAGGATGTCGACGCCGCGCTCGGCGAGGTGGTGGTGGAAGCATACTCAGATACCGGACAGCGTCCGCCGGTGGTCACCATCATGGGCCACGTTGATCATGGAAAGACTTCATTGCTCGACGCGATCCGCGAGACGGAAGTGGCCGCGGGCGAAGCCGGCGGTATCACCCAACATATCGGCGCATATAAAGTGCGCATCAACAAAAAGGATTCTCCGGCCGTTGGCCGCGAGATCACCTTCCTTGACACGCCGGGTCACGAAGCGTTTACCCGCATGCGAGCGCGCGGGGCCAAGGTAACCGACATCGTGGTGCTGGTCGTCGCAGCCGACGACGGCGTGATGCCGCAGACCATTGAAGCCATTGATCACGCGACCGCGGCGAAGGTTCCACTCATTGTGGCCGTAAATAAGATCGATAAGCCCGATGCCATGCCCGACCGCGTGAAGAAGCAATTGGCTGATCGCGGATTGATGCCGGAAGACTGGGGCGGAACCACGGTGTTCGTCGATGTCTCCGCCAAGAAAAAGACCAACCTCGACTTGCTGATGGAGATGATCTGCCTGGTCGCAGACATTCAACAGCTCAAGGCTACGCCGGAACGCGCGGCGACGGGTTCAGTGATCGAAGCGAAACTCGATCGCGGACGCGGCGCCGTGGCCACCATCCTGGTACAGAATGGAACGCTGCGCACCGGCGACACGTTCGTGGTGGGCAACACCTTCGGTAAAGTCCGCGCCATGTTCGATGACCGGGGCAAGGCCGTGGACGAAGCGCCTCCATCCACGCCAGTGGAAGTGCTGGGACTGGAAGGTCTGCCGACCGCCGGCGACCAGATCATCGTCGTCGCTGACCGCGACAAGGCCAAGGAAGTCTCGCAGTATCGCGAGATGAAGGCCCGCGAAGCGCAACTGGCGAAGTCGTCACGCGTGTCGCTGGAAAGCCTGGCCGAACAGATCCGCAATGCCGGCATGAAGGAATTGCCGATCATCCTCAAGGGTGATGTGGGCGGCTCCGTGGAAGTGTTGGCGGATACTTTGACCAAGCTCTCGAACGAGCAGGTGAAGATCAAGATCCTGCACACCGGCGTGGGCGCCATTACCGAGACCGACGTGCTGCTGGCGTCGGCGTCGAATGCCATCATCATCGGCTTCAACGTGCGTCCGGAGCGCAAGGCGCAGGAGATCGCCGAGCAGGAGCAAGTGGATATCCGCCTGCACTCGATCATTTACGAGTTGCAGTCTGAGATCAAGAAGGCCATGACGGGACTGCTGGAGCCCATCTTCAAGGAGACGTATCTGGGGCGCGCGGAAGTCCGCGACACCTTCAAAGTTCCGAAGGCGGGCACAGTGGCGGGATGCTTTGTTCAGGATGGCGTGATCAAGCGCGATTCCGAAGTGCGTCTGCTGCGCGACAACGTGCAGTTATTCAAAGGCAAGATCGCTTCGCTGCGCCGCTTCAAAGACGATGCCAAGGAAGTCACGAATGGCATGGAATGCGGTATTGGCCTGGCTAACTTCAACGACGTGAAGGTCGGTGACGTGATCGAGGCCTTCTCCGTGGAGAAAGTCGCAGCGGAGTTGACGGCGCCTCGGCAGCCGGCAACCACTACGGTCCACTAAGCTGGTTTTCAGCAAACCGGGGCGCGACGAGAGTCGTGCCTCTTTTTGTTTGGGATTTAGAAGATGCCCATTGCTCATCTCACCATCGAGATCCGCATTGAAGATGCACACTCGCTGAAGGACAAGCGTCACGTCGTCCGCAGCTTGAAAGATAAATTGCGCGCGGCGTTCAACGTATCCGTCGCAGAGATTGAAGAGACGAACTTGTGGCAACGCGCGACGGTAGCCGTGGTGGCGGTTTCGGGTTCGCGCGATTATCTCGAAGGCCTGATGCAGAACGTCGAGAAGTCAGCGGTGAAAATCGTCAGCAACAACGGCGGGGAAGTGGTGGATAGCTTTGTCGAGATGCTCTAAGGCTGCTATCCTGAAACGTTTATGTATAGGGCAATTTCATGATTGAGAACCGGGGCGCAGCTCATCACCGCGAGCGCATGGCGGAAGCGCTGAAAGAACAGATCACCATCATTCTTGAGGGTGAGTTGGCGGACCCGCGTATCGGACTTTGCAATGTCACGGAGATCGTTTATGCCCCGGGGGGTAAGGCGGCGCGGGTGTTGATCCAGGTGGAAGGCACGCCGGACGAACAGCGCGAGACTATTGAAGGATTGACTGCTGCGCGGGCGTATATCCGCTCTTCGGTGCGCGATGCTATTGGAAAGCGGCATGTGCCGGAGCTGACCTTTCATCTCGACGAATCGGAGCGCATCGGCGGACGCATCAATGAATTACTGGGCCGGGTGGAGAAGCGGGCAAAGAAACTGAAAAGGTAGTCTTTAGTCGTTAGTCTTTAGTCGTTAGAACAGCACTTGTGGGTCTGTGTTTATTTTTGTGATTTTGGATTTGTGATTCCGGGGCCGGCGAATGCCGAAGCCAGGGACTAGAGTTGTAAAGATTAAAGACTGACACGGCCGGATACTTTCTTCGCTCAGATGAAACAGTAGCAAAGGCCCTAACGACTAAAGACTAAAGACTAACAACTGATGTTGCAGGAAGTCCTCAAATCCATCGATCAGCGGCGCGATTTCGTGCTCACCTCGCACGCGCGCCCGGATGGCGACGCTATCGGCTCCGTGCTGGCCGCGGGACAGATGCTGCGCGAGCTCGGCAAGCGGGTGGACATCGTGATGAGCGACGGCGTGCCCATCATCTATCACGGCCTGCCCACGTGGGAGACGATCCAGCACAAGAGCCAAGTGAACGGCGGCTACGAAGCCGCGCTCATTTTGGAATGTGACAGCGTCAAGCGCACCGGGGTCGAGGGACTGGATGAAGCGGGCCGGTTCATCATTAACATCGATCACCACACCAGCGCCAAGCCGTTCGGCCACGTGAATTGGATCGATACCCGCGCTTGCGCCACCGCCGAGATGATCTTTGAGTTAGGCAAAGCCGCTGGCGTAAAGATCACGCCGGAGATCGCAACGTGTCTGTACACGGCGGTGCTCACGGACACCGGCTCCTTCTGCTTTCAGGGGACGAATGAAAAAACCTTCCTGCTGGCGCAGGAGCTGGTACAGGCGGGCGCGGACCCGGCGCGCATCGCGCAACGCGTATACTTTGCCAATCCCGAATCGAAGATGCGGCTGTTAGGCTGTGCGCTGGGTAGCTTGCGGCGGCACGGCAAACTGGCGTGGATGTTCGTCACTCAGCCGCAGATGGAACAATGTGGAGCCAAGGAAGAAGATTGTGAAGGCTTAGTGAATTACGCCCTGGGCATTGCCGACGTGGAGGTCGCATTGTTCTTCCGAGAGATCGAAGACGGACGCTTCCGGGTGAGCCTGCGCAGCAAAGGCGCGGTGGACGTCTCGAAGATCGCCGAACAGTTTGGCGGCGGCGGACACATGTGCGCCAGCGGCTGTTCCATGGCCGGACCGCTGGGCGAAGCGACCGAAAGATTGATCCACCTGATCGAGATCGACGGCAGTCCGCAGCAACCCTGAAGCCGCCCATGCGCAGAATCCAATCACTCGAGTTGATCATCGTCGCGGGCTTCTGCGGCTTCCTGTTTTTCTATGGCTTGGGAAATCTCGGTCTGCTGGGCCCGGATGAGCCGCGCTACGCGCAGGTGGCGCGCGAGATGCTGGAGCGCGACGATTTCATCACCCCCACTCTGCATGGTGAGCCCTGGCTGGAAAAGCCGGCGCTGTATTACTGGCGCGCGATGCTGGCGTTTGACACCTTCGGGGTGAAGGACTGGGTCGCGCGGCTGCCCTCGGCGACGTTCGCGCTGGGGATGATCGTGGTCATCTTCTTTCACATGCGGCGGTTCCGTCCCGGCGCGCAATTGGACGCTGCACTTATCACTGCCTCGTGCGCGGCGGTGATCGGATTCGCGCGCGGCGCATCCACTGACATGCAACTGGCCGCTCCGTTCACCGTGGCCATGCTGGGATGGTATGCCTGGTATGAGACCGGCAAAAAACTCTGGCTGATCGACCTGTATTTTTTCCTGGGCATTGCTACGCTGGCCAAGGGGCCGGTGGCGCCGCTGATGGCCGGCGGGATCGTGGTGATCTTCTGCGGACTGCGCCATGACCTAAGACATTCCCTGCGGACCCTGTGGTGGCCGGGCATCATTCTTTACAGCGTGATCACCTTGCCGTGGTTCATTGCCGTGCAAATGAAGAACCCGCAATTCATCAAGGTCTTCATCCTGGAACACAACCTGGCGCGGTTCTCAACGGACACCTTCCGCCACGTGCAGCCCTTCTGGTTCTATGTGCCCGTGCTGCTGCTGTCGCTGGTGCCGTGGACATTCTTTGCCGCGCCGGCGATGGTGGATGCCGTCCGCTCCTGCTTGAAAGATTGGCGTAGCTCCAAAGGCGAAGAGCGCGCCAACGTGGATTCGTTCCCGGAATATCTGGTCATATGGGCAGCGCTGATCGTGGTGTTCTTTTCTATTTCGCGCTCCAAGCTGCCGGGCTACATCCTGCCGGCGATCGCCCCGTGCACCATTCTCACCGCCGACTATCTCCAGCGCATGCATGAGGAGCATATCCATAAGCTCGTCATCGCTTCCCATGCCGCGCTGCAGGGCATCCTGGTCGCGCTGGCGCTGGTGTTTCCTTACTTCTTCTTGCAAGGCATTCCCATGTCGCGCCAGGGAGTCGTGGTTGCGGTGCTCTTAGCGGCCGCCTTCTTTGCGATGATCTATCTCACCCTGCTGAAAAGTGGCGTGCGCCTGCTGCGGTTCGTCACGCTACTACCGCTGATCCTCATCATGGGCTTCTTCCTCCGCGTGGCCGCCCCCACCGCCGACAATTACTACTCCGCCCGCCCGGTCGCGGCGGACATCCAGAAAGTGGGCCCAACCAGCAGCCCCATCGCGGTCTATAAGGCGGGCCGCGCCGTCTGGTACGGGCTGGCCTTTTACCGCAACCAGCGCGTGTTTAACTACGAGGAAAAAGAGATCCCGGGCACCGAGCATCTGCTGGTGACCAAAGCCTTGGCGCGCGAAGACCTGGACCGGGTCATTCCGGGCCGCAAGCGGGTGCTACTGGGCAGGTTTGCTCCGCAGAAACTGGAGTATTACTGGGTCTCCGCCGTTAACCATTCGGATTCCAGTACCCGCTAAGGTTCCGAGCCTTGCGGTCACTTGGATTTTGCCGGCGAAAGCACTAGACTCTCGATTCGGCAAGCCCACCCTGCCCCTTCCCCGACACGGTGCCAAGCATGTCGCTTGTCCGCCATCCCTATGCGGAGCCATACTGTACTCGAGATCGTGGAGATACTGGACCTCAGGCATTACGCCGGCGCGGAGTTGCGCCCTCTGTTAGAGAGCGAAGCGGATTACTGGGCGCGCGAGATGTTGTGGGACTACCACAGCGCCGCGGAGATGATCCTGCGTTACGTGGATTCCAAGATCCTGCCGGGATATGTCGCGCTGGAGAATGGCCGCATCGCCGGATATTCATTCTTTGTGTATGAAGGCAGCAAAGGCGTCATCGGCGATCTTTACGCTGACCCGAATTCCCAGGCCGAGACTATCCGCACGCAATTGCTTACGCATGTGATCGAGACGCTGCAGCAGACCCCGGGGATCCACCGCGTGGAAGCACAGCTGCTGGCGCATCCCACGGGAGCAGTGGCGCTGCCATTTTTGAATGAAGGCTTCCGCGGCTTCCGCCGCTTGTTCATGGAATTGCCCATCGCGGAGTTGGGCGGCCACAAAAAGACGGTCGGCGATGACATTGAGATCCGCCGCTGGAGCGAAGCTGACTTCCAGAATGCCGCGCACCTGATCACCCAGGCTTATATCGGTCATATCGATTCAGACATTAACGACCAATATCGGACGGTGGGCGGCTCGCTCCGATTCCTGAACAACATCGTGCGCTTCCCGGGATGCGGTACCTTTGATCCGCAATCTTCACTGGTGGCCGTGCGTCGCACTACCGGCACCATGGTGGGGCTGTTGCTATGTTCGCGGGTGCGGGAAGACGTTGGTCACGTTACCCAAGTCTGCCTGCTGCCGGAATACCGCAGCCGCGGTATTGGCGAGGCCCTGATGGCGGGCTGTAGCGCGGAGCTGGCGCGCCGCAACTTCACCTTGCTTACGCTGACGGTGACTGAAGCCAACCGCAAGGCCGTGGACTTGTATAAGCGGTTAGGATTTTCGACCCGACGGGTCTTCGATGCGTTCGTCTGGGAAGGCTGAAAACATTTGTAATTGGTAATTGTGAAATTGAAATGCAAGCATCCACGGACGGAATGCCCCGCCTTAAGGACTCTGAGCAACCCCGCTAATTCCTGATGGCGAAGTAGCGCAGCGCGGCCATTGCCCATCCTGCCAAGATCGTTCCTACCACAAAAAAGATGAACGACTGGATGCCATAGCGGATCATCTCCGGCCGGCTGTTCTTCTGCGTGATGCCGAATACGACCGACGCAAAGAAGGCGAAGATGATGGCCGCGGAGAAGTGCGAGAGCGTCACGGTCATTAGGCTTTCTTCCCGATGGCGATATGGTGGGCGTCCACGGCGCTGATCACATTCATCAGCCCGGCCACGATGATGAATTTGGTTCCGTAATCGGCGGTGGCCAGGTGGATGGCGCCTCGACCCCAGTCGAAGATGCGCGCTGCAATGTAAAGTCCGCCCGCGCCGATGTCGCCGACGAACCCCAGCATGTCGAGGATGTCGCCCGTGTTCGGCGTATAGACTTTGCCTTCCATCAAGATGCCCAGCGTGAACATGGTCACCACGGATGTCATCAGCATCAGGCCGCGCCACCACTTCTTGAGCAGGAAGTGTCCGCCGCCGGGAACGAGCCACGCCACTGCGGGCGCGATCATGCCCATGGAAGGCGAATAGACGGTGGGTTGAGGAGCGACGACTGCTTCGGGCTGCGGTTCAGCCATCTAGATCCTCACCAGTTCTTTCTGGACTTTGCCGGTGATCTCCGCGCTGCCATTGCGGATGAGGACATCGAACTCACTGCGCACGCCAAACTCCGGTAGATAAATGCCGGGCTCTATGGAGAAAAGCGTGTTGGCGATGATCTCACGATCGTCTTTCGTCTCGAGGTTGTCCATGTTGGCGCCGTTGCCGTGAACTTCCGTGGCGATGGAGTGCCCGGTGCGGTGGGTGAAATATTCTCCCATGCCTGCGCCGACGATGGTCTGGCGCGTGACCTTATCCACTTCCCATCCGGCAATCTTCTGCCTGGCGTCGAATGCGGACTTCACTTTCGCATAGCCGGCATCCCGCGCGCGCGTGACCGTATTGAAAATTTCTTGCTGGCGGTCCGTAGGCGCTGCATCCACCACACCGGTCCAAGTGATGTCGTAATAAACCGAACCCGGAGCTTTCTTCTTGCCCCACATGTCGAGGAGAACGAAATCCCCTTTGCGGATCGGCTTGGCCGTCTCGGGGGTAGGCGAATAATGCGGGTTGCCGCTGTTGGCATTCACGCCCACGATCGCCGGGTCATCAAAGATAAGCCCGCTGTGCGCGAAGGCATTCACGATCCATTGTTGGATCTCATACTCGTTGCATCCGCCATTGCCGACGCGCGCCCCGATCTCTTTGAATGCGCCGGCCATGATCTGATCAATGGCTTCACCTGCGGCAAAGTGCGAGGCGATCTGTTCGTCGTTCAATGCGGCTTCAAAGCGCGAGACTAAGTCTCCGGAGCTGACGATGGTGTGACCGAAACTGCGAATGAGCTCGATGGTTCCCGCGTCTACCATGCCGATGGCGGGAACAAGATTGTTGGTGGAGTACTGCATGGCCAGCGTCTTGTAAGGCGCCAGCATTTTCTTGAGGTTCGCCTGCTGCTCTTCCCACGCGGAATAAACCGCCTTGGTGCCGGGGAGTTTATCGAGGTGTCCGGCTTCAATGCGGTGATTGAGCTTGGCGGGCTCGCCGTTGGCGGGGATCAGGTAATACCAGCGCCGCGTTACGTGGAGGTTGGCCGGGAGCCCGAGAACGCTGTAGGCAATAGGGTCGCGATGATGATGGTCGTAAAACAGCCACGCGTCGAATCCGCGTTCTTGCAGCGCTGACTGGATGGCTTTGAGGTCCATGGGCAAAGGTTATTGTACCAAGCGGATAGGTTGCTAGGCCGCGACCTTCGGCTTCGGTGCGATCGTCTTGTCGTAAATGAAGAGCAGCAGGGCCGTGGCCACGCCGATGCCGGTGACCCACCACCAGATCATCGCGGGCTGTTTCAGGACTTCACCATAATGGTTGTAAAGTTTTCCGCCGATGCCGCCGGCCACCATCGAGCCGATGCCGATCGGCAGGAAAGCAAAGCCCATGTAGGTGCCTTGTTGTCCTTCAGGCGCGAGCCGTGAGATGTATTCGTAGTAGCGCGGTGATTGAATGATCTCGCCACTGGCGACGACGATCACGGTGACGACGGCCATCTTCACCGTCGGCTGCAGCGCAACGATGATCCATGCCAGACTGGTAATGAGCGTACCCAGCGCGATGGCGGGCAGGGCGGGGATGCGCCGGGTTAAATAATTGATGGCCACGGTCAACGTGATCACGGTAAGCGGCCCCCAGCTCAGGATGTAGGGAGCGTTGGCGTTCACGTCAATGAAGTCGCGCACGTACAGCGGCAGAATGATGAATTCCTGCCAGAAGACGATCCAGTACCCGGAGAAGATCAGCAGAAAGATCATGAATCGGTAATTGGCGACTACCGTGCCAAAATTCCGGATGGTCTGGCCGATAGAGGTTGCGCCCTCGCCCGACTGTTGCGGATCCTTAAAGAAGAACAATACCGCAAAGAACATCAGGAAGACGCTGAGCGCGGCCACGCGGAAGATCCATTCGTCGTGCTGAGGGGCGTTGCGATGGATCCATCCGGCGACGATAGGCCCCATCAGGCTGCCGACATTCACCATGGTGTAGTAGATGGAGTAACCGATCGAGCGCACGTTCTCTTGCGACGAGCGCGCCGTAGTGCCGACGATGATGGGCTTGACCAGCGCGACGCCCAACGCGGGCAGCGCCAGGATGATCAGGACCAGCGTGATGGGCGGCTCGGAGACGCGCAGCGGCGCCATCCATGAAGTGTTGAGCGAACTTAGC
>DATLCI010000086.1:0-3089 GCA_035526435.1 Terriglobales bacterium
GTCCAGGACCGCAAGAACAAGATCGTGACCAAGCACGCCAAAGGGATTGAGTTCTTGATGAAGAAGAACAAGGTCACCACCATCGAAGGCTACGGACGATTGACCGGTCCGGCCAAGGACGGGATCCACAGCATCGAGGTCCTCACCGCAGGTGGCGGTGGCGCGGCGGGCGAATTCAGCACGGTGAAGTCGAAGGCCGTCATCCTGGCCACCGGCTCTGAAGCGCGCATGTTGCCCGGACTGGAGCCGGACACCAAGATCCTGACCAACATCGAGATCCTGAGCCTGAATGCGATCCCGAAGTCGCTCATCATCATCGGCTCGGGCGCGGTGGGTTCGGAATTCGCCTCCTTATATAGGTCCTTCGGCTCGGAGGTCCACCTTATCGAGATGCTGGACCGCATCGTCCCGGTGGAAGATGAAGACGTCTCGAAGGAATTACTGCGCCAGTTCAAGAAGCGCGGCATCAATGTCTACACCGGCGCCAAGACCGACAAGATCGAGAAGAGCAAGGACGGGGCCGCAGTCACCTTCACCGGCGCAGACGGCAAGCAACAGAGGCTCGAAGCGGAAAAGGTCCTGGTGGCCGTGGGCCGCGCACCGCGCACGGACAACGTGGGACTGGAAAAAACGAAGATCAAGGTTGACCGGGGGTTCATCCCTACCGATGAATTCATGCAGACGGCCGAACCGGGCGTCTACGCCATCGGCGACATCGTTGCCGGCTTGCCGCAACTCGCCCATGCCGCGATGATGGAAGGTATGGTTATCGCCGCCAAGCTGGCCGGGAAATATGCCCGTCCCGTGAAGAAGCACCGGGTCCCGGGCGCCACCTACACCGAGCCCGAGATCGGGAGCGTCGGCTTGACCGAAGCGCAGGCCAAGAAGGAAGGCCGCGAGATCAAAGTGGGCAAGTTCCCGTTCGTCGGGAACTCCAAGGCCACCATCGTCGGCAGCCATGACGGCTTTGTGAAGGTGGTGGCTGATGCGAAGTACGGCGAGATCCTCGGCGTGCACATCATCGGCCCCAAGGCGACGGAGTTGATTTCCGAAGCCGTGACGGCGATGGACCTGGAAGCGACCGTGGAAGAAATGATGTTCACCATCCACGCTCACCCGACTCTCTACGAGGCGCTGCTGGATGGCTATGCCAGCGTGTATGGGATGCCGATCAACGTGTAGAACAGTTCTGGTGGAGGTGAGATGCCAAATTTCAAGAGACGGAAACACAAGTCTCGCCGCGCGGGCTGTCTACTGTGCAAGCCGCACAAACACCAGCTCACTCGTAAGCTCACCAAACTGAAGGGCAGGAAGGGACTCTCTTCACTGCGCGAGGTCAGCGCGGACGAAGAATAGGAATTTCCTACCATGCCTCTCCTTCAAGTCCTCGATCTCGGCACTATCGATTACGGCACTGCGCTGAAGCTGCAGGAGACGCTCGTCGAACTGCGCAAGCGCGGACGCATCGCGGACACGCTGCTGCTGCTCCAGCATCCGCCCGTTATCACCCTGGGACGCAATGCTAAGGCAGCCAACATCATGGCCAGTCCGGAGTTTTTGGCTGAGCGCGGCGTCGAGATTTTTGAGGTCAACCGCGGCGGCGACGTCACCTTCCACGGACCCGGCCAGTTGGTGGGATATCCCATCTGCGATCTGCGGGAGCTACCGGCTACCGCTTCGGGAAAAAAGATTGGCGCGGTGGAGTTCGTCCGCCGGATGGAAGAGGTCCTGATCCGCGCTTGTGCGGACTTTGATATCGGGGCGGAGCGGGTGCCGGGGCTGACCGGCGTGTGGACACCAGAACGGAAGATCGCTGCGATTGGCGTGCATATCTCCCGCGGTGTGACTTCGCATGGGTTCGCCGTCAACGTGACTACCGACCTTGATCAGTTCAAGTTCATCGTTCCCTGCGGCATCGCCGATAAGCCAGTGACGAGCATGGAGCGGGAGTTGGGCGGCTTAACGACCGCTGGTGGAAAGAAGCTGGAGATGGAAGCAGTGCAGCAAGCCATCACGCGGCAGTGGGGGTACGTCTTCGGCAAGCAGATACTGTGGCTGGAATCGCTGCAATCACTGTTGAGTGGCGGGCGGAAAGCGGAACAAGACCTTCCCTTGCGCGAGCCGGATGACCTTAAACAGATGCGCCAGGAGCTGGAAATCGCACCGCGCGACGATGTTTTCTGGGGATAATGACACCACCACTGCTCAGTCGAGCTCCCTCTACATTAAAATTAGAGAATCAGTTAGACTTATTCGTTCCAGCCCTGCTATCCGGTGGGTCTGGCGACCAAGCCGCAATCATAAACAGATTCAACTGTTCAGGACTTTAGGCGTCGCGTCCGCGCGCGTTGCCGGAATACCGGAATCAGGTCATGTATGAAACCAAAAACTGAGACCAAGCCCACTCCTCAGAAATCCGCGCCTTCTCCCGCGCCCCCAGCCAAGAATGGCGGCGGCCAAGACTCTGCCTCCGTTCCGGCGAGCAAGGGCAAGGTCACTCCCGTCGGCCCGCAGCGCAAGAATCCGCATGGCATCCCGGACTATCGGCTGGAAGTACCAGACTTCAAGACGGTTGAAGAGTGGGTGGATGGCAAGCTCCGTTACAACGTCACGGGCAGCTTTGAAGCGCCGGCGCCAAGTCTTTGCGAGTCGAAATATCTCAGCAAGGACCAAAGCATTGAGATGTACCGCTTCATGCTGCTGAACCGCAAGATGGAGCAGGCGCTAGAAAACCTGTTCAAGCAGCAAAAGGTCATCGGCGGCGTTTACCTCGGCCTGGGACAAGAAGGTTGCTCGGTAGGCGCGGCCTTCGCGCTGAAAAAAGAAGATTGGGTCGGGCCCATGATCCGCAATCAGGGCTCGATGCTGGTACGCGGGTTCAAGCCCAGTGACACCATGATGCAGTACATGGCAAAGGCGGGGGCGCCAACCAAGGGTCGCGATTCGGGCTCGCACTATGGCGACGTGCACACCAAGAACGTGGTCGCGCCTATCTCGCACCTTGGAGATAGCATTCCGGTGATGGCGGGCATCGCGCTGGGCGCGCGCTTGCAGGGCAAGAACATCGCTTGCTTGACGTTCGTCGGCGA
>DATLCI010000142.1:0-13086 GCA_035526435.1 Terriglobales bacterium
GGCATCGCGTATCCGGCGATCGTGGGCGCGTCAGCCAATGGCAACGTCTGGCATTATTTTTTCAACCGGACGAAGACCGTGCCGGACGATCTGATCGTCTTCGATTATTCCGCTGACCTCCACCACATGACTATGGACATCACGCGGACCTTTAACGTGAGCGGCAAGTTCACGGCGGAACAGGCGAAATGGTACGCAGTGGATCTGGAGGCTCAAAAAGCAGTCATTGAGCTATTGCGGCCAGGCAATACGTATGCCCAAGCCGCTGAGGCCGGAAAGAAAGTTTTTGAAAAGGCCGGAATCGGCAATCAATGGCGCGGATTTCCCGGACACACGGTGGGATTGGCGACACATGACGTCATAGGAACCCCCGGAACAATTCAAGCGGGGCAAGTAGTGACAGTTGAGCCCATCATCGAATTCCCGGACAAAAAAGTGCACTTCCGCATCGAAGATACCATCCTGATCACGGACAAAGGTCCGGAAATCCTTTCCTCGGGCGTGCCAAAAGAATTGGCTGAGGTGGAAAAATTAGTAGGGAGCGAGGCGAAGCGCCCAAAGCCTTAGCGGTGGCGCTTGCGGTGTTCTTTGAGGATGCAGGTATCCATCAGCACCGTGATGCCGGCTTCGCGCGCCTTGGCGGCGGCCTCTTCGTGCATGACGTCTTCCTGCATCCAGATGGTGGGGACTTTCAGCTTGATGGCTTCGTCCACGATCTCCGGGACGGCTTCAGCCCGGCGGAAGATGTTCACGATGTCAATCTTTTCCGGCACCTCTGAAAGCGTAGGGTAGGCCTTCTCTCCGAGTGCACCGTTGATGCTGGGATTCACCGGGATGATCCGGTACCCATGTCCCTGCATATATGCGCTGACGCCATAGCTGGGACGCATAGGACTGGAAGACAGGCCGACGACGGCGATGGTCTTCGCCTGGGCCAGCACTTCGCCGATCTGGTCGGTCAGGGTCGTCAAGTGGATTCCCTTCCGTCGGGGGAGGCTTGGTTCCGGTACACCGGGATTCCGAATTGTATGAGACCGGGCCACGTTATGCTAGAACCTTCTCGCCTTACTCCCTGGAGTTAACCACTATGACAACATCTGGTTCGATGCGGCTTTCGGCCTTCGGGATTGCGCTGAGTCTCATTTGCCTCTCGGGCTGCTTTGTCGGCTCACTGCAGCCCCTTTATCACGCCACTGACCCGGTCTTCGATAAGAACCTTCTGGGAACCTGGGTCTCATCCGACGAGCGCAATACCCAATCATCAGCCGCATCCCGGGCGCACAGCAGGACAAGCAGTATCACCTGGTCTACATCACGGAAGGCAGCGGCGCCGTGTACCAAGCCACGCTGGTCGATATCGCCAAGACGAGGTATCTCGACATCTATTCCCGCGACTCCTCGCGCCGGCCGGAGGTGCACTTTGTGCCCACGCACAGCATCTGGAAGATCACGGTCGAGGGCGACTCGCTTAAGGTGATCTCGATGAACGAAGAGTGGCTGAAGGAGCAGGTCGATAAACGCATCCCGCAGTTTCCCGCGATGAAGGTGGAAGACGACGTGGTGCTGACCGCGGGAACGACGGAATTGCAGGAATTTGTGCGCGGGTACTCGGAACAGTTGTTTTCGGAAGAAGCGAACGTCTGGAAGAAGCGGTAGCGCAAAACTATTTTTCTTTGCCGGTCTTCTCTTTGAAGCTTCTGGTTGCCATTTTCCGCACCGTTTCCGGCACACCCTTGTTCATGGAGAGAGCTTTGAGGTCGGGCGGAAGCAAGTTCTTGATGAAATTGAGCGACAAGTCCATAGGGCAGCGCGGATTGTTCACCAGGTTCTTCATCACGGTGTAGCTCTTGATGAACTTCCGGTTGCGCGCCACCTCGCGCAAAACCCCCTCCTGCACATTCTTCATGGAGGCGATGGTCTCCACTTCCTGGTCCGTCAACTTCGGCGATGCCATTACCGCGGCATAGACCACGCGGGAGCCGTCGCGGATCAGGAGCGAGCGCTCTTCCTTGTTGCCCAGCATGGCGAGCTTCACGCGTTCCCCCACGCTCAATCGTGAGACCTTCTGTAGCGGCGACAGGCGCTCTTGTTTCTCCGGCTCGGCTACGGCAGCCACCGCAGCCACGGGTGGGGCAGCGATAGGAGCAATCTCGTCCGCGGTAGCGCCGGTCAGCTCGAACTTTTTGTCTTTCTCGGCCGCGATCTCAGCAGCGTGCTCCGCTTCGAATTTTGCCGCTAGCGTTGCCTCGTCTTCAGTCAATTCAGCCATGGTTTCTCCTCATCGGTACGGCAAAGAATAGCTTATAGCGCCAACGCCATCCAGCTATTCGTCTTCGTCTGCATCCGCGCCGGACACCACTGGAGTGCCGGAGCGACGGGCCACCAGGTAGGCCCGGATGAATTCCTTCAAATCGCCGTTCAAGACACGGTCCACATCACCGACTTCGACCTTGGTGCGATGGTCTTTGACCAAGCGATAAGGATGGAGCACGTAAGAACGTATCTGCGAACCGAAGTTGATCTCAAGCTTCGAATCTTCCAGCTTCTTGCTGATGGCCCGCTTCTTTTCCAACTCATATTCGTAGAGCTTGGACTTCAGGATCTTCATGCCGCGCTCGCGGTTCTTATGCTGGGAGCGTTCATTTTGGCAGCTTACGACGATGCCAGTGGGAATATGGGTGAGACGAACGGCGGAGTCCGTGGTGTTCACGTGCTGTCCACCCGCCCCGCCGGAGCGATAGGTATCAATGCGGAGGTCTTCGGATTTGATCTCAACGTCAATCGATTCGTCGATCTCCGGTGACACAAACACGCTGGCGAAAGAAGTATGGCGACGCTTGGCCTGGTCGAAAGGAGAAATGCGGACGAGACGGTGCACGCCGATCTCACTGGTCAGTAGTCCGAAGGCGAACTCGCCGGTGACGGTGAAGGTCGCTGACTTGATGCCGGCTTCCTCGGCTGGCTGGTGATCGTTCACCACCGCTTCAAAGCGCTGGCTCTCTGCCCAGCGGATATACATCCGCAACAGCATCTCCGCCCAATCCTGGGACTCGGTGCCGCCAGCGCCGGGATGGATGGTGACGATAGCGTTGCGGGCATCATTGTCGCCGGAGAGGAGGGTCTTCGTCTCCAGCGTTTCCACTACGGTCTTGAGGGCCTCGAGCTCACGGCGTAGCTCCGGCTCCACCGCCTCGCCTTCTTTGGCGAGATCAAAGTAGGCGGCGATGTCGCCGGTGCGGCGCTCAAGTTCCGCGTCCGTTGCCACGGATTCTTCCAGACGCTTGCGCTCACGCATGGTCTGCTGGGAAAGTTCGGAGTTAGACCAGAAGTTCGGTTCAGCGATCTTTTTTTCGACTTCGGCTAGCTGGTGACGGCGGCTGGCAACGTCAAAGATACTCCCGAAGGTCGAGGACCTTTTGCCGGAGCGGCGAATATTCGCGTTCGAGTTCGTCGATCATCGGAGTATGCCGGCGCGCAGATTGAAGCGTACGAACAGCGCGATAAAAGAGATTATCGCACAAGCGTACGCCAGCCAATCGCCGTGCCGGGTGTAGAACGTGGTCTCGGCGACGAAGGCGTAGGGTGCGTTCAAGGCAGTTCGGACGTCTCGCTCCGCCTGCGTCACCACCCGGCCGAACGGGTCGATGCTGGCGGTGATGCCGGTGTTGGTGCTGCGCAGCAGCCACCGCTTGTTCTCGATGGCCCGCATGCGCGCCATATTGAGGTGCTGTCCGGGAGCCCCGCTGCGGCCGAACCAACCGTCGTTGGAGATATTGACGAATACCTGTGCGCCGTTGAGCGCGAATAAACGAATCTCATCTGGGAACACCGACTCGTAGCAAATGAAGGTGCCAATCCGATAGCCTTCGCCGACATGGACGGCCGGCTTCGCCGCCTCCGGCATGACCATACCTTCATGATGGTGATGCTCTTCTACGGGTGCGGCTACCGGATTTGAGGGAAGCTTGAAAACCGTGCGGTCAACGCCGCGGGAAAAAGTCCCTACCTGCTTAGTGAGGTTCTTGGCGAAGAAGAGTAGTTCCTGAAACGGGACATACTCGCCAAAAGGGACAAGGTGCACTTTGTCGTAGCGAGCCAGGAATGCTCCCGACGGAGCCACCAGCGTCGCGGAATTGAAGATGTCGTAATCGCCGCCGCCGGTCGGGCTTCGTAGACCCAGGCTGCCCGCGATGATGAAAGCATTCTGATCGGAGGCCAACGTGCCCAGCCAAGTGGTCAGCTTGGGATCATTCACGTAAAAAGGTGAAGGCGATTCCGGCCATATGATCAACCGCGGCGACGATGACCAATCTGGCGGAGCGGCGCTATTCTTGGGCTGGCGGCTGAGATCGGCGAGCTCGGCAATGGTGCGATCAAATTGGTCCGCCGTCCACGGCGAATTGGTGATGGGAACATTCTGCTGGACCAATCGGGCCAAGTGAGTCGCGGGAGAAGCCGGAGGTTTCCACAACGATCCATTCTGCAGCGTGGCAGCGGAAGTAAAGGCGATAATCCCGATCACCACCTTTTTTCGCCGGGCCAGCGCCGCAGCAACAAACAGGACGTTAACCACCGCGATCACGAGCGACAGTCCGTACACGCCAGTGAAGGGAACGATGCGGGTGAGTAACAGGTTGTCCACTTGGGCTGTTCCAAGCAGGTCCCAAGGGAAGCCGGTAACGCGCGACCGGGCGAGCTCCACCGCTACCCAGAGAAAAGGTGTCGCGAACAGGGCCAGCGAAAGATTTTTTCGCGCCACCCGCACGACCAGCGCCGCAAAGAGTGCGTGGTAAAGACCCAGATATAAGCAAAAGAGGAGAAGGATACCGGCGGCGACCGGTACCGGCAGTCCGCCATAGGAGTTCATTACGTGGAATACCCAATAACAGGAGCCGAGGTACCAGCTAAATCCACAAAAGTATCCCAGCCAGAAACCTTGGCCGACGGTAAGACCGGGTTCCGCGCCGGGCCGCAGGACCTCCTGCGACGGGCGTTGGAGCAGCGCCAGCAGAAGAGGAGTCACGGCGATCCATGCCAGAAAACTCCACGCAGGCGTGGGAAAGATGAGCACTTGCAATCCGCCGGAGAGCGCGGACAAAGCCCAGGTTTTTCCGGGGATCTTGAGCACATGGGCAGTGTAGCAAACGCGGTACGTATGATTGACGTTGGTGGTAGCCGGGCGTAGACTTTCACTTCGTCACCCCCGGCATGCTGATCGAGTGAAGCAGCCCACTGTAAGTTAATGTCCTTAGGTTCTCAGGCCGTACCCCCCAGCAATCGCGTCCGCATCGTTGTTGCATCCTCCGTGATGCTGACTTTCATCAGCTTCTGGCGGGCAGCCGCCATTGTGCTGAACGATCTGGGCTCATCCGCCTTTTACGCAGGTGGCATCGCCGAACAAGCGATCGGCAAAGCCGCGCCCTGGTTCATCCTCGGGGTGATGTTCTTCGCTTCGGCGGTGCGCGCGCTCTACGTGGAAAGCTGTTCCATGTTCGTGCGCGGCGGCGTTTACCGCGTAGTGAAAGAAGCGCTGGGCGGAACGTTTGCCAAGGTCAGCGTATCGGCGCTGATGTTCGACTACATCCTCACGGGGCCCATATCCGGCGTATCCGCTGGCCATTACATTGTGGGGCTCATCAACCAGGTGTTGCGTTCCGCCGATGAACATGGCTGGGTGCCGCGGGCGATGCATGACATCTTCAACGGCTCTCCACAGTTGCGGGAGAACTGGTTCGCGGTCTTCTTTGCCCTGGCGATGACCCTCTTTTATTGGTGGCAGAATACCAAGGGCCTGGAAGAATCCAGCGAGAAGGCCATGCAGGTGATGAAGATCACGACCGTTATGGTCGTCATCCTTCTGCTCTGGTCGGGGGTCACCATCCTGCGGGCGCCGGCCGGCACCATCCATCTGCCGCCGCTCCCTACTCCCGACAACTTGCGCTTCAGTGACGCGGCGCTGGGCTGGCTGCGCCACACGGATTGGCCGCACACCATTGGCCTGCTGGGCATTCTGATCGCGTTTGGGCACTCGGTGCTGGCAATGTCGGGCGAGGAATCCCTGGCGCAGGTGAACCGCGAGATCGAGCATCCCAAGCTACCCAATCTGAAAAAGGCCGCCGTGGTCATCGGCGTGTTCAGCTTTGCCTTCACTGGGCTGGCTTCCCTGCTGGCGGTGATGCTGATCCCGGATTCGGTGCGCCCGCTGTACTACGACAACATGATCAGCGGACTGGCCTTGCATCTGGTCGGACCGCAGATATTGAAGGTATTGTTCTCGGCATTTGTAGTCGTAGTCGGCTTCTTGATGCTCTCGGGCGCCATCAATACCTCGATCATTGGCTCGAACGGAGTGCTGAACCGCATCTCCGAGGATGGCGTCCTTACTGACTGGTTCCGCAAGCCGCACAAACGTTTTGGCACCAGCTATCGCATCATCAATCTGGTGGTTGGCCTGCAGTTGCTGACGATCCTCGCGAGCCGGGGCAATGTGTACACCCTGGGTGAAGCGTACGCCTTCGGCGTGATCTGGAGTTTCACCTTTAACAGTGTCGCCATGCTGGTGCTGCGCCGCAAGTTCAAAGGCGAGCGCGGATGGAAGATGCCCCCGAACATCCGGATCGGCAGCCTGGAGGTCCCGGTGGGCCTGCTGTCAGTCCATCTGGTCTTGCTGGCGACCGCCGTGGTCAACCTGTTCACCAAGGAGATCGCGACCCAGGCCGGTATTGTTTTCACGGTGGTCTTCTTCATCATCTTCACGCTTTCGGAACGCGCCAACAAGCTCAAGTTTGCCACCAATGAACGCCAGATGATGGAGCACTTCCAGCTTGAGCACCAGGAAAAGATCGAACGCGAACAGGCGGGTGTGCAGCCCGGCAATGTGCTGGTCACAGTGCGCGATTACAACACTCTCGGGCACTTGAAGTGGGCGCTGGAATCAACGGACACCGATGAACAGGATGTAGTGGTGCTCTCCGCACGATTGACCGGCCCCGGAAGTTCAGAATACGAACTGGCGCAAGAGCAGATCTTCAGTGACTATGAGCAGACACTGTTCACAAAGGCAGTCTCGGTCGCAGAGAGCGTAGGCAAGAAGATATCGCTGCTGGTAGTACCGGCGCGCGACCCCTTCTCCGCCATCGTGCAGACGGCGAACACGTTGGAATCGTCCGCCATCGTGGCAGGCCTCTCCAGCAAGATGACGGCCGAAGAACAAGCCTACCGCTTAGGCCAGGCGTGGGAAGCCATGCCCGAGCCGAAACGCCAGATCGTCTTCCAGGTAGTGAAGCCGGACGACCGCGTGGAAACCTTCCGCATCGGACCGCACACGCCGACGATGAAGACGGAAGACGTCCACTTGGTGCATCGGCTGTGGCTGCGCATGCGGCGGGAGATCGACGACCTGCATCATTCGGACCTGGTCACGCTTTCACTCACGCGATTGGCGCGCGACTACGGCCGCGAACCGGAAGAGATCTTGAACGCGCTTCGTAAAGGTGAAGGACGAAGGACGGGTTCGCTGGCGCCCGCTTCAAAGCCGGCAATCCTGCCGCCCACCATGCCGGAGCCGACCCCACGCGAACGTCCGGGACGGCCCGACTCTGCTTCTGACGCTAACATCAAGGACGACAAAGACCACTTCCAAGGTTTTTAGCTTTTTACGTGAGCGCCGATCCGCCCGCGGACGAACTCTGAAATCTCCTCCGTCACATATTCCGGAGGTGTGATGCGGAAGACCGGCTTGCCTTCGATCAGCTTGAGGCTCACTCGGTCCCACTGCGGGACGGCACCTGCAGAAGCGGCATGCAAAACGATTGCATCCGCGCGGTCAAGGAATTCGCGCGCGGAATCTTTGAAGTCCGGGTTCTCGAAATCCAAAACGCTCAGGTATACGTCCGGCCGCAGAAATCGCAGCACACTATTAGATTCAAGGATGATGTTTTGCGCGCCTTGCAACTGCTCACGCAGTGCGGGCATAGCTTCCGCCAGCATGCCCTGCTTTGTACGCACCCACAGGGACCGCCTGGCTCCGGCGACGAGGAAGCGCGAGGTATCGGAGGTGCCGGAGCGGTCGAACTCTTCGTCGATCGACCAGCTATGTTCGCGTTCGTTCAACGCGCAGTCGCAAGGCGCGGTGGTGACGGAGCAAACACCGTGCCCGAACTGGGTGATCTTGGCGGCAGTCCAATCCGCTTCGGGGATGGCGGCAATGATGCCGGCCACCACGCTAGTCTTGCCGACGTTGCGGGAGTGTCCGCCGATGACGACCAGGGCCATAGCGCTTAATCTTTCTGCTTTTTGTCAGAAGACTTCTGCGCGAGCCGGGAGATCGTCGCCAGTTCTTTGAGATGCTGCTTCAGTGGCTTAGCCGGAATCCCCCAGTGCACCACGCCGGCCCCGCGCACGATCTTGCCCGTGAGGACTCCGCTGCCGGAGCCGAGGATGACTCCATCCTCGATTATGACGTGGTCGCCGATGCCGACTTGCCCGCCAACAATGACATTGTTGCCAATGACCGTGCTGCCGGAGATACCCGTCTGCGCCGCGATGACGACGTTGTCGCCGATGCGGACGTTGTGACCGATGTGGACTTGGTTGTCGAGCTTCGTACCGTTGCCGATGACGGTTGACTCCAGGGCGCCACGGTCAATGGTGCAGTTGGCGCCAATCTCCACATCGTTACCGATGACCAACGTGCCTATCTGAGGAAACTTTTCATACTTGCCTTGCTCGTCGCGGACGAAACCGAAGCCGTCGCTGCCAAGTACCACTCCCGCATGCACGACCACCCGGTCGCCGAGCTTGGTCCCG
Source organism: Terriglobales bacterium (assembly GCA_035526435.1). Classification (GTDB taxonomy): domain Bacteria; phylum Acidobacteriota; class Terriglobia; order Terriglobales; family Acidobacteriaceae; genus DATLCI01. The sequence goes on from DATLCI010000142.1 coordinate 8,809, forward strand.
GAATAGATAGTGACGTTGGGGGCGATCTCACACTGGCTTCCTAAAGAGACGCCTGCTCCGATGCTCGCATTGGCGCCGACCCGCGAACGCGCGCCAATGTTGGCGGCTCGCTGCACTACCGCGTGCGGCCCGACCGACACGCCCAGGCCGAGCTTGGCATCCTTATGCACTACGGCGCTGGGATGCACTCCGAGCTGATGTTCCGGAGGTTCGGCCAGCAATGCGGCCGCGCGCGCAAATGCGAGGCGAGGCGATTTTGCCCGCAGCAATGGCTTGGCCGCCCCGTTGACCTCTACAGAGACGGGGACGATGATGGCCCCGGCCTTACTCGCTAAGGCTTGCGCCAGAAGTTTGGCGTCTTCAATAAAGACAAGGTGCTTCCCCGCCGCGGTTCCAAGACTGGCGACACCGCTGATCTCCACGCTCGCATCATCACCGGCAAGCTCGGCGCCAATGTGGTTCGCGATCTCCCGCAGGGTGTGTCTCATGGCTGGATTGTATGGCATGACCCTCAATACAGAGAAGGTTCGCCCGGAGGACGCGTCTTCCAGCGACGGTGCACCCACAACCACTGGCCGGGATGTTTTCGCGCCTGTTTCTCCAACGCGAGATTAAACAGAGCAGTATTCGCAACCACGTCGGCTTCCGTGTCGCCCGTCTGTACTAGTTCGAGAGCAGGCTCGAATACAACTTTGTACTTTCCCAGTTGGCCGTCCCACAAAGTGAAGCCCGGCACCACGGCCGCGCCGGTCTTCAAGGCCATGCGCGCTAAGCCGCTCGCGGTGCAGGCCGGCACGCCAAAGTACGGAACAAATATCCCCTGCGGCGGCGTCATATTGGTGTCCATCAGGATGCCCACGGTCTCGCCCGCGCGCATGGAAGCCAGCAGGCCGCGGGCGAACTCCCGGTTGTCGATAGTCTCATTCCCATGCAACGTGCGATAACGCTTTACCAGGCCATCCACTAAACGGTTGTCCAGGTCGCGCACCACGATCTTCATGGGGTGGCCGTAAAGCGAATGCGCGAAGGAGCCCACCTCCCACCCGCCAAAATGTCCGGTAAGGATGAGGACGCCCTTCCCTCGTCCGCGGACGCTCTCAAAATTCTCAAAGCCTTCGTAGATCGCGACGGTAGCAACGTTCTCGCGGGTGTAGCGCGGAAACAGACAGAACTCCGCCAACTGGCGGCCAAGTCCGATAAAAAGCTGGCGCAGCAAAGCGGAACGCTCTCGGCGGGTCTTCTCCGGAAACGCGATCTCGAGATTCCGCATGCCGACGCGGCGTAGCTTGGCGTGAACGAATGAAACGGCGCGCGCCAACCCAATACCCACCGCCCGGGCCAGTGGCCGAGGTAGCGCCCCGATCATCCGCACCAGCAGCCACAGCGGAAGGTATTCCAGTCTTTCACGCATGAAGTGGCTTCGACGGTAGCATCGCTCAAAAACAGGTGTCAATCAGCGCGGGACGAGCAGGCCGAAATCGGGCGCGGTAAAATCTGACTAGTCGGAGGAATTTATGCGTTGTGCGAGACTGCTGTTTCTCATGGGACTAGTTGTTTTTGTCGGATGCAAAGCCTCGGAGCCGGGCAAGGTGCAAAGTTCGGTGATGACATCGGTGAAACAGAATGTGACGATCGGGGGAAAAGATTGGAAGAATGCTATCACCTATACGCCGGAAGTCTTCCAGGAGGGCCAGGCACACTTTGGCCATCACTGCCAGGTCTGCCACGGCCTTGACGGGCAAAATACAGGCGTACCCTTTGCTACCAGGATGTCGCCGCCGGTGGCGGACCTGAAGAGCACTGACGTGCAGGGGTATTCAGACGGCCAATTGAAATGGATCATCGAGAACGGCATCGAGCCTTCGGGAATGCCGGGGTGGAAAAACATTCTTTCCGACGACGAGATGTGGAAGATCGTCCACTTCATGCGGCATCTGCCCGCCAAAGGCAGCTTGGGCGTCCCGGATGTTTTCAAGGAAGAATCCGAGAAGCATGAAGCGGTAAAGGCGGGGGCCACGGTGGACGAATCCAAGCCGCACACCCACACGCACAAGCATTGAAGGAAGCAAAAAAAGTGGGAAGGAAGCAAAAAATTGGGGCCGGACCGGCGACCCTCGTTCCGATCCAGCCCCGTCTCCCAGGTTCTGTGGTAGGTGAAGCGAGTATGGGGTGGGAACCGCCGAGCCGCAAGATGACCGAAGTAGGGGTCTAGTTCGGATTCAGTACAGTGTCCGAACGGCCACTACTTCGTGGAAATCACCAGTGAATGGGTGATGGCATGAACGGACAGCGCGATGCGGTTCTGGACGCCTACCTTGCGCATCAGCTTGGCGACGTGCGCTTTCACGGTGCGCTCTTCGATGCCCAGCACCGACCCGATCTCTTTGTTGGAGCGTCCCGCGACCAGCAGCTCCAAAACTTCCTTCTCACGGTCAGTAAAAGTAACGCGGCCTGCCGGGAATATCCGGCCGGGGGAAGCGGTCACACGTTCAATGAAAGTGGAAAGCACCCGGCGAGGAGCCCACACTGAGCCTTGGTTCACGATGCGGATGGCCTGAATGAATTCCTGCGGACTGGCAGCTTCATCCACATAGCCCTTGGCGCCGGCGGCGACCGCTTTGAGGATCGTCTCGTCGTCCGCGCCGCTGCCGGTGACGATGATCCGCAGATCCGGCCGCGTGGCCTTCATGCCCGCCATAGTGTCGAACAGATTGTGTCCGTTGCGGCTTCCGAGCAGGACCATATCCACGTCCGTGCGGGCGCCGATCTCAGCCAATGAGTAAGAGACGAGCTCGAGGTCAGTCTCGGTGTCGAACAGCGAACGCAATCCAATGAAACGCAGGGGATCGCTTTCCACAACGGCAATGACGGTCTTGGGCTTCTTGGCGGTAGCTGGTTTCATAGGTGCTTGGCGCTCCATGAACTGCACAAGCGTATCCGAAACCGGCCAATGGGGATAGAGGCCAAAGTACCTGAGGGGGTGTACTAAGGGACATGTCCTACTGCGGGGTGGGCTGATTCTTCGCCAAGGCGGGCTGGTCTGGTTTCGCCGGGCCGGGGCTGTCATTCACTCCAAGTAAAAAGCCCTGACTGAATCCGTCGCAAAAACCATCACGGTCAACCTTTGCCTGAGGCTGCGCCTTGCATATGCTCGCGGCCTCGGTAGCCAATGCGGCAGGTTGCACGCTTTCCACTAGGGCGGAGAGTCCTGACTTGTAACCTTCAGCGATCCCCTGTTCGAATCCGGCGCGCACTTTGGCGTCTAACGGGGATGCGCCCTCCGCCTGAGGCAGCCTGGCAATGGTGGCCATCCAACCAAAAGGCGGAAGGTCCAAAGACCAATCCGGAAGGCGGAAGCTGCGTTCTGCGAAGCTGTCCCGATAACCTGCCACGAAGCCATAGATGAAGCCTTGGCGGAAGATCGTCTTGTCGCCGTAGATAGTCTTGTAATCCTTGGGCTTGGGAACGTCTTTGTCGCGCAGCTCTCGGCGCAAGTGGCCCACATGGATCTCTATGTCGGCCGTCCAATAGCCTTCTTCGTAGCCATGCCGATGTCCGTGCGCGAAAGCCGAGACCGAATACAGTTGGCGGGCGCCATCATCGCGAGTATGGAAATCACCGGGAAGTTTCGAGCCATTATGATCCTGCGCCCCAGCCGTGCATACGGCGAGCAGGCAAACCATCAAGATAGGATAAGTTACTTTGGGGCCCATGCAACCAGTTGACTTCAGCTTCTGAGATGGCGAGGGCCGCTGGTGAGATGTAAGCCTAGCCGGCACCCTGATAGACAGCGGGATCAGGAATATTGTTCTGCGCGAAGCCTTTGAGCCGCAAAAGACAAGCGTCGCAGCGCCCGCAGGCTTCACCGGCCGCGGATGGGTCATAACAACTCAGAGTCATGGAGTAGTCGAGCCCGAGACTTAACCCGGTCCGGATGATCTCAGCTTTTGACATCTGCAGCAGTGGAGTATGTATCTTGATGCGCTGCTTGCCTTCAACCGCGGCTTTGGTGGCAAGGTTCGCCATCCGTTCGTAGGCCTCGATGTATTCCCTCCGACAATCCGGATAGCCGCTGTAGTCGATCGCATTCACGCCGATAAAGATGTCGGAAGCCTCCAGAACCTCAGCCCAAGCCAGCGCGAACGATAGAAAGATCGTGTTACGCGCCGGAACGTAGGTTACGGGGATGGCCTGCTGCATCTCGGCAGACGACCGGTCCTTAGGTACGTCAATGTCCGCAGTCAATGCGGAGCCACCGAACATGCGTAAATCGATATC
>DATLCI010000156.1:0-15335 GCA_035526435.1 Terriglobales bacterium
CACTACGTAGTTGCGGATGATCGGGCCGCGCTGTTGTACCTGGCGAACCTCGCCTGCATCGATCAGAATCCCTGGATGTCGCGAATAACGGCGAACGGAGCCGAGTCGCTCGAGTATCCGGACTTCATGCTGATCGACTTGGATCCATATCACTGCGGATACGATCGCATTGTGGAGGCGGCGCAGCTCGTGCGCAGCCGGCTGGAGCAGCTGGGACTTGAAGGTTACGCGAAGACTACGGGCGGCGATGGCATGCACATCTACGTGCCGCTGCATCCGCAATACGACTACGACCAGGTGCGGGGGTTTGCCGAGATCGTGGCGCGGATGGTGGCGGCAGAGCGTCCGGACTTGTTCACCACGCCGCGGTCGGTGGCACAGCGCGAAAAAGGCAAAGTCTACTTCGACTACATGCAGATCCGCGAAGGGTCCACTATCTCTGCGCCATACGTCTTGCGGGCCTATCCGGGCGCGCCCGTGGCCACGCCACTGCGCTGGAACGAAGTCACCCGCGGACTTATGCCGGCACAGTTCAACATCCGCAATGCAGTGGACCGGTTTGCGCGGCTCGGCGACCTGTTCGCTCCGGTCTTGAATAATCCGCAAAAGCTCGAGCCGGCGATCGTAAAGCTGGAGAAGATGCTTGCTGACGCCGGCGCGGGCGCTAAGCGATAGGCGGCTTGTTGGAAGCGATTGGCCGGGCCCCGAATCTCGCCAGCAGCTCTTCGGCGTAGAGAGCGCCATCCGGCGAGTCTTCATGCTTGAAGTAGATGAAGACGTCGCGCTGGGCTTGGGTGTGCGCTTCCACGCGGCGCGCGAATTCGGCGCGCTCTTCAGGCGAGTAGATGCCCTTGCGCAAGCGATAGTAGGCGAAGTCAGCGGTGACGACGTCGGGCGTCTCCAGCTTCTCGCTTTCCGCGACGCAGATAGCCGCGTTCTTGCCCCGGAGCGCGGCGTAAGTCTCGTCCGTGAACCAACTGGCGTGGCGGAATTCGAAGGCGAAGCGCCCGGCGGGGAGGCCGGAGAGGAAGTCTTTGAGCAAAGCGACGTCGGCTTTGACGAAGGGCGGCATCTGGAAGAGGACGAAGCCGAGCTTCCCTGCTCCCGCGAGCGGTTGCAACGAAGCGAGGAACGAGCGGGCGTCTTCGGCGGCGTCTTTCAAACGCTTGATGTGAGTGATGGTCTGATGCGCCTTCACGGAGAACCGGAATTCAGGCGGAGTGGCCGCGCACCAGGCGAGCTGCGATTTCTCCGAAGCAAAATGGCGGAAGGTGTAGTTCACCTCCACGCTGTTGAGTCGCGTGCCGTAGTACTGCAGGAACTTGGCGGCGGCGAGCTTCGCCGGATAGAACTGCGGCTTCCACGTGGGGTAAGACCATCCGGAGGTGCCAGCGTAGAGCATAGGCAGAGACTTACACTACATTCGACGCACGAAGAAGCGCAACTGTGGGCGCTATGATCCGCGCAGCGCGGTGACCAGGCGGTTGGTCTCAATCGCGGCCTGCTTGCGGTCGGCAAAGCGAGCGGGCTGGCCAAACTGAATGCGCGCCTCGATCCATCGCTTGGACAAGATGCGGACCAAGTGCGGGAGAAAAGCCATTTCGCCCCAGAAGCAAACGTCGTCAGAGACGGAGCCCGCGCTGACGGAATAAGCAAGATGCGCGACGGTGATGTCGTGACGTCCGACGGCCGACTCAAACATCGCGGCCTTGAACGGCAGGATGGAGTTGCCATCGGTGCTGGTGCCTTCAGGAAAAACCAGGACGCGGCAGCCTTCGTCGAGCGCGGCTTGGACTTCGTTCTGCACTCGATGGGCGTCAGCGGAGCGACTGCGGTCGAGAAAGCGGCTGCCGGCCAGATGGGCAAGCAATCCCATAATGGGCCAATCGCGGACTTCCTTCTTCGATACAAAAAGCATGGGCGCGACCGCGCTGAACACCATGATGTCGAGATAGCTGAGATGGTTGGAGACGATCAGGCCCGCCGCCGGAATGTCGCCCACTACTTCATAACGGACTCCGAGCATGCGCAGGGCGAAGATGCACCAGCGATGCAGCCACTCGGCGCGCTGGAGCAGCGAAAGCCTTCCGCCGGCGGCGATCCAGCGGAGAAAGATGTCAGTAAAGGCGCAGACGGTAGCAAACGCGAATGCCAGCGCGTGCAGGACAAAGTAGAAGGCCGCCATGGGAGCACTCACTCGGCTTTGCGCAACGCAGCCAGGTCGATCCCCAACTGCTCGCATTTCTTGTAAAGATGGCTGCGCTCGAGGCCGAGCGCCTTCGCGGTGTTGGTAACGTGTCCGGCATGCTTCTTGATCTCGGCGACGATGACCGAGCGCTCGAAATCGGAGACCCGGTCGGGGAGATTCCCGGTTGAGTGCCCGGCTCCTGATGACGCTCCGTCTGGCCCAGGTAAGGCCTGAGCGACGGAATCACTGGTCACACGGTCTTCGCTTGATAAGAGCAGCAACCGCTCGACGACATTGCGCAACTCCCGGACGTTTCCCGGCCAGGGGTATTCCTGCAAATGCGCGATGGCGGCATCGTCGAAAACCGCGGGCTTCCAGCCATTCTGCTGGGCGATCTGCCGGGCGAAGTGTTGGATGAGCGCGGGAATATCTTCTTCACGCTCGCGCAGCGGCGGAAGCACCAGAGGGAAAACGTAGATGCGGTGAAAGAGATCTTGACGAAAACTGCCTTGCTTCACCAGTTGTTCCAGATTGCGATGGGTGGCCACGATCACGCGGACGCTGACCTTCACCGGTTTGTCGGAGCCGATTCGCTCCACCTCACTCTGCTCCAGCACGCGAAGCAGCTTGGCTTGCATGGGCAAAGGCATGTCGCCGATCTCATCGAGAAAGAGCGTGCCTTCGTGCGCCTGCTCGAACTTGCCAATATGGCGGCCCACGGCGCCGGTGAATGAACCTTTCTCATGGCCGAAGAGTTCAGATTCGATCAACTCCGCGGGTACGGCAGCGCAATTCAAGGTGACAAAGCTGCCATCCGCGCGCGGACTCTTCGCATGGAGCTTGCGGGCGACCAGTTCCTTGCCGGTACCGGTCTCGCCCAGGATGCATACACGGCTCTCACTGGAGGCGACACGATCAAGCTGAGCCATGACTTTGCGCATGGTATCGCCGGCGAAGACGAGCTCCTGGCCGCCGATGCGCTCACGCAGGTTCTTATTCTCACGCTGCAAGCGGTTCAGCTTCAGAACGTTTTCGACTGTCAGCAGGAGTTTCTCGCTGGAGATGGGTTTTTCCAGGAAATCCAAGGCGCCCAGGCGGGTAGCTTTTACCGCCATCTCGATGTGCGCCTGCCCCGACATCATGACGACGGGGGTAGTGATTCCATTTTTTCTCAGTTCTTCCAGCAGGGTGAGACCGTCTTTGCCCGGCATGACAACGTCTGAAAAAATCAGATCGAATTCCTGATTGCCGGCAAGACTTAGGGCCTTCGTGGGGTCATCGCAGACGGTGGCTTCGTGTCCGGCCAGACGAAAGGCGCGGGAGAGTGAGGCCAGGGTGTTGGGATCGTCGTCGATGATCAGCAGTCGAGCTTTCGCGGCCATAAAGTTGGTTAAGAGGTCCTGGCTGGCATCGTATCACTGGCCGCTACGGCTTTGGCGTGAGTGGGCAGTTCGACGTGGAAGGTGCTGCCCTTTCCCTTTTGCGAGGTGACCCAGATGCGTCCGTTATGGTCGCTGACCACCGATTGCACAATGGCAAGTCCTAAGCCGGTACCGAATTGCTTGGTAGTGTAATAAGGAGTGAAGAGGCGCTCACACTCTTCCGCGGTGAGTCCGGCGCCGGAGTCAGTGATCTCGAGCAAGATGTGGTCCCCTTCCGTGGCACTGCGGAAGGTCAGAGTGCCGCCGTGGGGCATGGCATCGAGTGCGTTCAGCACCAAGTTCTCAATAGCGCGGCGCAGCAGGACGGAATCGGCCGCGATCACCGGAAGATCGGTGGAGAGCTGGTACCGGGCTTCCACCGGTTGGCCTTCTGAGCGCGTAAAGTGCGCGGCGAAGAGCTGGCCAACATCTTTCACAATGTCATTCACCTGCACTTCAGCAAGCTGCGGTGTGGGCATCTTGGAGAAATCGCTGAAGCGTCCGATGATGGCTTTCAAGTTGGAGATTTCAGCCAGCAAGGTGGTGGTACTCTCGCGGAAGACCTCCTCGAATTCCTGAGGCGAGTGTTGGCGGGCGCGCAACAGGTTCTCCACCGTGATCTGCAGAGGAAATAATGGATTCTTCAATTCATGGGCTAGGCGGCGGGCGAGTTCCCGCCAAGCGGCCACGCGTTCGGTCTGAACCAGGCGTTCGCGCTGAGCCAGCAATTCATGGGTCATATGATTAAAAGCTTGGGCCAAGCGCGCGATCTCGTCCGTGCCCTCGACCCTGACTGCGGTGTGCCAATCGCCGGAAGCCACGCGGTCTGCGGCCAAAGCCAAGTCTTCCACTGGCCGGGTGACGCGGCGCGCGATCAATGCCGCCAGCACGAGGCCGACCAGCATGACGATGCCGCCAATGAGAAAGGCTGCATTGCGAATGTTGCGCGACATCTCCACGCGGGCGCGATGAGTAGCGCCGATCAGGAGGATGGCTTCGAGTGAACCGTTTCGTCCGGTAAGCGGGACGGAGGAAATGGTTTCATCGTCGGCGGGATCGTTCGTCCAATGCACGATCTCAAATTGCCGCGCCGACTGGTGGCCCAGGTAGGCCAACTGCATACGCTGAGCAAATGCGGAGATCTTGCCTGGATCGGGCAAAGCCGTAGCGGCGATCAGATCACCCGAAGAAGAGTCCTTCCCTTGCGGACGATAGATCCATACGCGCGTACCGGCTGGAAGCACCAGTGCCCGCAAGAAATCTTCATCCAGAATCTGACCGGCAACGAGAAACAGTGGCTTTTCGCGGACCTGCAACGGGTGGACCCGCACCAGCGCCAGCGCTCTGCCTTCCGGAAGTTCTTCTTGTTTCAGGAATCCTGCGGATGGAAGAGGATTACCGATGATGGCAGCGTCCTTATAGCCAAAGCGCGCCGGCCACTGCGCGGAGGAAATGATCGTGCCATCGGCGGAGATCACTTGCAGCAAGTCGAGCGAATGAGCTGCCGCCAATTCCTGCGCGGTGTTGGCATAGGGCGAAAAGTCCGGCTGGCCGTGACTGTTCTCCAGTCCGACCTTGAGCACTGCTTCGGCGGCAGCGATCTGCGAGAGTTGTTTTTCAATCTCGGTGTCCTGGCGCTGCATCTCTTTTTGAAACTGCGCGACCAAAGCGGCGGTGCGTTCGGCGTCCAGGCGATCGAACGAGTTGCGCGCGCTGGCCGAGATCTGCCACGCCACGAGCACGATAGAAAGTCCCACCGAGAACAGGACCACCAGCAAGACTTTAAGACGGAAGCTCATCTTCTATTTGACGGAATCCAGCCAAACTTGTTCCAGCCGCCAGCGGCCTTCGGGAAGCGTTTTCCAATTCCGTATGCGGGTTGAAAGCCAAACAGTCACAGGAAGGTGCGCGATAGGGGCGACCCGGTACGCGCCGAGCAGTGAATCTTCCGCGACGAACAAGTCCTCCGGCGACCCGGCAGACAAAACATCATTCTGATCAACCTGCGCGGCTTCCGCTAATTCGATGAGGGCCTGAGTGGAGTTCGCTGAAGGCGCGGGAAAGGTGAAGAGGAGCGCGTCGGCCCGGGAGGAAGCGCTCAGGTTCTTTTCACCGAAGACCTGAACAGTAAGGCCCACGTCGCGGGCGTTCACGGCGATGCGGTCGGCGATCGCTTTATTCAACGGATCCGATGGGTCAAATGCGAGGTAGAGGGGTGCGGCTTTGCTGAGGTCGGAGCGCAGTTTCTGGAGGCGCGCCGGGTCCGGGACGTCATTCATCAAGACTGCGTATCCGGTCAGCCACTGCGGCAGCAAGCTGACGGCGGGCGAGCCGGATTTTTTCAGAATGGCGGCATGGATGGCGTTGCGATCTATGGAGCGGGCCAGCAATTCCCTGAGGGCCGGATTCTGAGTGCGAAAAACAAGGGCCAGCAGTCGCGATGGAGATGAGGTGTCCACACGCTGCCGCGCCGACTGCAGTCGCAATGCCTGTTCGATGTCGACTTCTAACAGCTCATCGCGATCGAGCCGGGCGTCGATCACTTGATCGCGCAACGAGTTGCCCATTTGGATATCAACGGCATCGAGATAGGGACGGCCTTCAAAGTAATCGAGATTGGCGGCGAGTAAAAGCTGGCGTCCCGGCTGCCACGACTCGACGCGGAAAGGGCCGGTGCCTTCTGGTTTCTCCGCATGCAGGACGACTGAATAGCGGGGACTGGCAAGTATCGCAGGCAGATCGTAAATGGGATTAGCACATTCAAAGACCACGACTTGGGGGCCATTCCCCAGCCGCACCTGCCAGCGCGGATCGTTGGCGCGGGCGAAGTGTCCGACCACGTGAGCTCCGCTCAGTTGAGTGCCGTCATGAAAGAGGACACCGGAGCGCAAGGTGAAGCGCCAAGTCTTGTGTTCCGCGTCTGAGGTCCAAGACCAGGCAAGCTGCGGACGGACGCGGCCTTGATCATCAATCTGCGTAAGACGATCGAAGATGAGGAAGGCGAGGCGGGTACGCGCGGCGGTCAACTCTTTATCGTCCGTCGGATCGAATGAGAGAACGGCCTCTTTCATTTGCACCCGCAGGGTTCCGCCGTAGCGCGGGCGTTCTTCGGCCGAGGCCGCACCTAATGCGACCAGCCAGAGGCTAGCGGCCGCAAGTAAGCGAAACGCTGTGCGCTTCATATGTGTCCTTTCCGGGATTGCGGGTGATGGCGATAGCGCGACTAGGATCCGGGGCGCTCCAAAGTGCGGTCACGGGGCCGGAAAAGCTGAGCTTGTCACTCACGACGGCGGCGGCGCGGTCTTTAATCTCAGAGGCGATCTCAAAGGCTTGCAAGGTGTCCGGCGAGGACTCGTCGCCATCGCCCGTAACCAGAAGCTGCCAGCGAGATCCGCAGTTGGTTTGCAAGGCGGCCATATCGCTGCCCAGGGAAGCCACCGTGCGGACCGGTTGGGGAGATTTTTCTATCCTTATATATAGGCGGGTAAAGCCGTCAGTCCCGGCAAAGAGCCAGACGGCGCCGTCGGAGTCACCGAGGCGGGTCGCCGAGAAAAACGCAGGAACGCTCGCCGCGGAAAGATTACCGGCCAGCACGCCGGAGTAATGATTACGCCCGCTACTGAAAAATGCGGACGCCGACGGATCACCGGGGAGCAGTGGCCAGGGGTCGTCACTCTCAGAGCATTGCGCCATCAGCGCCGGCCGGACGGTTCCCCGGCAACGCACTCCGGGGAGATAGGCGGCGAAGGTATCGCCGGAGGTAAAGAGTCTTCCGCGAAGATCGCGCGGCCAAATGTTCAGATGCGAGATGAAGACGGACGCCATGGGAGAGGCGCCGGGGCTGTCGCGGGGGTAGAGCGAGAGCTGCTCGCTGCCGAGGACTAAGAGATAGTTGTCGCCAACCGCCACGTCGAGCATGGGTGAGGTGCGACTGAGAAGCAGCGAGCGTTGCAACTGGAACAAAGCGGGCGAGGCAGACCTGGCATTCGAGGGATCCACAAATTCCAACATGCTGACCTGCTCGCTGGTTCCCTGCTTCACTTGCGCGATCCAGAGGAGTCCGCGGGCGTTGCGCGAGAGAATGAACTTCATCTCCGAGAGCGCAGATTCCATGCGGACGACTTTGACCTTGGCCGCCCGCAGTTCGTTGTCGAAGGCCTGGCGGATACTCTGCAGATCGCTGGAGGAGAGCGCCGAGCGATTCTCGACGTCAATAGTTACGGTCGAAGGGGAGCCGGCTTTGTCGAGCGCCTTCGTGAGGAGATCATGCGCGGGTCTGCTCCAAGGTGAATCTGGCGCCGGCGACGATTGAGCGTCTGCGGAACCGCCGACCGACAGCAGCATGAAGACAGTAGCAGCGAGCCTGCGGACCGACGGAAGAAACCTCGACTGGAGAAACATGGGATGAAGAAGCGAAGTATACCTCATGCTGATTTCCTTGACCGCCGGCGCCGGGCACGCTGACTTCGGCGGAAGTCGCGTGCCCGGGTGGATTGCCGGCAGAACTTAGCGGCGGCCTCCCGGCCGGTTAGATTGACGCGCCATCTTTCCGTTGCCGTTGCCTTCATCGTCGGCTTCAGCATCTTCCGCCTGGGCGGCCATGTTGTTCTCAAGATTTCCCTTCAACACGTCGTTGAAGAAAAACTTGCCGTTCGACGGAACCATGACCATCTGGAGCTTGTCTGACAAGCGCTCCGCGATGATCTTGTTGATGAGCAGCGGATTCTGCTTGAGCAGGACCGCCTCGGATTGCATGCGCTCGCTGTCCGCCGAGGCGATGACGCGGATGCGTTTGGCTTCGGCGTCCGCCAAAAGGTTGCGGCGCTCCATCTCGGCCTTGCTGTCGATGACCTTGGCGCGTCCCATGGCTTCGGCATTCATCACGGTAGTCTCTTTGCGGGCTTCGGCTTCGAGCCGCGATTGCTGGATCTGTTTTTCTTTTAACGGCAGCGTGTATTGCATGGCGTCAGATTCACCTTTAGCCAGTAGTACACGCACGCGGGCTTCGCCTTCCGCTCGTTTCACTTCCCGCTTCTGCTGGGCCTCAGCTTCAAGCTCGGCGATGCGGACCTGCTTCTCTTTCATCTCGGTGACAAAACGGAGGCCTTCATTCTCCTGCTCCTTGAGCAGAAGGCCTTCCAGCCCCTTAGCGAACTCGGCGGGAAGTTGTATGTCACGCAACATCACCTCCTTCACGATGACGCCATCGGTCGCGAGCTTGGCGGTGATCCGCTCGGCGGCGGTACGGCGGATCTCTTCGCGGCGGCTGGAAAAAAGCTCGCGCATGGTGAAGTTGGGAGTGATCTCACGAAAGACGCTGGCGACGACCGGCGGAACAATCTCTTTTTCCACCGGCTGCGGCAGGTTGGCGTGGATGTAGTCGAGACGCCTGGGATCCAGACGATAGCGCACCGAGATAGCCAAACCGATGGGCAAACCTTCACGCGCTTGCACGATGAAGACTTCGCCCTGCTCTTCTTTGGCGCGCACGGACTTGGAGTCCACGGGAGCTTTGGCGGTCTCGCGGCTGGAGGAGGTGGTCAAGACCTGGTCGCGCATGTCGTAGAGCACGACCGTCTCGATCAACGGCTTGGTGAAATGGACGCCGGGGTAGAGCGGCCCGGGACACGTGCCGGAGATCTGGCTGACGCGGACGCCGCCCATGCCGCTGGGGACAACATGAATGGTGGGCGCAATGAGCAACACGATGACCGCGACGATGGCCATAACGCGGGGGCGAGACCAATCCAGCAGGGGCTCGGGAAGATGGAAGGGCGTCTCCGGAGCGACTGCCGCCAGACGGCGGCGGTAATCGCGAAGTTGATGCAGGTTGAAGATCACGTACGCGACGGCGATCGCGATGAGACTGATGCCGCTAAGGATGAGCAAGTACTTCAGTGCGAGCATGGTGGTGGTCCTTTCAAACTAATTCTTGGCGTCGTCGGAGTCGGCGGCGATGGTGGTCTCCGCAGTGACAGTGGCGGTGATCACCGGTTCGGGCGACATCACTTTGACGAGTTCTTCATCGCGGTCAGCACGGATGTGGACGATGTCGCCTTCACGCAACAGCGTGAATAGTTCTTCCAGATCGCTTTGGCGCATCCGAATGCAGCCATGGGAGGCGGCTTTGCCGATGGACGAAGGCACGTTGGTGCCATGAATGCCGTATCCCTTGAGGTTGAGTCCGATCCAGCGAGTGCCGAGAGGATTGTCCTTGCCCGGCTCGATGACCGTGCCGGGCTTGTAGTAGGTGGGGTTCGCCACGCGGTTGACGACTTTGAATTCGCCCTCTGGACTCGGCGATTCAACTGCGCCCACGGCGACGGAATAAAGTTTGAGAGTGCGTCCATCTTCGACGAGCGCCAGCTTGCGGTCGGGAATGCTGACGATGATCCGGCGGATAGGCTGACCGCCCCCCGCAGGAACTTGCTGAGCGAAGGCCGGGGTGCTGAGAAGGAGTGCGAGAACTATCGCGTTACTGATCTGTTTTGAGTTTGCCACGAGCCGCCGCATCGCCAACCTCCGATGTTGCTTTCAACGCCCTGCGTAAATGCAGGTGGTCGGCCACATGGTGGGACTCTGAAAACAAAGGTGTTAGCGCAGGGCGTGCAGGGGAAATTGTTGTTGTGAAGACACAGTCGTGTCCGGCGGGAGACGGCAGCCAGGTTGCCGGTTTAGGTTGCCGGTTTCAGGCAGGCGTTCTATGCTCACGGCCATGAATTCTTCATCGTGGAACCGCCGCGAGTTTCTTTTAGGTGGCCAGGCATTGGCTATCACTGCCGCGCTCAACCGCAGTTATGCGCACGCACTACCGCAGCAGGTGGCGAGCGACGAGGATTTTTGGCGGCAGGTGCGTGCCGCGTATGTGCGCGACCCAAAGATCATCAACCTGAATAATGGCGGCGTGGCGCCGGCGCCGACGGTGGTGCTGGACGCGGAGATCGAGGCCATCCGCTACAGCAACTATTCGCCTTCGTATCGGATGTGGCGGGAGCTGGAGCCGAAGATCGAAGATGTGCGCAAGAAGCTGGCGGAGATGTGGAGCGCTGATCCGGGATGCATCGCCATCACCCGCAACGCGAGCGAGTCGCTGGAAAATGCGCAGTTCGGCATCGACTTGCAACCGGGCGACGAGGTGCTGACCACAAGCCAGGATTACCCGCGAATGATCACTACCTGGGAGCAGCGCGCGCGCCGCGACGGCATCGTCTTGCGCCAACTGGATTACCAGGCTCCAGTGCAATCGCCCAGCGACCTAGTCGAGCTTTTCGCAAAGGCGATCACTCCGCGCACGCGGGTCCTCCACTTTTCCCAAGTGATTTTTATGACCGGTCAGATCTTCCCGGTAAAAGAACTGTGCGAACTGGCGCGACGGCGCGGGATCATCAGCATTGTGGATGGAGCGCACGCCTTCGCGCATGTGCCGTTCCACTTCACCGACTTTGATTGCGACTACTACGGCGCGAGTTTGCATAAGTGGCTGTCCGCACCGGTGGGGACGGGGCTGCTGTATGTGCGCAAAGACCGGATCGAAAAAACGTGGCCGCTGATGGCCGCGGCGCCCTCCCAAGACAAAGACATCCGCAAGTTTGAAGAGATCGGGACGCATCCGGCGGCACTGCATAACGGGATCCTGCAGGCGCTGGAATTTCACCAGCAACTCGGCAGTGAGCGTAAATTTGCGCGGCTACGATACTTGAAACAACGCTGGGCGGAGCGGCTAGGGCGCATTCCAGGATGCATCCTGCTGACGAAGCTGGACGCGAACCAATCCGGCGCATTCAGTACGGTGCAATTCGAAGGCGTGGATGCGGGCAAGCTGGGCGGCGGGTTGCTGGATAAATACCAGATCCTGACAACGCCGATCGCGGGACCGGGCTTCAACGGATTGCGCATCTGTCCGAATGTTTATACGTCAGTGGAAGAGATCGACCAGTTCTGCGCCGCGGTAGAGCAAACCGTGCCCAGGTTGCGCGCGCAAAAATAAAGCGCACCCCGGGAAGGAGTGCGCTTCACTTCTTGCAGACGATCAGTTGGAGTCGCGCCGGTCGTGAGCGACTCTCACCGTCAGCGTTTGCGTGGTGGTGTTGCAAGCCACGTCGGTCACGCGAATGGTAATGGTATAGGTCCGACCATCTTTATCCTGCCCTAAGCGGCTGGACAAGAGTCGGAAGGTGCGGGTAAAGGTCAATGACGCTGCGCCCGTGGCGGATTCCGGGGCAATCTCCGGTTGGACCTCGCCGTATTCATCCACGACTTCGAAGGTTACGGATGCGATCCCGGTGCCGGTATCCATGGCGGCGCCATTGAGGGTGATGTCCACCATCTGGTTGTTCGGCGCCCAGAGATTGGGCTGGTCAAGGCTGGCGGCCAAGGTTGGCGCCTGGGCGTCGATGGTCACATTGAAGTCTGTGACCTGACCGGCGTTTATCTGAAAGGTACAGGCAGAGGAGAAAGCCGGCCTGGCCGTGGGTGTCACGGACAAAGTGTATTGCCCGGGGGCCAAATCCACGCCGCCATAGAACCCGCTGCCATCACTCTGGGTGTTGATCAACGTACGTCCGGCGGTGACTATACCGCCGGCAATCCGTTGCAGCATTACCGAGCCGGCATCGACGATGTTGCCATTCTCGTCCCGGACCGTGCCCTTTACGTGACCCACCCGCGGCGCGGACTTCCAAGGCATGTCAGGAATACTGGCGGTGGATTGGAATACCGGCACCGGATTCAACAAGGGATCTTCATAATTGACCGCGCCATTGACGGACCTTCCCGTGGTCAGCCCGGAAGCAAACTCAGCAAAGCTACGCAGCGGAGTCAGCGGCGTGCCGGAAATGTTCGAGGAACTGGCAGTGACCGCAACGTTCGACGTGGCCATGGAAAAGAAGACGATTCCGCTGGTGGAGTTTCCCAACGACGAAGGGGTGAAGGCCTTGCGCACCTGCTTTAACGTTCCCTCGATGGAATTGAGGAATGCGCCTTGTCCGATCAGCGTCATGCGGTTGTAAGCGTGATTCTTGGTCCACTCATTCCACTGCGTATAAAGGTTGATGTTGGAGGTGAAGTGCTCCCGCTTGTAGTTCATGGGAATGGCGATATCGAGGATGCCTTCTTCGGTCCAAGCGCGCCAATCCTGGTAGACGCGCCAATAAGCCTCTGCGGAGTTCCAGGAGTTCTCATTGGTGGGATTGGTGACGCCGCCGAAGGCGATAAGGGAGGCGGAGAGCTTGATGTTCGGCTTGATAGCGATGGCATTCAGGTAAACGCGACGGACAAAGTTGGTGACCTGATCGCGCCGCCATTGCATCCATTGGGGATTCCCCGGTGCCGGGTTCCCGGTGGTGCCGAAGCGTGCATTGAAGCGGGCGACGTTGGTCGCGTTATAGCCAATGTTGGCCCCGGTGGATGGGGTCTGACCGGAGACGGTGAATTCGGGATAGCGGATGCGATCCAGATGCAAGCCATCGACGTCATAGTTGCGCACCAGATGCATCAGCACGTTCACCGTCTCGTCGGCGGCATCGGGATGTCCAAGATCGATCCAAAAATCGCTGCCGATGCGATGGCCCTGAAAGGTGATGCCGGCACCCGGTGTACTATCCGGCAGCAAGGTGCGGGTAAGCCAGTTGTCGCGCCCGGTGTAGATCTGCCCGGTAGTGGTATTGAAGCCATGGCGGCTGAACATATGCTGGGGCACGGGCATAGGCAAGATGGTGGGATGACGATTCCAAATGGCGCCCACGATCACATACGCATGCACTTCAATGCCTTCCGCATGCGCGAGGGTGATCAAGGTCTGGAGCGCATCAAAGCCGGGCGCGAAGGTCGCATCCCACGGGGCGGGCTCGAGCGAATCCAGATACCAGGCGTCTCCGCGGCGCCGGATCTGCGCGAACAAGGCGTTCGCGTTGGAGGCCTTGGCGCGCGCCACCACGTCCTGCACCTGGGCCAGATTGTTCATGGAAGTGTTGAAGGTATCCACCCAATAGCCGCGATACTGAGCGGGCGATTGAGCAGCGGCGTCAACGGCGAAGACGAAACAACACAACCAGACAAAACAATGACGAGCGACACGCATGGGCGAGGTTCCTCTGGGGTGGAACGGCTGCCCGCGGGGACCACTTTTTTCCTCCCGACAGGCGCAAACGGTCGAGCGCCGCAAGAATAGCAGATTGCAAAGACAAAAAAAGCGCACTCCGGGAAGGAATGCGCTTTCGTAACCTGCGAAGGTTACTTCACTTCAAAGGTTTTGGAACCCTTCTCCGCGCCGTTCACGTACGCGATCACCTTGTAATCTCCCTTGGGGAAACCACCGGGCTTGGAGATATGGAACTCCGTCCAGGCGTCGCCGCCGGCGGGGATGTTGCGCTTGTCTTCTTTGACCAGTTGGCCATTCTGATAAGTCCAGCGAACCTTGACCTCAGAGTTGGCGGCGGCGCCATCGGTCTTCACCGAAAGATAGATGGTGTCGGTCGGGTTGAAGTCATCGACTCCATCGGTCACCTTCTTGTTGGCATCTACCGAGCGGCCGAGTTCCAGATCGTCAACGTCAGGAGCCGAAGCGCGTTTATCTGCGGAGCCTGCGGGCTGTTGGATGGTGTCTGGGCCAGTGGATTGTTTTTGTTCGCTACCGCGCTGTTGATTACAACCGGCGAGGAACGCAGCCAGCGATACCGCCAGCAGGATGGATTGAAGTCTTCGCATAGAGATTCCTTTCAATGGTATGGAAATGTTTTGCATCGTGGATTACGCAGGGATCTTGAGTTCCTGGCCGGGATGGATCAGGTCAGGATCTTTGATCTTGTCTTTATTGGCTTCGAAGATGCGGCGCCACTGTTGCGCGTCACCGTATTCGTGTTTGGCGATCTTGGAGAGACTGTCGCCGCTACGCACGATGTATAAGCGCTCTCCGGATGCCGCCGTGCTGGAACTTCCACTCTGTACATCGGAAAAATCAGGCTTCGCGGTTGAGGAATTATTACTTTCCACATTAGAGAAGTCGGGTTTGTCGTCCTTCTTGTTCCCAAATAGGCCCATGGTCAACCTCCTTCAACAGGGTTGGAGGAGCGCAGGGCTGCGGAGGTTGGCACAAATCCGTTTTTATGCGGGAATGAGGTTTTATGCGGAAATGACGCGAGCCACAGCGCAGCGCGAATTTGACCGTGCTGCACATGATTGTTAGTATCGAAGTGCGGGGTGGAGCAGTCTGGTAGCTCGTTGGGCTCATAACCCAAAGGTCGCTGGTTCAAATCCAGCCCCCGCAACCAATAACCTAGCCATCATCTGAGGAGCCGAGAGGCTCCTTTTACTTTCTACCTCTAGCGCGAGCTGGATTCTGCCGAAACCTTTCACGCTCTTTCGCAATCATGGAACTTACTCGGTCCAACTTTTCCCAGAGCTCCGACTCCGCCCACCTTTCGCCAAAAGCGAGCGAAAGATGGGGCACCCAGGTTATAGATTTTGGTAAGGGATGATATGGTTTCCCACATGGGAGCCAAAGGTGGACCACCCGCCATTGAGGTCGATCCCAGCCCACCGAGCGGACCTTCTAATCGAGCTAGGTTCGAACTTGCTGCGAGCAATGTAACCCGGTTACGATTAGGCTCCCATGGAGGGTCGAATGATACGAACGTCGATCATCGCTGCGCTCCTGCTGTCGGCTGTCTTGACCGGCCTCGCGCAGCAGCAGAGCGGGCGGACACGAGATGCAACGAGCACCGAACAGG
>DATLCI010000176.1:0-11504 GCA_035526435.1 Terriglobales bacterium
TCCGCCGAAACCCAGTCGATCATCTCCACGGCGGCAATGCGTAATGCGTCCGAGAGCGGACGTACGCTGCCGACGGTCATGATGTAATCGTCATTCTCAATGCGCGGCCAGGCGATCTTCTTGCCTTTGATCAACTGGAACTCAAGGGTCACGTCCATGGTGGTCTCGAGGCCGGAGCCGCAGATCTCGCCATCACCCTGGGCAGCATGACCGTCGCCGAAATAGAAGTACGCACCTTCATGGAAGATCGGTAGATAGACCGTCGCGCCTTCGCGGACATCGCTCACATCCATATTGCCGCCGAAATTTCCGGGCCACAGACCGCCAAAGGCCTCGTCGCCGTTGGGAGCGACCGCCACGCGACCGAGCATGGGATGCAGCGGGATCTCAACTGTCTTCTTGCTGTCTGGCAGTTCCAGCACGCCACGCGTTCCTTCCAGCAGCTTCCAGACATACCGGCGGCGCGGAATAGGCTCGTTGAGCATTTTCGTCTGCCCATTGGCGGCCACCGCGCTGAGCGAACCGGGAGTGTGCGTGGAAACCGCATGGTCGCTGTTGGTCCGCAGACGCACGATCTTTACTACCAGCGTGTCGTTCGGCGTTGCGCCTTCAACAAAGAACGGCCCTACTTCGCCTGGCCATGCTCCGCCGGGGAAGTTGTAGTAACCGCCGTCAATGGTTGAACTTTCAACCGTGTCGCCGGGCTTGATGGTCAGCACGGGAGCACGTACCGCGAACGTCTGCACGCCTTTTTCCTGCTTGAACTTGTGAGTCTTCTGGGCGGCTTGGGCAAATGCCGAAGGAATCGCGAATGATGCTGCAAAGGTGGCGCAAAGGGCAAGACGGACAAGCGAACGCATGCTGCCTCCGATAAAAGTCGGCGGCAAGCATATCAAAATGCACTTTTATGATCAGTTTCAGCCTAGAATGCCAGCCCAGATGACCTTTCTGCGCAGCCGCCGCTCTCAATTCATTGCGTGGACGGTGATCTACGCTGGGTTCGTTTGGTTGCTGACGTCGAAGGGCGGCGGCGAAAGTCTCGTCACCCTTGTTTGGGGACTTGCACTTGGAGCCGGTGCGGGAATCGCTACTTGCATTCCAGGTCCGGAAGGAAGGATGCAACGCCTGCTACGCATCGGAGTTTGGTTCGTTGCTAGTTGGGTGATTGCTGTGGCCATGTTCTGGAATGAGCGTGGAGCGAATTCAACCATCGTAGTGACTCTCGAAAACGCTGCGGTGATGACGTTGATCGCGGGCTTACCAGCGCTGCTCGCACTGGCGGTATGGATCTTTCGGAGGCCTAGATTCGACCCGGCCAAAGTCTCGGCGGCTAGTAGCGGAACAAGTAGCTGACCTTCACGAACACCTGTTTGCCATCGTTGACGAAGCGATTGGGCGGCGCTCCCGGACCGTTAAAGACGGGCTCCGGGTTTGCTAAATTGCTGTTGTAACCGACATAGACCGCTGTTCCCGGATGCAGCAGCCAAGTCACCAGCACATCGCCGTTGAAGCCTTTGTTGGTAGCGAGAGTGGTGTGGTTAGGATTGGCGAGTACCGCGGTGTACTGCATGATGGTGCGCAATGACAGTTGCCGCGTGAACTGATAGTTCCACTTAGAGCGGATGATGTGATTGATGAAGGCACTCTCAGCCGTCACCCGGTCGCGATAGCGGTTCATGATGTAACGGTTGTCTACCGTCAGCTGGGGTACCGGCTTCACCGTGGCCGAGAACCAGACAGAATCGTTATCCGCGAGCACTGGCGGCTTGCCGCTGGCGGGAACATAGTTGATGCTGGTGCCGCGGCTGATCTCACCATTGAAGGAAAGCTGCTTGAAGTAAGCACTGTAAAAGAAAAAGCCGGTGCTGCCGGTGCGGAAATCCTGGTCAGGGGTGGCGAGAGCGGAAAAACCATCCTGGATCCGGCGTAGACGGTTATGTCCTCCGTTGGTGAAGAACCCTATTTCGTTATTGCGTCGGAAATTGAAGCGGTAATTGACATTCAGAAACTTCTCCAGGCGACGACCGGTGGAGTCCCACAGCGCAAGTTGGAATGCGCTCGGTCCATGGCTCAGAAGATGTTTGCCTTCCGGACGGAACAAGTACCGAGCGAAATTGCTGAAGCGACGGACGTCAGGACGGCGGAAAAAACCGGCCTGGGTCTCAAAATCGGGACTGGTGTCCTGAAAGAGCGTATTGCCGCAGAGATAGCGGCCGCAATATTCGGCCCAAGCGTCGGCGGCATGGCCCCGTTTGGTAGCCCCCGCCAATGAGCGCGATTGACTTACTACCCCTTGCGCCATGGCCGTGACGCGTTGGCCAAGCTTGAAGCGCATATCGAGGCTGCCCACGCGGTTGTAACTGTTTTCGAATTCGCGGTGGGTATACATCAGCCCGATGCTGCTCTGCTTCCAGAACTCCCGGTTCACACGGCCTACACCGAAGTAGGCGCGCTTGTTGCGGAGAGGATCGGTGTCCGCGACGCGGCGGCCAGGGGATTGATCGTCGGCAAAGAGAATGCCGACGGAATAGCGCCCGACCTTACCGGTCAGACGCGCGCCGATCTGGGGGTCGGCGATGCGGCGGGTGAACAGCAGCGTGATGGGCGTGTCGAAAAAGTTCGCGTTTTCGAGGAAGAATGGACGCTTCTCCGGGAAGAATACCTCGAAGCGTTGGTTCACTGTGACTTGAGGCTCGTCGGATTCAACTTGGCTGAAGTCGGGATTGAGCGCGACGTCGAGGACGAAGCTGTCCTTGATGACCGCCTTCACGTCCATGCCGATATCGCCCCGCAGCATTGCGCTCGAATATCTCGGATTGCCAGGGTCACGGAGGTCAGGCGCGCGGAAGCTCCGCATAACCCCAAAGGGAATGAACTGTAGATTGCGGCCCGGGGATATATTGGCGAGACCCGTCGCCGAACCCTCTTGGTTTAGCCGGCCGCTTACGCTGGTGCTGACAGGCGGCCAAAAAAGATTCTCGCCCGTCCGGGGAATCACACGTTGCAACAATACGCCCCACTTCTGGGTGGCTCTCGCGGGAAAGCGCATGCTCTTGAAGGGCACGGACATCATCGCGATCCAGCCTTTGTCAGTCATCTGTCCGCTGGATTGCCAAAGGGTGTCAAACGAGCCGTCGTAGCCGCCATCTTCGGTCCAGAGATAGTCGAACTGGACGCCGCGCGGGTTGATCATGAATCCGTAAGCACGGCGCTTGTCGCTGAAGGTGTCGAGATAGATCTGGACTTCATCATCTTCGTCGTTAATAGTGTCGCGACGCGCCAGGCGGTTGCGAACCGTCCCCGGACGCGAATCAAAACACACGAAGATGGCGTAAAAATTTTTGGCGTCGTAGCCCAGGTAGACGTGGGTGGCTTCCGTGGGAGGGCTACCGTCTTTGGGCGCGTTCTGAATGAAGCCGTCCACCTTGGCGAGCTTCCCTTCCCATGCAGGCGCGGGCTTCATGTCGATGAAATCTTCCAGCACGGGTGCGTGATCAACCCGGGGGATGACGATGTCCTTGGAGATGGTGAGGGATGCAGGCGCTTCACTGGTCTTCAAAGCGGACGTTTGCGCTGAAAGTGGGAGGGACAGCCATAGCAGCGCCAGGACGGAAATAATAGGATGGGAACTTCGCAATGTTGGCCTCTGCGTGAATACTGCGGTGGCGCTCAGGGGTTACACAGCTCTAGACAGCACCGTGAGGGGGTTAGACCGGGGCCCCGGAAAAAGGTTAGGGGTCAAAACAGCGCATTCTGCTTGCTGTTGGGAACGATGCCGAAGTGGTCATAAGCAAGTCTGGTGGCGACTCTTCCCCGCGGGGTCCGGTTTAAAAATCCGATCTGGATCAAGAACGGCTCATAAATATCTTCGATCGCGTCCGCCTCTTCCGCCAGTGCGGCCGCGAGCGTGCTTAATCCAACGGGGCCGCCCTGATATTTCTCGATGATGGCGAGCATGAGGCGGCGATCGACTTCGTCGAAGCCGTGCTTATCGACTTCCAGCATCTGCAGAGCAGCCTGGGCGGTAGCGCGGTCGATCTTGCCCGCGCCGCGGACTTGAGCATAATCACGAACGCGGCGCAGGAGGCGATTCGCGATGCGCGGTGTTCCGCGGCAGCGGGTGGCGATCTCCTGAGCACCTTCTTCGTCGATCTGGACGCCAAGGATCTCCGCGGAGCGCTCGAGGATCACCTTCAAGTCTTCAGGCGTGTAAAACTCCAACCGCAAAACGATGCCGAAGCGCGAGCGCAACGGAGCTGAGAGCAATCCCGCGCGCGTGGTCGCCGCAACGAAAGTGAATGGAGGAATCTCCATGGTGTGGGTGCGGGCGGAGGGGCCTTGTCCGATAATGATGTCGAGTTTGTAATCTTCCAGCGCCGAATAAAGGATCTCTTCGAGCGCGGGCTGCAAGCGGTGCACTTCGTCGAAGAACAGGACTTGCTTCTCGCGGACATTGGTCAGAATGGCAGTGAGGTCACCCTTGATCTGCAGGACGGGGCCGGAAGTCTGCTGGTAATCAACGCCCATTTCATTGGCAATGATGGTGGCGAGCGTGGTCTTGCCCAGTCCCGGCGGGCCGTAAAGCAACACGTGGTCCAGAGTCTCGCCGCGGGATTTTGCGGCCTCGATGGCGACCATCAAGTTTTCTTTTACCTTGTTCTGGCCGATGAATTCCTGCAGGCGGCGCGGACGGAGCTTCAGTTCATAAGACGCGTCGTCGTCAACAGGGATACCGGAGACGAGGCGTTCATTCTCGGGGATTTTTTTTGTGAAAGCCAATCTACTGGATGGTATGACGAAAATCTTTTTCCAGCAAATGAAAGGCGAAAAGATCTAGAGAAAGTTATGGTTCGTCGCGGGTGCCGCCGACTTCGGCAAGCACGTCCTGCTGGACTAATTTTCCGTCTTCGTAGACAGCATGGATCAAGCGCTGGCGGTAGCTGCGATTCTTGAAGACTGCGGAGGCGACGTCGATGTCGTCGAAAGCGGCGACTAGCCCCCACTGCCCTTTCGTGGACGCCCAGATCTGAAATTGTTCGAGCCGAGCCATGCGTGACTATCTTAGATGATGGAGAGCAGGGTTCCCCTCCTCCCTCTATCTGGACGACTCAGAGCAGGAGTCCCCTCCCCCCAAATTCGTGGGAATGTGATTACAAAGCACTTAGCCATCAAATCTGGATGTCCAATGTGAAAACAAAGGAGTTAATCAACACTCAATGTGATAACAAAGGACTTATTGGTGGGTCAGATGACGGACGGTTTCCCGTTTCGCGGAAAACCTGTGCTGCGCTGAAGCGCGACTAGACTTTTTTAAGTTACCCGACTGAAGTCAGGCGCTTCCACCGTAAAATCAAAAACTTAATTTAAGGAATTACTCCCCAATACTGCCTAACGAAAAATCAGCGCTGGGCTTTGCGGGTGTTGCGGATCAACTCTTCCATCTCATCGAGGTAGCGTTCCAGCGCCTTCTTGCCGGCGGTGGTCATCCGGTATTCAGTCTTGGGGACGCGTCCGGAAAAGCTTTTCTCGCACGAGATATATTCGGCTTCTTCAAGTTTGCGGGCGTGCACGCTGAGATTGCCGTCGCTGGTTTGAAGCAGCTTCTTCAGTTCGTTGAAGGTAAGCGAGGTGTTGACCGCAAGCGCGCTCAAGATTCCCAATCGCAAACGCTCGTGGATGATGCGATCGAGTTCCAGCGAATTCTCAGGGCCGGAAGACTTGCGCGGTCTGGCCTTGGTGTCTTTCGTAGCCAGCTCGCGGTGGATGGTGGGACTGGTTTTGGCCATGCTTATCCTCCGTGTCGTTTGGCGATGATGCCGCCGAAGATGACGTGCAGGACGCCGAAGCCAGCCGCCATCATCCAGCCTCCCCAGGCGGGCGGAACCAAAATCGCGATCGCCCCGAGTAACAGAAAGCAAACTCCCATCACGGGCACGCTGCGCACGGAAAACGCTCCGGCGGAGATGACCGCGACTCCGTAGAGCAGGAGCCACAGTGCGGGTACGACGGGCACCAGTTCAGCGCGATAAAAAAGCAACGTAAGCAAAGCGCCTACAAGCAAGGGTGGAGCAAACCCCAAGGCAAACTTTTTGGCCGGACCGGAAGTCAGCGATTGATGAGCTCGCTCTGCCTTATAGAGCATCGCGGTGCCCGCGAGTCCGATGGCGACGGCGGCCTCGGCAAACCAAACCCCCAGCCACCTTTCCGGGGTGGGCTGCTGTGAGGCGACATAGGACGCGGCGAAAGCGGTCAATCCTAAGCCGATCATTCCCAGTCCAGGGACCGCGGTGAAGGAACCCGCGGACTCCATGGTCTCGCGGATGAAGCGGAGTTGTTCGAGCGGATCCGCGGCCGGTTGGACCGTGGGCGCGATCGAAGAGGGATCCCCCCGGAAACGACGGCGGGGTTGGCGGCAGGAATCCATGCAGGAATAGGATAACAGGGGTGTCAAGTACTTTGTAGTATAAAGGCCAACACACGCAGCCCCAGGGCTAGGTCGGGCATGAAACAAACCCAGAACGAGAGGCACGCAGCACAGGCAAGCATGCCGATGCCACGGCTGCGCTTAACTAGTCTTCTACCTCGACGAGTTCCCCCTTTTCGGCTTTGGCTGCCGACACTATCTTGTCCAGGATCATCGCGGGCACGACATCGTAGTGCGCCATCTCCATGCTGAAGCTGCCGCGGCCCTGCGTCATGGACGTGAGATCCACGCCGTAAGTCAACATCTCTGACATAGGGACCTCGGCCTTTACCAGGGTGTTGTTACCTTTGTTGTCCATGCCCTGGATGCGTCCGCGGCGGGAGTTGAGGTCGCCCATGATGGAGCCGGCGAACTCTTCCGGAATGGTAATCTCCACGTGCATGATGGGCTCGAGCAACGTGGGCTTGGCTTGCTCCATGGCTTTTTTGAAGGCGATGCGGCCTGCGGTCTTAAATGAAAGCTCGTTGGAATCGACGTCGTGATAGGAGCCGTCGTAGAGAATGACGCGGAAATCAACTACGGGGAATCCGGCAAGGAATCCGCGTTCCGCCGCTTCGACTACGCCCTTCTCCACGGCGGGGATGTAGTTTTTGGGAATGGCGCCACCGAAGATGTCATTCACGAACTCAAAGCCACCGCCGCGGGGCAGGGGTTCCATCTTGATCTTGCAATCACCGTATTGCCCGTGCCCGCCGGATTGTTTCTTGTGGCGGCCCTGGACGTCGGCCTTGCCGCGAATGGTCTCCCGATACGGGACCTTGGGCGCTTTCAGCACGACTTCAGTGTGATAACGCTTCTTCAACTTGGAGACGATGACTTCAATGTGCTGCTGTCCGGTGCCGGCGATGAGGAATTCCTTGGTCTGCGGGTCACGGAAGAAGCGGACCATCATGTCTTCTTCCATCAGCTTGTGCAGCCCGTTGGCGAGTTTGTCTTCGTCAGCGCGAGTCTTAGGTTCAATCGCGAAGGTAATGGCGGGTTCGGGCAGGCTCACGGTGCCGTAAGCGACGGGATGAGCCTTGTCGCCGAGAGTGTCGCCGGTGAGGGTGCCTTTTAATTTAGCGACGGCGCCGATGTCGCCGGCGTGGAGTTCCTGAATGGGAATCGCGGTCTTGCCCTGCATGATGCCGAGGTGTGCGAACTTTTCTGATAAGCCGCGCGTGTAGTTCTGGACGGTGGCGTCGTTCTTCAGAACGCCAGAAAATATTTTGAAGAAAGAAATGTGCCCGGCGAAGGGATCGGAAATGGTCTTGAATACTTGAAGGGTGAGGGGCTCGGCGTCGGTCACGTGATGCTCAGTCGGTTCGCCTGGGGCCAGAGGCGTATCGGGAACCGGCGGACGCTCGACGGGAGCCGGCGCGAATTCAGCGATGAAATTCAGGATGTGATCGGTGCCGAGATTACCCAGGCCCGATGCGAACATCAGCGGAAAGATCTTGTGGGCGACGATAGCCGCCCGTAGTCCAGGAACAAGATGCTCTTCCGGGATGGTGCCGGTATCAAAAAACTCCTGCATCAGTTCGTCATTGCCTTCAGCGACGAGTTCGACGATGGCTTCGTGTCCTTTTTTGGCGGCTTCAGCCATGTGGGCAGGGATGGGAACTTCTTTGCCTTTGCCATTGCCACCGAGTTCGTAGGTGTAACCCTTCATGCGAACGAGGTCGACCACCCCAGTGAGCCCCTTTTCCGCGCCGATGGGCAGGTGGACGGCGACAACCTGCCGGCCGAAAGCTCTCACGATCGATTCCGTAACCCGGTCAGCATCCGCGCGATCGCGATCCATGCGGCTGGCGATGATCATGCGCGGCAATTCGTATTCTTCCGCGTAGGCCCAGGTCTTCTCCGTCATGACTTCGACGCCGTGAACGCCATCCACCACGACAACGACTGATTCGGCAGGGATCATGGCGGACTTGGCTTCATGGACGAACATGTTGAAGCCAGGGGTATCGAGAATGTTGATCTTGACCTTGTTGGTGGCGCCCCACTCGAGGTGGGCGACGCCGGTACTAATGGTCATCTTGCGGGCAATCTCTTCTTCATCGTAATCAGTCATGGTGCTGCCATCGTCAACGCGGCCAAGGCGCGGCGTGGCGCCTCCGGTAAACAACATGGCGGAGACAAGGGTGGTCTTGCCGGCATGGGAATGTCCTACAACGGCGATATTGCGTACATCTTTGCTCTCATAGATCTTCATGGAAGACTCCTATGGATTGCTTTCTGAATTTTAAAAAGTTTGGATGAAAGGAGGTGTGAACCAGCGTGCAGAAGAACCAACCAGGCGGGGGAGGCGCGGCGTGTAGCCGCGCTGGATGGGTGCCAAGGCGTATCCCGGTGGGAGAGAAGGGTTGCGCACACACATGAAGCGCATTTACTCGGATACACGAATTGGCGACCAGAACCGGAGACACCCTGAGGCCTGCCTGACCCTCTAAACTACGCTCCGTCCTCCGGCAGTGCAAATGCGCGGAGGTGGAAAGGGCGGCCATCCTAGCACAGGGCCACAAGCGGCTCAAGTTGAGTGCGTTAACCCCGCAGTAAGCCTTAATCCCGGGGACGTAGGGCAAAAAATAGGCGGCAGGAATCTATGGCTGGGCGCGTTTCCCGCTTAGACTAGAGCTCTATGCGTCGCGCTGCTTTTGTCCTCTTGCTGTGCTGTGTATCCGCCGGAATCAAGCCGGTGGCGCTTCGCGCCGCCGCGGACACAGGCAGCCGGGCTGAAGTGTCAGTCGTGAACCCGAAGACCGAGGCGGTGGTTGTTCTCCCCCGAGCCGCCGCAAAAAATCCTTCGCCCGGCAGCGCGACGCTATCAACTATCCAGCAGAATGATCCGCATCCGTTGATGACCGAATTTTTTGGGCCCGCGCCTAAGGCCAAAAAACCAACGCCCGTCGCTCCCGTGAAGACCAATCCGCATGCGAAGCTCGACCTGGCGCCCGCAGAGTAGCCCCCAAAATACCTGAGCGGGGACGTCCCGAAGCTGCATCCAATGACGTAACACCTTCTTTCATTTACCATGAGCAGGAAGTGATTCCGCGCGGGATTTCCGCGCGTCAATGAGGTTTTGCATGCGTATTCGATCGCAAATGGCGATGGTATCAGCATTCATGTTGACGACCCTGGTGGCCTTAGGGCAGGCACCGGCTGCGGTGAACCAACATCGGTTGCAGGCGCTCAAGCCGCCCGTGGGCGCGAAGGTCGCCGTCATTGTATTTGAAGATCTGCAGTGTCCGGATTGTGCGCGAGCGCATCCGCTGGTGAAACAGGTCTCAGAACAGCAGAAGGTGCCGGTGGTCCACCGTGATTTCCCTTTGCCGATGCACAACTACTCGCGGCAGGCCGCGATCTATGCGCGGTATTTCGACACGAAATCGCAAAAGCTAGGCAATGCGTTTCGTGAATATGTCTTCCTGAACCAGGCGGCGATCACTCCGGCCAATCTGAAGGAGATGGTGGACAAGTTTGCGCAAAGTAACGGCGTGACGATGCCATTTCTGCTTGATCCGGGAAAGCGACTGGAGGCGAAGGTGGAAGCGGATGTCGCCTTGGGGAAACGGATCGGGATCCAGCATACGCCAACGATTTTTGTGGTGGGCAGCGGCAAGAAGATGTCAGAACCGTTCGTAGAAGTGGTTGACCGGTCGCAGCTGGCCAAAATGATCCAGGACATGAAGGACGCGAAATAATTCGACCTCCGTGACCGCAAAAACGCCTCCGCATTGGAGGCGTTTTTTCCGTGGTGGCGGCATCGAATCTCCACGGATAACTGGTACTACTATTAGTAGTTCAAGGACGTTCGAGTGCTTCGTTCAACCCTCTATGTACTTGCAATCTTCGGCGCGAAGTAGTAGTGATTTGACTATGGCTCATGGTCAGGCTGGTCTTGGTGAAGAAAACCGCTCCTCGAAAGAACGTATCCTGATGTCTGCGAAGCACTTATTCGCCAAAGACGGATACGACAATACAAGCACGGCGGCCATCGCCCGCATGGCGGGAACCAGCGAGTCGCAGCTAATGAAGCATTTCGCCAGCAAAGAAGGCTTGCTGGAGGCGATCTTCGACGCGGGCTGGGGCAGCATGGCGTACATGTTTCGCGCGATCCATGACTTGCCGTCGCCCACCGAGAAGCTGGAAGTCATGCTGGAGATGATCCTGACGTCGCTGGAGCGCGATCCGGAGTTGCGGGACCTGATGCTGTTAGAAGGGCGGCGCATCCGCAAAGAAGGCCACATGGTGCTGCTGACCAAAGGCTATCTGCAATTCGTGGGCGTGATCGATGCGATCCTTACCGAGATGCGGGCAACCGGAGAGTTGAGAGGCGACGTCAACAATGATGCGGTCCGCTCGGCGCTGAATTCGTTGTTTGAAGGAATGTTGCGCGACCTGGTATTGGCGCAGCGAACCGGATTTCCAGCGAGCTATGGAAGAGACGACCTACGCCGGGTGTTTAAGATCGTGATGCAGGCATTTGTAACCACGCGGTAGAGATCGAGGGACGTTATGGCAGAGAGGATTGAAAAGTCCGACGCTGAATGGCGAGCGGAACTTTCGCCGGAGCAATACCACATCTTGCGCGAAAAAGGCACGGAGCGGGCATTCACCGGCGAGTATTACAAGACGAAGACGCCGGGCATGTACATCTGCGCGGGATGCGGCCAGGAACTATTCAGCTCGGAAACGAAATACGAATCGGGCAGCGGATGGCCCAGCTTTTATCAGCCCACGGCGGAAGACAAAGTATCCACGCATGAAGACCGTACGCATGGCATGAAGCGAGTAGAAGTCACCTGCAGCCGCTGCGGTGCGCATTTGGGACACGTCTTTGAAGATGGCCCAAACCCTACCGGATTGCGCTACTGCGTGAACTCGGCGAGTTTGAAACTGCAGCCGAAGTAGAGCAGGGCTGGTGGTCAGTGCTTAGGGTTCCGGAAAAAGACGCCTCGCGAAAAGCGAGGCCTTTTCATTTTCTCATTCTCAAGTCCATCGGGTGCTCCTAACACGGCTGAAAGGTAGCGACGGC
>DATLCI010000225.1:0-16184 GCA_035526435.1 Terriglobales bacterium
CAGATGCTGTTGCCCTCACTGGAAGCGGGTGCGACCTCGGCCGTGCTCGCATTCGCTTCCGCGGCTCCCACCGCTTGCTATGAGGTTTACACCGCGTGGAAGGAAGGCGACCTTGCCCTTGCAGCTCTCAAACAGGAGCGCATCAGCAAAGCTGCGAAGCGCATTGCCGGAGAATTCGGCGTACCCGGAACCAAGTACGCCTCTGAGCTCAACGGCTATTACGGCGGCGTTGCTCGCCTTCCACTTTTGCCGCTGACAGCCGCCGAAAAGAGTGAGATCGAGACGCTCATGCGCGACATCCGCAACTAGCCATTCAACCTCTGGAGCCGTCCCTTCGATGTGCATGTAACCCGTTCAATGCAACGGGCTTACTTCGCCTGCACGTTGCCTTATAATGAAATGTTCCCTAATAGCATTCCGCAGCATCCTGAAGGTGCTGCCGGGTCAATGGCAACGTCAGGGAAGTGCTACCACCACGTTAGTTCATTAAAGGAAGACGCACCTGAAAATGGCCACCAGTGATCTCGCCGTAAAGGGCCAAGGCAGCCCCACGGAACCGAAGCGCGTCGTCAACGACTTTAGTATCCAGGTCGCGACCGTCAACGGTTCGGGCTCCCAGTCCGCCAACAATGTCCTGCTGCGCAGCATCTTCCGCATGGGCATTCCGGTTTCCGGCAAAAATCTTTTTCCCTCTAACATCGCCGGACTGCCAACCTGGTACACCATCCGTGCCAGCAAGCATGGCTACGTGGCCCGCAAGAAAGAGATCGACTTCCTCGTCGCCATGAACCCCGAGACCGCGCAGGAAGACGTCAAATCACTTTCCCAGGGTGCGGTGGTGGTTTATGACGAGCCGCTAAACCTCAAAGCCCTCCGAGAAGACCTTACTTTTTATCCGGTGCCCTACGACAAGCTGGTCGCCGCTATCTGCCCAGACGCTAAGCTGCGCAAGCTCGTAAAGAACATGATCTACGTCGGAGTGGTGGCGCAGATCCTGGATATCGACATCACCAAGGTTGAAAGCGAAGTAGGGAAGCAGTTCGCGAAGAAAGAAAAGGCCAAGAACCTCAATCTGGGTGCGATTCACGCCGGTTATGACTACGCCAAAGCATCATTGCCCAAGGGCGACCCGTTTGTAGTGGAAGCCAGCAATCAGACTACGGGCAAGATCATCATTGACGGGAACGCGGCGTCGGCGCTGGGGGCTATGTTCGCGGGCGTCACTGTAGTCACCTGGTATCCCATTACGCCCTCGTCTTCAGTTGTCGAGCAACTCATTGACTACCTCAAGCGCTATCGCGTCACTGAAGATGGCAAGGCCACATTCGCTGTCGTCCAGGCAGAAGATGAGCTCGCCGCCATCGGCATGGTCATGGGAGCAAGTTGGGCGGGCGCTCGCTCCATGACCGCTACTTCTGGTCCCGGCATCTCGTTGATGGCTGAGTTCGTTGGCCTCGCCTATTACGCGGAGATTCCCGCCGTCATTTACGACATCCAGCGCGTTGGCCCTTCTACCGGACTTCCGACCCGAACCGCGCAGGGTGACATTCTTTTCTGCGCCACGCTATCCCACGGAGATACGAAACATGTTTTGCTTCTTCCCGGCAGCGTGAACGAATGTTTCACGATGGGCATGGAAGCCTTTGACCTTGCGGAAAAACTTCAGACACCCATTTTTGTCTTGTCCGATCTGGATCTCGGCATGAATAACTGGATGTCTGAGCCATTTGATTATCCTGAAAAGCCCATCGACCGCGGGAAGGTCCTCAGCCAAGCTGACTTGGAACGTCTAGGCGGGTTTGCGCGATACAAGGATGTGGACGGCGATGGCGTTCCCTATCGCACCCTGCCGGGGACCGACCATGCTGCCGCGGCATACTTCACCCGGGGTAGCGGACACAACGAGAAGGCGCAATACAGCGAGCGGGGCGACGATTACCAGAACAACATGGAACGCCTCGATCGTAAATTCGAGACCGCGCGGGCCCTGGTTCCGAAACCCGAGCTGGTAGCGCTGGGCACATCCAAGATTGGCATCATCGCTTTTGGAACCTCGGATTTCGCCATCCGTGAGAGCCGCGACCAATTGGGCAATGAATTCAAGATGAAGACCGATTACCTCCGGCTCCGCGCATTTCCGTTCTCGCGGGAGGTGCATGAATTCGTCGCCGCGCATGATCGCGTTTATGTCGTTGAGCAGAATCGCGACGGCCAAATGCTCAGTCTGCTGAAACTGGATATCGCCGCAGAGCAAGTGGGAAAACTGCGGAGTGTGCGTCACTTCAATGGCTTGCCCATCGATGCACGTTCCGTGACCGATGACATTGTCTCGCAGGAAGGGAAGTAACATGTCGATGCCTCCGAACCCGCCCAGCACGAATCCCGCCCCTCCTACACCTCCGGCTGCGCCCAAGACGAACCGCATCGGACTTCAGGTCCTCGACTATAAGGGCGGCAAGACCACGCTGTGCGCTGGCTGCGGCCACAACGCCATCTCCGAGCGCATCATCGACGCCTTCTACGAAATGGGTATCCAGCCGGAGCGGGTGATGAAGCTGTCGGGCATCGGCTGCTCGTCAAAGAGCCCGGCGTATTTCATGAGCCGGTCGCACAGTTTCAACACGGTGCACGGACGCATGCCATCCGTGGCCACCGGCGCTACCTTGGCCAACCGCACCCTGACCGGCCTTGCCGTCAGCGGCGATGGCGACAGCGTCTCCATCGGCGCTGGCCAGTTCATGCACCTGATGCGCCGTAATCTGCCGCTCATCTACATTATCGAAGACAACGGCGTTTACGGCCTCACCAAAGGGCAGTTCTCCGCCACTGCCGATATGGGCTCCACGTTGAAAACAGGCGTCATTAACGACCTTCCGGCGATCGATGTATGCGCTCTGGCTATCGAACTAGGCGCCACGTTCGTCGGGCGCTCGTTCTCGGGCGACAAGCGCCAGCTTCACAACATGATCAAGGCCGCCATTTCTCATAAGGGGACCGTTCTGCTCGACGTGATCTCCCCCTGCGTGACCTTCAATGATCACGATGGCTCCACCAAATCGTACAAGTACATGAAGGAGCACGAGGAGCCCGTGCACGAAGTCGGCTTCGTGCCGCATTTCGAAAATATCGCCGTTGATTACGCGGAGGGCACTACGACTTCAGTCCGCATGCACGATGGCTCCTATCTGCAATTGCGAAAGATTGCGCCCGACTTCGACCCCACCGACCGTATCGGCGCCGTCAAAGCCCTGCATGAATCCAACGAGCGCGGCGAAGTTCTCACCGGAATCTTCTACATCAACACGCAAAAGGCGAACTTCGTCGACCTCTTGAACCTTGTGCCGGAGCCGCTTGCCACTCTGCCGCAAGACAGAGTCCGCCCTTCCAAGTCCGTTTTGGACAAGGTTATGCAAGGCTTGATGTAGGTTTTAGAAAGACTATTTCGTAGGCTTTTTTCCGGACTTCTCCCCGGAATGCTCGGGATTGCTTCCGGGCTCGGGATAGTCAGAGTCGTTGTCCTTGAGCATCTCGTCCTGGTTACGATGCCCTAACTGTCCCCGCAGCGAGGTGTTGTGCTCCTGGCTGGGCTGATCGTCTTCGACCGCGCCCTTGTGGATATCATTATCCGGATGCTCTTTGGTGTCAGTCATTGGCCCTCGTGCCCTGCTCGTCCTATTCATCCAGACTGCGCTACCTCGCCCACAAAGTCAAACGCAACACTGCAAAAAATCCCGTGTTCAAACTGACATCTCCACCCGTGGACTCCGTTCAGCGGCCCGGTTTCATCCTCTTTTGCCGGGCCGCTTTTTTTGCCAGCAAAATGAATGGCATTTAAAATGAGGGCCACATGTCCACCCCGCCGCGCACCCCTGGTCCACTCTATAAGCCGTTTGAAAAGCTGGTGAAGATCGCCGTATTTGGCAAAGAATTCGAAGTCCCGGAAGGGAACATCCTGCTGCGCGCCTTTCAATTCCTCGCGCCGGAGACTGTTCCTTACGGTCGCTTCTGCTGGAACGAAGATTGCCAGTACTGTCGCGTGGATTGTGATGAAGGGGAAGGCACCAAGTCGAGAAAGGCTTTGGCGTGCAAGCTGGTAGTGAAAAACGGACTGAGGGTCACTGAGGCCGCGCAGGAGATCCGTTACGTTCTACGTCCGTTGCAACTGACCCCGCCGGTGGGCCCGCAGAAAGATTAGTTGCTGCCGCGTCGCGTAGGCGACGGCTTTGAGGCTGTGGGCGCAGCCCCCAATTTCTTAAGACGGTCCCGCGCTTGCGTTGCCTCGATCGTCCGCGGATAGCGCCCGATCAAGCTGCGCAGCTCCCGCAGTCCTGCATCCCGCTGTCCGATCTCCAGCAAAGCGAATCCTTTCTTCAATTGCGCGGCTGCGGCCTTGTTGCCGCCCGGATACTGCTCCAATACCTTGTCGTACTCTTGTACTGCCCGGGCGTAGTCACCTTGACGATAAAGAATGTCAGCCAGGTAGAACTGTGCATTCCCGGCCAGTTCGGTAGTGCTGTAAAACTTCATGTAATCCACGAATTGCTGTTGCGCCAACTCATACTTAGCGGCGTTGTAATCCCGGAGCGCATTGTTGTAAAGCACGTCTGCGGGCGGAGCTTGGCTCATTGGAGTCGATCCCGGTGCTCCCACCGCGGGCGCGGCCATGTTCTGTTGCGAGGCCTGCATGTCTTCCAATTGTTTACTCACCTTTGCCAGCCGTGTCTTTAACTCGTCCACACTGTCCTGCAACGACTGCACCTGAGTGGAAAGTTGGTCCACTTTGCCGCCGGAGTCCGTCATCTGGGTGCGCACGCCCTTGTCAAAAGTGGAGAGACTATTGTTCAAGCGGTTGACGCTATCGGTGGATTGCTCCACCAGATTGCGCATCACGCCCATGCGTTCGTCGAATGACTGCTGCATCCGTGCCATCTGGTCTTGCAGGGCCTGGACCTGGGTCTGCAGTTGGATAAGCTGCTCTTTCGTTCCCGCGAACACGGGGCTGGCAAATACCACCAGAGCGAATATCAAAAGGATGGTCTTAGGAGATATCGATAGAGATTTCATAGGCTTTTTGGATTAGATGCTCGCTCCGGTGCGGAGTGAGCGGGAAATGTGGCGGGATGCGCCTTAATCGCATCCCGCCAAGGTTCTATTTACCGGTGAGGACGAAGTGTCCGCGGCGATTCTGCTGCCAGCAGGACTCATTCGATTCGGTGCAAGCCGGCTTTTCTTTGCCAAAGCTGGTGGTCTTGATACGCGAAGCATTCACCCCCGCCGCCACCAACGCATTTTGTACGGCACGGGCGCGCTCGTCACCCAGGGCCAGGTTGTACTCGGTAGAGCCACGCTCATCACAGTGCCCTTCCACCATGATTTTGAACGAGGGCTTCTGCGCAAGCGCTTGCGCTGCGGCCGTGATGGCCTGCTGCGCATCGGGACGGATCGCTGCTGCGTCGTAATCGAAATAAACATCCCTTACGTTTTGGCTGAACCACTGTTCATCCGTTTGCGTCACTGGCTGTTCCGTGACCGGCGGCGGCGCCGCTTGCGTCACGGTCACGCGGGCGGTGGCATCTTGCTGCCCCCCGGGACCTTTTGCGACCAGCCGATAGCTGGTCGATTGCTCGGGCGTGACCATCTGCGAGCCGATGGGCTGCACTGCGCCAATGCCCTCAATGGAGACGTCCGTTGCATTGTCCGTGCGCCAGCTCAATTGGGTCTGTTGGCCTTTTTCAATATTATTTGGGCTTGCGCTGATTGACGCAGTCGGGGCTGGGGGCGGTGGCGGCGGTGCCTGCGGTGGTGGAGGCTGCTTCTTCGCGCATCCCGTGATGACGATCATGAGGGCCAACAGCAACCATGCTGGGAACTGAGATCTGCTGGTAGTTCGATTCACCGAATCCTCCAAGTCAAACAATAGCTTTATCTTACAAGTTTTTGTCCCACTATGCAGGCAGCCTAGCGAAAGCTCCAATTGGGCTGCTGGTTCTTTCCCGCAGCGGTAAGTTGCCGTTGTTGGGAACCGTCCGCCAACATACTCCAGATCTGGGTTGAGCCGCCCCGGGTCGATTCGAACACAATGTGTCTCCCGTCCGGCGCCCAAGAGGGGTAATCATTGATGCCCGAGCCGTGCGTAAGCTGTACCCACTTCCGGTTGGCGATGTCCATGATGTAGATGTCTTGCCCGCCGGGTGCACCGGGCCCGTAGTTGCGGCGCCAAGCGAAGGTCAGGAACTGGCCATTCGGCGACCATGAAGGCGACACCGCGTACCCCGTATCCGTAAGCCGCTGCAGATTCGTCCCATCGACTTCCATGATGTAGATCTGGGGAAGTCCGGTCCGGCCGCTCACAAATGCGATCTGCGATCCCGTCTTTGGATTAAATACGGGTGATACGTCCGATCCCTTAAACGCCGTGATGCGTTTTGTATCCGTCCCATTGGCGTCGGAGATAAAAATCTCAGGATCTCCCCGCATGGATGACGAGAATGCGAGTTGCTTCCCGTCGGGCGACCATGCCGGCGAAACATTCGTCCCGCCAAAACGTGGGAATGTGACCATGCGGTTCAGTTCAAGTGAATACATCGAGACATCCGACGTCCCGCGCACGAACGATGTGAAGGCGACCCGGGTGCCGTCGGGAGAAAGTCGCGGCGACAGGGAGATGGAGCGGAGGGAAGTGAGCTGGCGCTGTCCGGCGCCGTCGTAGTCCATCATCCAGACTTCTTTAGCGCCGCTTCGCGTGCTGATAAAGACGATCTTGCTCTCCGCAATGCCGTTGATCCCGCCACCCAGCCGCAAGATGATCTCATTGGCGAACCGATGAGCGATCAATCTTGCATTGTCAGTTGTGGCAGGTTCACGATATTGCTTGCCCAGTACTTGCGGCGATGCGGCATTCTTCACGTCGAAGAGGAAGCCTTGTACCTGCAGGGAATCCCCTTGTTTGCCCAGATTGCCGAAGGCCACCATGGACGCGCTGGGCGGCGGACTGCCCCATGCATCGAGGTTGATCTCCTGGGGGAAGCCCGGCGTCTGCAACGGGTAAAAACTTTTGGACACTACATCAAAGATGCCCGCATAATTCAGGTCGCTGAACAGGGTCTCGTTGAAGGTTCGGAGCAGCTCCGCGTTCGCTGGTTCCGTGGAGGTCGGCTTGAAATCCGGCACCGCGATCCGCACCTTTTCCACGCCAAGCCCGGTTCCAGTACGGATCCAATCCTCCTGCGCCACGGCTACCGCCGACAGTAATAAGAGAGCAACGATGAGTCGGTTGAACATTAGTTCTCCTGGAATAA
Source organism: Terriglobales bacterium (assembly GCA_035526435.1). Classification (GTDB taxonomy): domain Bacteria; phylum Acidobacteriota; class Terriglobia; order Terriglobales; family Acidobacteriaceae; genus DATLCI01. Next base: position 7,299 of record DATLCI010000225.1, read on the forward strand.
AGACGTCCGCTACTTCTTATAATCAAACCAAAATTCTACTGACACTCTCGACCCTGCATAGTCCGGTGGCAATGGACCAAAGGTATCGATCCGCTGTAGCGCCCGTTTGGCGGACATATCCAGGCTCGGCACGCCGCTGCCTTGGCTGATCTGGATATTAGTGGGAGTTCCATCGCGTTGGATGTCAAAAGTCAAGTACACCCGGCTGGCGCTTCCGATCGAAGGGTCCACCTCATACTTCAACCAATTTTCTGACACTTTCCGGCGCACTGTATCCACATACCACGAATAGCGGCTGCCAAAACTGCCTGCCGGACCAAACGTCATCCCACCGGTCCCGGTCGTGCTTTTGAACATCGTGTAGGCGCCGCTGACGGGACCGCCCTGCCCGAACGGGACCTGGTTGCTCGGCGGAGGCGGGGTCTTCGTTTTTTCTGTCGTCGGAGTTCGCGGAAGCTTTTCCGGCTTGAGCTTCGTTGTTTTGTCGGGGATCGGGATCGCTTCGGGCTCCGGAGTTTTCTCCGCCGGCGTCGATTCCGCCAAACCCTTGGACTCGTTCGCCAGAACATTTTCTTTTTCTGCGTTGGTTGCCGGCAAGGGGACGGCCGCACTCACTAGCGTGGCGTTCATCGCGCTCTCGCCCGCAGTGGAGCCACCCCAACTCTCACCGTGTCCTGCACCCAGCATGCCCGTAAGCACTGCACCCAGGAACAACGCACCGTGGAGGATGGCAGAAGCCGCGATGGGCCCCTTCCAGGACTCTTGGTGATCGTAAATGGTGGCGGCGGACACTATTTCCTCTTCTGCTGCAACGGCTCCGTGACAATGCTTACATTCGTGATCCCGGCTTGTTTCACCGCGTCCATCACGGTAGCGAAGGCGCCGAAAGGAACGTTCTCATCCGAGCGCAGGTAGATCTGCATTCGTTCGGGGTCGCGCAGCTTCTCTTTCAAGCGCGCGCCTATCTCATTGATGTTGATGGGATCGTTGCCCAGGTACACTCGCTGCTGCTTATCGATCGAGATCACGACGCGTTCTTCCGTGATCTCTTTCACCGTTTTTGTCTTGGGAACGGACACCTCTACGCCGGATTGCAAGACCGGCGCCGTGATCATGAAGATGATTAACAGCACCAGCACCACGTCCACGAACGGCGTTACATTGATCTCCGATAACGACGTCTGGGTCTGGCCGCGGCTGTTAGTGAAGGCCATCAGCGAAGCTCTCCCACTTCATTTGCCGGGCTCCTCGCGGGTTCACGTTCCACCACATTCATTAACTCCAGGGAAAAGTCGTCCATGCGCGCGCCGAACTCCCGCATGTTCTGGGTGAACAGGTTGTAGAAGATGACGGCCGGGATGGCCGCAAATAACCCGGCGGCGGTCGTAACCAGTGCTTCGGAAATACCTGGAGCTACGGCCCGTAGCGTCGCCGCGCCGGCCGTACCCAGCCCATGGAACGCGTCAATAATGCCCCACACCGTTCCGAACAAGCCGATGAAAGGGGCGATGGCTCCCGTAGTCGCCAGCCAGGTCAAGCGGCTCTCGAGCCGTGACAGCTCCTCTGACGATGCGATCTGCATCGCTCTTTGGATGGCCGTCGGATTCCGGGGAACTCCCCCCTGGCGCCGGATCTCCTCGAAGCCGCCGTCGAACACTGCCACCAATGGGCTGGGGCGGAACTGTTCGGAGATAGCCGCGACATCCTGCAATCGTTTGGACTTGCGGAACGCCCGAAGAAACCGCCCGCTCTGCGCTCGTGCGCGTTTGAGCCCGGCCCACTTCGAAAGGATGATCGACCACGAAAGGATGCTGAACGCCAGCAGCATCAGCAAGACGGCTTTGGCCACCGGCCCGCTTTGAGAGATGAGATTGACTATTTCTTCACCAACGTAGAGGGCGGGCAGGATGATTTCACGCATCCCCCTTAGTTTACAAAATGAACCGCCCTTTGTGCGTCCGGCGGCGGATTAATTTGCCGCTCTGGCCGCGAGATGCACTGTGCTATTCTGCGCTCATCCTCAGTTTTTCCAGGAACCGCTTCGGTGCTGCGCCAACTACGGGTTGAAAACTACGCGGTCATAGACAACGTGTCGGTTGAATTCGGCCCGGGTCTGAACCTGCTGACCGGCGAAACCGGCGCCGGCAAGTCCATCCTGATTGATGCCCTTGCTCTCTTGCTCGGTGACAAAGCCTCTTCCGATATGGTCCGCCACGGCTGCGAACGCGCCGTAGTTTCCTGCCTCTTCGACACGGATGAGGGAAAGAACGGCCGGAAGGTGGCCGCTACCCTGGAAGCGAACGGTATTGACCTCGATGACAGTGGTCTTATCTTGCGTCGCGAGATTGCGACCTCGGGCAAAGCCCGCGTCTTCATCAACAACCAGCCTGCGGCCGTGAGCGTATTAAAACAATTGGCGCCGGAGCTAGCCAACATCCACGCCCAGAACGAAAGCATCCTCGCCTTCGATGCTTCCGCCCGCCTGCAGATCCTCGACACCTTTGCCAGCGTATCCACTGAAAATGTAGCTGAGGCCTACGCCCGACTCTCTTCCATCCGCCAACAGATGGCTGAGCTCGAGCGGGGAGAGCAAGACCGCTTGCGTCTTGTGGACTTGTGGAGTTTCCAGAACAAGGAGATTGCCGATGCCAGACTCCAACCGGGTGAGGATGAAAAGCTAGAGACCGAAAAGCGCGTTCTGGCTAACTCTGAAAAGCTCTACGCTGCCGCCATGGGCGCTTACGGTTCGCTCTATGACGATTCGAATTCCGCTTCCACCTTATTACGCAACGCTGAAAAGCAGCTTGAAGAACTGGCCCGCTATGATCCTCAATTCCAGGAAGGCCTCACGCTGCTTCAGTCCGCCCGGGCCGGCGTGGAAGAAGTGAGCATTTCCGTCCGCGATTATGCGGAAGGCATCAATGCTTCACCCGAACGCCTGGCCACGATCGAAGATCGATTGGCCTTACTGGATCGCCTGAAGCGAAAATACGGATCGACCCTCGACCAGGTGATCGCCTACGGCGAAGAAGTCGCTCGTAAGCTCGACGAAGTCGAGAATCGCGATGTTATCCTCGACCGCTTGCGCCACGAACTCGGCGTCGCCAAGGGCGATTACTTATCGCAGGCCAAAGTTCTCTCCAAAAAGCGTCGCGATGCGGCAAAAAAGCTGCAGAGTCAGGTGGAATCAGAGATCAACGACCTCGCCATGAGAGCGCGTTTCCAGATTGAGGTTGCCGGCTCAGACCAGGAAGCTGACTGGCATGCGACCGGCTTCGACTCCGTGATCTATCTCATCGCCACCAACGCGGGTGAGCCGTTGAAGCCTGTCGAACAGATCGCCTCCGGGGGCGAGCTCTCGCGGGTGATGCTCGCACTGAAAAGTGTTGCCATGTCGGCGGTCCCGGCGAATGGGAGGGGCCCCGCTAAGCGGCAGCGCACTCTGGTCTTCGACGAGATCGACATTGGGATCGGCGGTCGAGCGGCAGAGGCGGTAGGGAAGAAGTTAAAATCCCTGGCGCTGGCAAATCAGGTGCTTTGCATCACCCACCTGCCTCAGATCGCATCCTTCGCTGACCAGCATTATTTGATTGAGAAGAAAGAGAGTGCCGGCAAAACCAAGACGACGATTCGTCAGTTGTCATCCGCTGAGCGCACCGAGGAAGTCGCCCGCATGCTGAGTGGTGCAAAGCTGACAGACACCTCACTCAAGCATGCGGAGCAGATGCTCAAGGCCAGCTCGCGCGCCTGACCTCTAGTTTTTTCGCTGTACCAGGAAATGCGCCAGTTCTTTCAGGACGGAAGCCGCCTCCCCAAACCCATCCAGTGCGGCGCAACCGGCTTCAATCAGTGCGTCCGCTTGTTTCAGGGACTGCTCTACTCCGAACAAAGCAGGATACGTCGCTTTGTCAGAAGCAGTATCTTTTCCCGCCGTCTTACCCAGTTGCGCTGAGGATTGGGTCACATCGAGCACGTCATCCACGATCTGGAACGCCAATCCGATCGACCGTCCAAATTCGCGCAGCCTCTGGATCTCGGTCATCGAGCCCTCAGCATACATTCCACCTGTCACTACGCTCGCGGTGATAAGTGCTCCTGTCTTTGAGCGATGGATGTACTCCAGGACTTGCGCATCTGGTTTTGCATGCTCCGATTCCAAGTCAACCACCTGCCCGCCGATCATTCCATCCGTTGTGCCGGTCCCGGTAGCGATCTCCGCAATGATTTGTACTCGGGCTTCCGAGGAACAGCTCAGCCGCGCCAGGATTTGATAGGCGAGAGTTTGTAGTGCATCCCCAGCCAATATTGCCGTGGCTTCGCCAAATGCTACGTGACAGGTCGGGCGCCCGCGTCGCAAGTCATCATTATCCAAGGCGGGCAAGTCGTCATGCACCAATGAGTAGGTGTGGATCATCTCCAGCGCGGCGCCCAGCGCTTCCACTCCGCTCGGGACCCGGCCGGTCAGGTTCGTGGTCATCCGCGCTGCTTCCATGCACAGGATCGGGCGGATCCGTTTTCCGCCAGCGAACACGCTATGCCGCATCGCCTGATGGATGGAGACGGGATAGGCGGTTTCGGCGGGCAACAGACGCTGTAATGCTTGGTCGATAGTGCGGCAGCCGGAATCGAGGGTGTCTTTCAGCATAAGGAGACGCCCTAACGAGGCTTCTTATCTCCCAATTCGAACGGCTCAGCCTGCATCTTGCCGTTTTGTTTAAGCAAGATCTCCACCTTGCCTTCCGCGGCTTCCAATTCGCTTCGGCATGATTGCGAAAGTTTCATGCCCTCTTCGAACAGCGCCAATGACTGCTCCAGGGGGATGTCGCCCTTCTCCAATCGTTCGACGATCTGTTCCAGCCGCTGCAGACATTCTTCAAACTTAGGCGGGGCGCTGTCCTGTGATTTTGGTTTTATCGTCGTCATGCTTTCGCGCTCGCGGAGGAACCAAGCGCCTCCAGAACATCCACCGCCGAAGTATATCGTCCCATGGGGGCGCTGACCTGTGCTCCTTGGACCATATTGCGCACGGCCAACAACATCTCCCGTGCGATCTGCACGCCTTCGGCGCGCGCTGCATCCGCGGACTTCATTGCTCCCATGCGCTCAATGATCGCATCCGGTACCGACACGCGAAGCTCGTTCTTCATGAATTCCGCATTGCGCACACTCGTCAGTGGCCAGATCCCCGCCACCACCGGGATACGACAATGCTCAATCCGGGTCAGGAATTGCTCCAGCAGCGCCAGATCGAAGACGGGCTGGGTGATCACATATTCCGCACCCGCTTCCACTTTGTACTCGAAGCGCCGAATCTCTTCATCGATATCTGGGGCCCCCGGGTTCGCGCCCACGCCGATGGTGAATCCGGTGGATGCTCCCACCGCGTTGTTGCCGATATCGAGTCCCCGGTTCAGATTAGCCGCGATGTTCACCAGCCCGATGGAATCGACGTCGAACACGGCGGTTGCGTCCGGATAGTTGCCCATCTTGGGAGGGTCGCCGGTGATACACAGGATATTGCGCAATTTGATCGCAGATACCCCCAGCAGATCACTCTGGATGCCAAGTACATTCCGGTCGCGACAGGTGTAGTGCAGTACCGTCTCAATGCCGGTTTGCTGTTGTACCAGCACACACAACATCACATTACTCATGCGGGCGGAAGCGCGCGGCGAATCCGGGATGTTGATCGCATCCACTCCCACGCCTTTTAGGTAATCGGCGCCCGCGATCTCTTTTGCCGGATCAATGCCCTTCGGCGGGACGATCTCCACCATCGTCACGAAATCACCCTGCGCCAGCTTCGCTCCTAGCTTCGACCGGCTGGCCAGTTCCGGCACCGCCACCTCAGATTCCACCCTCTTGGTAACGACCGGCGTCACCTTCGCGGTCTTGGCGCCGCTCGTCCGGATCTCGGCTGCCATCGCGCGTATATGGTCCGGGGTTGTACCGCAGCATCCGCCCACCACTTGCACACCCGCTGCCAGAAACTTGCGCGCATAGCTGGCCATGTATTCCGGAGAGCACAAATAGATGTTGCGGCCCTCCACCGATCTCGGCATGCCGGCATTCGGCTGGGCTGAGATCGGACGCTGCGTTACCGCTCGCACTCTCTCCAGCGCGTCCAGCATCGCCACCGGACCCACGCTGCAGTTGCAGCCAATGACATCCGCGCCCCAGTCAGTTAACTTTTGCGCAAAAGTCTCCGGGCTGGCGCCATCCAGGCAATTCCCATCTTCATCAATTGTCACCTGGGCGACGATGGGTATCTTTGGGTTCACCTCTCGACATGCCAGAATGGCCTGCCGGATCTCATCAAGATAGCCAAATGTCTCGAGCAAAACTAAGTCCACGCCACCTTCCAGCAGCGCCTGTGCCTGCTTCTTAAAAGCGAGACGGGCCTCCTCGCGGGAGATTTTCCCCAATGGCTCAATACGGACGCCGATCGGCCCGATGGATCCCGCCACGAACGCTTCAGACTTCTTCCGGCTCACCGCCTCCCGAGCTAGCTTCGCGCCCTGCAGGTTAATCTCGCGTACGCGGTCGCCGAGCCCATGGCGCGACAAACGAAAGCTGTTGGCGCCGAAGGTATTGGTCTCAATCACCTCAGCGCCGGCGCTCAAGTAATCCGTGTGGATCCCCCGGATCAACTCCGGCTGAGAGAGGTTCAACTCGTCATAGCAGCGGTTGATGAAAATGCCCTGGTCATAGAGCAGCGTTCCCATAGCTCCATCACAAAGCAAGGGGCCCTTTTGTAACCGTTTTAGGAAGTTAGAAGACACGTGTGCATTCAGAATACAAGAAGCCACGAGCATCGCCAACAGATCACCATCGTCGCTCTGCTATAATTTTTCCTTAGCCTGACGGAACAAAGCCTGTCTTATCAGCGCATTTGACGCGCAAAAAGGGAGTCTCCACGCTTGAAAAAAGCGATCATTCTGAGTGTACTCAGCCTCATATCTTTGGCGTCTTTTTCGGCGTGCGGTGGCGGCGGGCAGGCAGAGCAGCCGGCCCCGGAAGCTCCCCTCAGCAAGTTAGCGAAACGCGTCTTTCTTCTGAACCAGTTTTCGGGAAAGATCCAGATCATCGACGCTGCCACTGACACCCTGAGCGGATTCGTCATTCCTTCCGATTTCAGTAGTTTTTCCAATGCTCAATTCCTGCTGCGGGCCGGAACGCGGACCTTGGTATTTGACGCTGGTAGTAATGGGCTTTATGCCATTGACAGCACCACCGAAACAGTCAAAGTCGCTGTCGGTTTGAGTGGCGCCACGGAGAGTGTCGTCGTCAGCGCCGATGGCAATACCGCTTACGCGGCTATACCCACCCTGGGACGCATTGATCTCATAGACCTCCTCAACAACAAGCTCCTGGATCCCATCAACGGCCTCCCCGGGGTTCGTCGCCTGGTGATATCGAAGAACGGCGCCAAGATTCTGGCTTTCAGCAATGACGTCAATACTTTCTCCGTAGTGACTACTTCGGACAAGACGGTCACCGCCGCCATCGGTACCTTTGACCGTCCCTACACGGGGGTATTCAGTAGCGACGACACCAAAGCTTTCATTCTGAATTGTGGAGCGGAGTGCGGAGGCGCAGCCGCCGCCGTGACCGTCCTGGACATGACCACGAACGCTGGTGGCTCGAGCGTCGGTGTCGGCGGGGCCACAGTCGGCTACCTGGAGGGATCGAATCTTTATGTCGCCGGTTCACCTGCGGTTAGCACCGCGACGTTCAATGGCGGCACCCTCAATGTCGTGAACGTTGCCAATCCGGCTACTTTGACGACCTCTGGGGCGGCTGCTATTAGCGACGGGCTCCACCACACCATCGTTCCGGTCGGGAGTGGAAAGTTTTATATCGGCGCCACCCGCTGCACCATCATCAACACCGGGACAGTGAGCAAAGGCTGCCTCTCCATCCTCAACGGGACCACCACTACAGTGGGAGCGGCCCGCGGTGAGGTTACCAGCATCACGCCTATCAAGAACCGCACGGTGGTTTATGTAACTCAAGGCGGGGACCTTGACATCTACAGTAGCGCTACGGATACGCTACAAGCCAAGCAGATTGATATCGTTGGTAAAGCAGTTGACGCAAAAGAGATCGACTAAACGTGAGCGCTCACGGAAAGCCCTGCTTATGGCGGGGCTTTGTTCTTATGGCTGCAGCATTAGCCGATGTTTAGCCGAAGCGTTCACCGCCCGCTCCGAGAAAGCCAGGGTAAAGCTCTTGCCGGAATACCATGCCGGGAATTGGTCTTGGTAGTAAGGGCTGAATATCTGTCCGGATTGTCCCACCACGATGTTCAAGTTCGACGCATCGAAATTTGCTAGGTCGTAAGTCGCTCGCTGCGAAGCGCCAAAGCTCTTTCCCGCCGCCTTCACCGTTAAAGAGCTGCCGGCTTGCGGATGGATCCCCGGTCCCGCCAACGATCGCAGTCCGGGGATAGTCCCGAACAATGGGTGCTCTATCTGCAGCGGATAAGCGGTACCGTACTTCCATGTAGCCAACTCCTTGGGCGCTTCCTTTTCGTCGATGGCGATTTGAACGGCTTTCGCGAGCAGGGCATCGAAGTCGGCAAAGCCTTGCGGCAACCACCTCTGCGGACGGGCGGTAATGATCTTTTCCATTGCGACGCTGGACCCGAACCAGGAATACTTCTCCCATCCCGCGCCCAATTTTGGTTCGAGCAGCAACATCCATAATTGACGACGTGATTTCACCGCGATGGTTGCAGCCGAAGAATCTATCTCCATTCTTCCATTCCAACTGCGCAATAGGTCCGCGGCCTTCCGCAAGCGCTCCGAGGCGGCTTTCTGCCGGTCTATTGCATACACAAAGCGCTGCGCCGCCAGACGGTCCATCTCTGAATGGGTATCCATC
>DATLCI010000228.1:0-15864 GCA_035526435.1 Terriglobales bacterium
GCGGTCTTGGTGTTCGCATATTCGTAATAACAGTCAGTGAAGTAGGCGCCGCGCTCGAGCAGCAGGCGAAAGCCTCCGGGAACGAACTGGTCACGATAGCGTTCCAGGTAGTCAGCGCGAAACTGGTCAATGATGATGACGACGACCAGCTTAGGTCGTCCGTTGTAGGCGGAGGCTTGGGCGGTAGGGATCAGCGCACTGGGCGCACAAAGCGTGAAAACAAGGAGGAGGGCAAAGAGGCGGCGCGAGGCAGTTTTCATAGGCAAGGGTAGTGTAATAGAAGTCTTTCATTTAGATTAGAACCTCCTATGCTTGAGCTCGCCTTCGTCCGCGACAACCTGCCCATCATCCGGGAGAAGCTGCGCCAGCGTGGCATGAATCCTGATGAAGTCCTGGGTAAGTTCCAGGAGTTGGACACCCGTCGTCGCCAGGTCATCACCGAGATGGAGACGCTGAAGGCGCAGCGAAATGCCGCGTCGCAAGAGGTAGCCGGGCTCAAAAAGGCGGGCAAGAACGAAGAAGCCGGCACCTTGATAGCCAAGACCGGCGCCATGCGCGGCCAGATCGAGGAGTTGGAAAAACAGGCGAACATTCTCGAAGACGACATGCGCGGAATGCTCGCCGGCGTGCCCAACCTGCCGCATGAGAGCGTGCCCATCGGTGCCAGCGCGGAGCAGAATGTAGAAGTTAGAAAGTGGGGCGCGCCTTCCAAGATAGATTTCCCCGCGAAGCCGCATTGGGAGCTGGGTGAGCAGCTTGGCATCCTAGACTTTGAGCGGGCTGCCAAGGTCAGTGGCGCACGGTTTGCCGTCTATTGGGAGTTAGGGGCAAAGCTCGAGCGCGCGATCGCTAACTTCTTTCTCGACGTGCACACCGCGGAAAACGGCTACACCGAAGTGCTGCCACCCTACCTGGTGAATTCCGCTTCCATGTATGGCACAGGGCAGTTGCCAAAGTTTGCCAGCGACCTTTTCAAGTGCGAAAGCACCGACCTTTGGCTGATACCGACCGCGGAAGTTCCGGTGACGAATCTTTATCGCGATGAGACGCTGGATGCAGCTGCTTTGCCGCTGTCGCTAACCGCGTACACCCCTTGCTTCCGCAGTGAAGCCGGCTCGTATGGCAAAGATGTGCGCGGGATCATCAGGCAGCATCAATTTCAGAAGGTAGAGCTGGTGAAGTTCACGCGTCCGGAAGATTCCTACGAGCAACTGGAAAAGCTTACCCGGGATGCCGAATCGGTGCTGCAAAAACTCGGGCTGCATTATCGGGTGATGTCGCTCTGCACCGGCGACATGGGGTTTTCCTCCGCCAAGACGTACGACATCGAAGTCTGGCTGCCCGGACAGAACCTTTATCGCGAGATCTCTTCTTGCTCCAACTTTGAAGCTTTTCAAGCCCGTCGCGCCAACATCCGCATGAAGCGCGACGGCGGCAAGAAGACGGAGTTCGTCCACACCATCAATGGCAGCGGTCTCGCCGTGGGGCGCACCTGGCTCGCGGTACTGGAAAACTATCAGCAGGCCGACGGCAGCGTGCTGGTGCCGGAAGTGTTGCGTCCATACATGGGAACGGAGCGCTTGGTGCCGCGCAAGCGCTGAAAATTTGCCGCTTTGAGCCTCAAGGCCCTACACTTATTTCGGACCCATTCCCAGTGGGGTCGCCCTCAATCTAATGAATCCTTGGAAGACCATTAAAGGTTACGTTCTTTGGACGTACGACCGCGGCGGCCTTCATTACGACGTGATGGTCACGCTCATCCTGCTGTTCATCTTCCTCGCGCCTCGGTATATCGACTTCAAGGACAAACCGCTGGAGCGTACTCCGCATCAAAGTGGAGTAATCGTCAAACCTGATGGAAAAGATGGGTTCTTTTATGAGGTCCCAGCCGCGGCAGTAGGCGACGCTCCGGATGTGGACAAAGCGCTGTTGCGCGTGATCGAACCCATTGCCGGAGAAGTTCAGTTATTGGAGACGCGTGCCATCACGAATGCGTCGGGACATGTAGTGCTTTACCGGGTGCAGGTGCGGCGACCGTAAGCGTCGCTCGAGGAGTGAACAGATGGTTACCAAACGTGGCATCGCGATCACCGCATTAGCCCTGGCCTTAGGTGCCAGCGCGCTTATAGCGCAGACCGCAACTTCGGGGCCATCGGCAACTTCCGCTCAAGCCTCGCCCCAAACCAAGACTCCTGCAAAATCGAAGGCATCTACCTCGAAAACCACCGCCAAGATTCCGGCCAAGGCTGTCCCTGCGCCAGCGCCAGCCGCGCCAGCCAAGGTTGAGCCGGCCAAGGGCAGCGCTGATCTTGAAGCGGTGCTTGACCAGTTGGACAAAGCTTCATCCGACTTCAAGTCCACCGAAGCGGAGTTCGTCTGGGAGCAATATCAGAAAGTGGTGGACGAGACGGACACGCAGAAGGGCAAGATCTACTTTGTGCGCCGCGACAAAGACAACACCAACATGGCGGCCAACATTGTGGAGCCCGACAAGAAAGACCTTACCTTCGCCGAAGGCAAGCTGCGCTTCTATCAGCCCCGCATCGATCAGGTGACCGAGTATGACGCGGGCAAGAACAAAGGTGAAGTTGAGACCTTCCTGGTGCTCGGCTTTGGCGGACGCGGCCATGACCTGCCAAAATCTTTTAACCTGAAATTCGCGGGCTACGAGACCGTGGACGGTGTGAAGACAGCGAAGCTCGAGCTCGACCCCAAGGCGCAGAAGGTGAAGAGCACCTTCGCGCAGATCATCCTCTGGGTGGACACCGCTCGCGGCGTCTCCTTGAAGCAGCAATTCATCGAGCCTTCCGGCGATTACCGGCTGGCAAAGTATTCCAACTTCAAGATGAACGGCAAGATCAGCGATGAGGTTTTTAAGCTGAAGACCACCTCCAAGACGAAGATCGTCAAGCAGCAGTAGGCCGCGAAACACCCTTACAAATACAACCAAAAGGCGTAGGATGACGTCTGACGGAACATCTACGGACTCACACTTATGGCCCGCGTTCTTACTATTCCCGTAATGCCAGACCCAAACGCCCGTAAGGGGTCGCGCAAGTCTGATCCGCGCTATCTGGATGGACAGAAGCTGCTGGTGGACGCGATGAGTTACCTGGCCAAAAGCGACCCTGAAGGCAACAAAGAGGCCGTCAGTCTGCTCTCAGAGCACTTCCGCACCCAGTTCCGCATGAGTGACCGGCCGGAAGCGCGCACTTAATCCAGCGACCACTACCGCAGCCAACACTAAGACCATGGGATAGCACTCGAGCGTGTACCGCGGCTCGGGATTTTCCAGCGTTCCGAGAAAAACCGTACGCAACAGCGTTATGGTGACCATCAGCGCGACGGCCGGCATGGCGCGAAATGTCAACGCCCCCCACATGGCCGCTCCCAGCAGCAAGAGATTCAGCGCGCCCATCGCAATAGCGACGGCCGACTCCGGAGGGTCATCAAACTCCCACCACCGCGTTTCCAGCGGCAGCATCTCGATGCGCGGACGCAGCCACATGTCGGCGATGCGCAGTGCGGGCAGCCACACGTAGTAGCGGAGGGGCGCATCCTCGATACGCTGGCGGGCCAGCGCGGCCAAGCGGGCGTCGAGTTCCGGAGTGATGTGGAACTCGCGATTGTAGTCGGCGAGCACCGCTAGCGTCTCCGCGCGTTGGGCGGCGGAGTCGAAGGCGCGTTCCGGCAGTCGCGATGCGTCGACCTCTTCTCCAACACCGTCCCCTGGCATCTTCCAAAAGAAGTCCTCCACCGAAACGTAGTCAGCCACCCACGTTTTTGTCCAGCGATTGAAACCGTGGGTAACGAATTCTTCCGGCGTATTGGCATAGCGCGGCGCCAGCGGCTGGAATTCGTGGAAGACCTTCCAGTTGCGATAAGTCCAGGGAGTCAGCGGTAGCAGCGCAAAGAGCAGCAGAACCAATCCTGCGCGCACGACTGGCCACCTGGTTGTGGCCCTGACGAAGCTCCACAACAGGTACAAGCCCAAACCCAGCAGCAAGATCATGCCGTCTGGACGTAACAAAATGGCGAGCGCGGTGGCCAGACCGCAGCCAACCCAATCAGTCATGCGCATATCGCGCAGACCCAATACTGCGAAAAGGACCGCGAGCGCCGTCGCAAAGATGGAGAGTGTCTCGGTAAGGGGCAGCGCTACATAGTTCGCGGTAAAGGGGCACACTGCGGCGAGGAGAAAGGCCGTCCAGGCCACGCGTTCAGAAAAAAGTTCGAGCGCGATGCGCGCGATGATCACACAAGTCAGCAGGTCAAATAACATTTGCGCATACATCGCCGGACGCATCCCGGGCGAATCGCCGCCCAATGCGAAGATGGCTGCGAGGAAGCCTGGGTACCCGGGCAAGCGCACATACGTCGGGACGATGCCCTCCGGCTGCTCCATGCCAAAAGTGCCTTCGTGCAACCACGTTCGGGCGATCTCGGAGTACATCTCGCTATCGCCCTGTACCAGGGGAAATTGCAGGATAAAAACGAGACGCAGCAGCGCTCCCAGCAGGAGGATGGTGAAAAAAGTCTTCGGTCGGGATCGAATCCAGGCAAGCACGCAGAGAGTATAGAGGACGCGGGAAGTGATTGACCCCGCCAACCGCACGCCCTAGGATGGAAGCAGCCTCGTCATGTCCCAGCCTGTTTTTTACGACCCTGACCGGAAACGATGGAAACGCCTGCGTGTCGCCCTCGACGTGGTGGGCGTGGCCATCACCTTCGTTGTCATTGTCTTCCTGGTCTCGGTGGTACAAAGCGACACCCTTCCGACCCTGCTACAGAATGAAACGCGGCGACCGTATCGCGCGGTGAAGGAAGAGCCCAAGCGCAAGGCGACTACGCGCAAGTCGCGCAAAGCGGTCGGTAAGCCGGTCAAGACGGCGGGCATCAGCGGCGAAGGTCTGCGCGCCGCCTATTACGTCACCTGGGATGCGGGCGCATTCTCTTCGCTGCGGGAATATCACCAGCAGATCGACTTGCTGTTTCCCGAATGGCTGCACATGACCTCGGTCACGGGAAAGATCTCCGGCGTCGCGGCCGGCAACAAGATGTTTGACATCATTACCCCGCGCGGCATACAGCCGGTGGATGACAAGGTGATGCCTTTCTTGAAAAAAGAGGGCAGCGGAACGGACGTGGTCCCGCTCGTCAATAACTACGATCCCGTTTCCAAACAATGGCTGGCCGATGTCGGCACTTTTCTGATGGATCCCATCGCGCGGCGGAATTTTCGCCGGCAAACGCTGGCGTTTCTGCTTTCCGACGATTTCAAGGGCATCGCCATCGATTTTGAAGAGATTCCCTACAGCGCCCAGCCCGGATTACAGAAGCTGCTCGACGAACTCTATGCGGACCTGCATCCGCGCGGGCTGAAGGTCTTCGTCAACGTTCCCGTCGACAACAAAGACTTCGACCTGAAGGCGCTCTCCCGCAGCGCGGATGCGCTGATGCTGATGAACTATGACGAGCATCACGCCAACGGCAAGCCGGGGCCGGTGGCGTCACAGGAATATTTCACGCGCTACCTGCGGGAAGCATTGACGGTGGTGCCGCGAGAAAAATTGATCTGCGCCATTGGCAACTACGGCTACGAGTGGACCACGGATAAAGATAAAGTTTTGGCCGCGCGCTCCTTCACCGTGCAGGAGGCGTGGCTTACTGCCAGGGAGTCCGATGAAAACGTTACGCTCGACGCGGATTCACTGACGCCCCACGTTGCCTTCCTCGAAGAAAACAATCTCCGGCATGATGTCTGGTTCCTCGATGGCGTGACCGCGTTCAACCAGATGCGAGCTGCCAATCAGTTGGGGTTAAACGCCTTCGCGCTGTGGCGGCTGGGCGCGGAAGACCGCTCCCTCTGGGGCATCTGGGACAATCCCAGCGAGGCGGGCGCCGAGCACCACCTGGCCGACGTGCCCCCTGGCCAAGACGTTGATATTGAAGGCCGCGGCGAGGTACTGCACATTGAGCAGTATCCGCAAGCAGGGAAGCGCACGGTCACACTGGACGCCGCCACCGGCTTCATCAATCAACAAAGTTTCACGACTATCCCCACGCCGTACCAGATCATGCAATATGGCGCGAAGGAGAAGCAGATCGCGCTGACCTTCGACGATGGCCCCGACCCGCGCTTCACGCCCAAGATATTGGACATCCTGAAAGCAGAACAGGCGCCCGCTACCTTTTTCGTGATCGGCATCCAGGCGGAGAAATATGCGTCCATCACCCGCCGCATCTATCGCGAAGGGCATGAGATCGGCAATCACACCTTCACTCATCCTGACATCAGCCAGATCGGCCGTAAGCACATGGAGATCGAACTGAACCTGACCGAGCGGCTGCTTTCGAGCGAATTGGGCGTCAAGCCGATCTACTTCCGCCCACCCTATTCGATTGATCAGGAGCCGGACACCGCGGACCAGGTGCGTCCGCTGGAGATCGTGCAGAACCGCGGCTACATCACCGTCGGCAACAAGATTGACCCCAACGACTGGCGCACCAACCCCTCCCGCACTGCGGAGATGATCCTTGAAGACGTCCTCGCCCAGCTCGACCGCGGCAACATCGTGCTGTTGCACGACGGTGGCGGCGATCGCAAGGAGACCGTCCGTGCGCTGCCCATGATCATCCGCGCCTTGCGCGAGCGCGGCTATGAGATCGTTTCCGTGGCCAAGCTGCTGGATAAGACTCCGCAGAGCGTGATGCCGCCCATCACCGGCATGGAGCGCGTGACCGCGCAGATCGACCGAGTGGCTTTCACCATCTTTGGCTTGTTGAACGCATCCATTGTGATCATCTTTTTTGTCGGCGATTTTCTCATGACCGGTCGTCTCACCCTGGTCGGGTTAGGCGCGGTGCTGGAGCGTTTCTGGGGCAGACGGCCCATCGGGACCCCGGTCTACACACCATCGGTCGCGGTGTTGATTCCCGCCTACAACGAAGAGAAAGTCATTGAACGAACGGTGCGCGCCGCAGTGCAGTCGGATTATCCGAATATTCGGGTCGTCGTTGTGGACGACGGCTCCAGTGACCACACTTACGAGATCGTAAAAACAATCTTCGGAGCTGACATTGCTGCCGAACGTCTTTTGCTCCTCACGAAAGACAATGCCGGCAAGGCGGCGGCCGCCAACTTTGGCTTGCAGCATATTCAGGAAGAGATCTTCGTTGCCATCGACGCCGACACCGAGATCGCGTCCAACGCCATCTCCCGCATGGTGCCTTATTTTGCCGATTTGAAGATCGGCGCCATCGCCGGCAATGCGAAGGTCGGCAACCGCGTGAATCTCTGGACACGCTGGCAGGCGCTCGAATATATCACCAGCCAGAACTTCGAGCGTCGCGCGCTGGATCTGATCGGTGCGGTGAGTGTGGTGCCGGGAGCCATCGGAGCGTGGCGCACTTCAGCGGTGCGAAAGGTCGGCAACTATCCGTATGACACCGTCGCCGAAGATGCCGACCTGACCATGTCGCTATTGCAAGCGGGATACCGTGTTCACTATGAAGACCGCGCCCTCGCTTATACGGAAGCGCCGCTCACAGCGAGCGGACTCATGCGGCAGCGCTTTCGTTGGTCGTTCGGGATATTGCAAGCCGTATGGAAACATCAGGGCGCGTTCTTAAAAGGCGGCACGCTCGGATGGGTGGCGCTGCCGAATATCCTCATCTTCCAGATATTGCTGCCCCTGGTATCGCCGTTCATCGATGTGATGTTCTTGATCGGCGTGCTGTCGTATGGAGTGGACCGCTATTTCCATCCCGAAGCGGCGGACCCGCAGAACCTAATCCGTTTATTGGTCTTCTTCGCCGTCTTTTTGGTCATCGATTTTGCGGCTTCCACCATCGCCTTCCTGCTAGAGCGCAAAGAGGCGCGGGTGCCGGAAGACAAGTGGCTGCTGTCGCAAGTCTGGCTCCAGCGCTTCGCTTACCGGCAACTGTTTTCGCTGGTCCTCTTCCGCACCGTCAAGCGCGCCCTCGATGGCCGCCCCTTCTCCTGGGACAAACTCGAACGTTCCCCGTCGATGAGCCACACTGAACTCGCTCCCAAGACATAGCCCCGGCAGAGTTGTAGAATCAAGGGTTGGGAGGGCGGCCAAGCGGCGGCCTGTACCCACAGCAATTTTCTAACGGAGATTCCCCATGGCTACCGCCGAGCTCAGCACCCCCACCGCTGTCCGCGCTACTTTCCGCAATGAGCCTTTTATTGATTTCACTCGTGAAGACAACGCCCGCGCGATGCGTGCGGCCATCGCCAAGGTCCGGTCCGAACTTGGACGCGAGTATGACCTGGTCATTGGCGGCAAGCTGATCAAGACGGGGGAAAAGATCAAGAGCCTCAATCCGGCCAAGCCTTCAGAAGTGGTTGGGATATTTCAAAAGGCAGGAGCTGACCACGCCGAACAAGCCATGCAGGCCGCAATGAAGGCTTTCGAGACGTGGAGCAAAGTCCCGGTGGAAGAGCGCGCTGATCTGCTGTTTCGCGCCAGCGACATCATCAAACAGCGCCGCTTAGAGTTCTGCGCCTGGCTGGTATTTGAAGTGGGGAAGAACTGGGGCGAAGCGGATGCCGACATCGCCGAGACCGTCGACTTCCTGGAATTCTACGCGCGCGAAGCCTTGCGTCTCTCCCAGGCCCAACCCCCCATCCAACTTCCGGGAGAGCGCGGTCAACTGCGTTACATCCCGCTGGGCGTGGGCGCGGTCATCCCGCCGTGGAATTTCCCTTGCGCCATCATGGCTGGCATGACGACCGCCGCCGTTGTCTGCGGAAATACTGTCATCCTGAAACCGTCCAGCGATTCGCCCACCATCGCCGCCAAGTTCTTTGAAGTTTTGCAAGAGGCGGGCATGCCGGATGGCGTAGTGAACTTCTGCCCCGGTTCCGGCGCTACCTTTGGCAACGCGATCGTTGAACATCCTAAGACCCGTTTCGTGGCCTTCACCGGGTCAAAGGAAGTGGGGCTCGATATCAACGCCCGCGCCGCCCAGCACCGCAAAGGACAGATCTGGATCAAGCGCACCGTGCTGGAGATGGGCGGCAAAGATTCCATCATCGTCGATGCTGACGCCAACCTCGACGCCGCGGTCGAAGGCGTCGCTCAGTCCGCATTCGGTTTCTCCGGACAGAAATGTTCGGCGTGCTCTCGCGCTATCGTGGACGAAAAGATCTATGACGTTTTCGTTCAGCGGCTCAAAGAACGTGTCGGCAAGATCGGAGTAGGCGACCCGACCGAGAATCGCTCGATGGGTCCCGTCGTGAATGAGTCAGCCATGAAGTCGATCTTGGCTTACATCGAGGCGGGCAAGCAGGAAGGCAGACTGCTTACGGGTGGCAGTGCAGCCAAAGAAGCCGGCGACGGCTATTACATCCAGCCAACCGTCATCGTGGACGTTGCGCCCACCGGCAAGATCGCGCAGGAAGAGATCTTCGGCCCCGTACTGGCCGTTATCAAGGCCAAGGGTTTTGAAGATGCGCTGGCCATTGCCAACAACACGGAATTTGGGCTGACGGGCGCCATCTACACCGGCTCAAAAGAGAAGATTGAGCGGGCTAAGCGCGACTTCCACGTCGGCAACTTGTATATCAACCGCAAGTGCACCGGCGCTATGGTGGGGGCGCATCCCTTTGGCGGCTTCAATATGTCCGGAACGGACTCCAAGGCGGGCGGACCCGATTACCTGTATCTGTTCACCCAGGCCAAGTCCATTGGAGAAAAAATCGGTTAGTGCGTGGTTCTGCACTTGCTTGAGTTTTGGCAAACGGGAACCGAGAAACGGGAACGAACCGAGGCGAAGCCTCGGTTTGACTTTAGCGAAAGCCGTAACGCAGAATAGGCCAGTGGCCGTCTATAGGCCCCGGCACCAGGAAACCATGGCAAAGATCCTTTGCGTAGATGACGAGCCGAACACCGTAAAGATGAAGTGCGCCATCCTGGAGTCCGCCGGACACCAGGTAACGCCGGCGACCTCTGCCCAGGAAGCCATTGAAAAGCTTAAGGTTGAAAGCTATGACGCCGTGGTGACGGACTGGCGTCTAGGTGACGCAAATGGCCGGGCGGTGGTGCAGGCCGCCAAGGACCACGCCAACGTTCCCGTGGTCGTCGTCTCCGGTTACGTGAATGACGCCTTTCAGGCCGCCGAACCCCTCGCTGACCTTTACCTGGAAAAACCCGTGAATCCGGAAGAACTCGTGACCATCGTCAACGAGCTTCTGCGCACGGGCGAAAAGGCCGCGTCGAAACCGTAGTCTGCACTTTGTTCGAGTCGAAGCCTCCTAAAAATTGTGGCGATTCGTGCAAAACTTATTGTCGTGCCGGTAACGATTATCCTTATTGGCTGGATAGGCGTTAATCGATATTTAGCTCACGTGGCATGTGAGCAACGCGGGCGCGCCTTGCACGAACGGGTTAAAAGAATCCGGTCCGCTACGTCAACGCGATTGAGGATGGGGCTGCAAGAACCGAGGTTGAGGGCTTCTTCTCGGAGTACCAGTTACCCCTGTCTTTTGTCGAAACACCTTACATGGGTAAGAAGATTTTCGAGGCGACATCCACGGTTTACATGGAGGGTTGTTCGCCGTTCGGATGTGGAGCTGATACGGCGCTTATTGGTGTGAAAGTCGCAGTCGACGAGAAAGGTGCTGTGGTTGGACAGCCGAAAGTAGCTTCGATTTACACGAATTGTTTGTAGGTTTTGCCTACCCGCCGACGCCCGTCGCCGACGCCGCTTCCAGCAGGATGCGATGGTGGATGGTAAACAGCGCTAGCTCAAGCCGGTCAGAGACGCCGATCTTGTCATACACATTGCGCAGATAATTCTTGATGACCTGTTCGGTCGTGCCCAGCCGCGTGGCGATCTCTTTGTTCTTGTACCCCTGCACGATCAACGCCACGATCTTTAATTCCTTCGCGGTCAGCCGGTCGCGGACGCGGGCGCCCACCGCATCGCTCTCCTGGACTTCAATCTCGACGACTACGTCTTGCACCCACGTCTCGCCCTTGGCCACTTTGCGGACGCAATCCACCAACGCCTGCCCGCTTACATTGCGATAGATCACCCCCGGGATACCCTGGTCCCTGAGGTGTTTCACATCGTCGTCGGAATCAGCCACGGCAATCAGCCGCGTCTTACTCTTCTTGGCGATTTCATTCAAGTGAGGCAGATCAGCTTTTAGGCTGTCGGCAAAGACCAGCACGCCGGCGCGGAAATTCGTAAGCGCCATCTCCAGCTTGTCCTTGGAGTCAGCCTGCGCCACGATACGGAAATCATCCTCCACGGCCAGCACTTTCGCTGCGCCGGCCCGGAAGATCGCCTGATTGTCCGCCAAAATGATCTTTAACATGAGTCCCGCTACTTTTTCCGCACGAACTTGTATTGATCGATCACGCACGCCACTCCGGCTTTGCGGTGCTTGGGTTTGCCGGTGTTATTGATGCGGACCACCCGGCCTTTGCAGACGATCTCGACATCCGTATCCGTTCCGGCCACGGAAGCCGGCAGGGAGATATCGAACTCGATGTTGGTGCCGACTTCCAGGTCGGCATCAGCCTCAATGTAAACCCCCGCCGCGCTGACGTCGGCAGTCTTCGCCGCTTTGACCTTGACCGTCTTTTTTCCGCGGATAGTAATGGGCAGGGACAACGGAAACCGTTTACCCGTACGCAGCTCTGACAAAATGACCCCTCCTGGGGC
The DNA here is from genome assembly GCA_035526435.1 of Terriglobales bacterium. Taxonomy (GTDB): domain Bacteria; phylum Acidobacteriota; class Terriglobia; order Terriglobales; family Acidobacteriaceae; genus DATLCI01. The sequence goes on from DATLCI010000228.1 coordinate 11,701, forward strand.
AGTTCGTTTTTGGGGGAGCGCAAGGGGTTTATATCACGAACAAACCCCCTCGTCCTATAGGGAAGGGGGGTAGCGCCCGGCGCTCAGTAAAGAGCGCCGGGCTAGCTCAGGCGAACCACCTAGAGCGGCGGCTAGCGCAGACGATTCAATTGCTCGCGCACAAAGCGTTTGCTGTCGCGGCGGTCTTTATCGAAGAAGAGCCCCGCCATCAGGTAGCCCAGACCCAGTCCTAATACTGCCACTGCGCCGGAAGCGGGCGCCATGTACTGGCGAGCGTTGGCATTCACGTCCAAACGCTTCCGGACGGCCCCGCGCAGGTCTTGGACCGACGCATGTAAGTGCTGGCGCTGTTCCGCCGCACGGCTTTCAAGCAGGTCGATCGGTTGCGGTTTGGTCATGACGCCCTCGCTTCGTTCTTGATCCATAGTTGGTCCTGTTTCAACACGCGCAAGGTGCGATCCGGAGCCAGCCCTTCCGCCGAAAGTTGCTTACGGCCCATCCATGCGAGCACTCCGCCCACCAAGCCATAAAAGACGGTGACGGCCAGTGCGCCCATCGCCCAGCGGAATTCTCCGCCGATCAGCGCCGCAGCTAACGCCACTAGGCCAAAGCTAAAGACCAGCAAGGCGGCCATCAGAAGTGCCACGCCGGCGGCCACCATGGGCAGCGCGGCCTTCAGTGAGTCCCACTTGTCGATGAGCTCCGCGCGCAGCAAGTCCACCCGGGTAGAGATGAAGTCGCGCAGCTCGTCTTTGATGTCATACAAGACTTGCTGCAATGATTTTGAGTCACGATAAATATGGTCAGCCACGGTTGTTCCTCCATGCGCGGGCGCCGAAGCCGAGGGCCAGTCCGGCCACGCCGGCCGCCGCGATCACGTGCAGCGGGTTCGCTTCGGCATATTGTTTAGCGCGCCGCAGTTGCGCTTGCGACTGCGCGCGTACTTGGTCGAATTTAACTTGCGCCATCTCGGTGGAGCGGTCGCGGAAGGTGCAATACATCGCATCCAGCGAACTGCGTAGTGAGTCAATGCGGTCCAGCGCACTGTCGCTTGCGTCGCGAACCGTGTTCATGCCCGTTCCGATCGCCCGGCCCACTTGCGTCGCCACCTCATGGAGCGGGTCGGCCGGCAGTTGACGTTCAGGCTTGGCGCCCATAGTGCGGAACGAAGCCGCACTGGGTGATGCCAGTTGATCGCTCGGCGAAGATGGGTAAGTTGAGAAGTCCGGTATATCGGAACTGGTGCGAATAGGCGCTCCCATAGTGTTCCTCCTGGTATTAAGACTGATGGGCCCGGGGACCGAGGCCTACTTAACCAATAGGATGTAAAGCGGAGTTGGAATGTTGACAGGGAACGAAAGACAGTGGGAATGAGCCGAAGTTACTCGTCCAGCAATGGCGCAAAGATTTTCCGGCCATTGAGGGCATTGTGGAAGCTAAAAAAAGCCAGACAGAGCAGAATACCGACGGTCGCTGCAGACTGCGGCCAGTACCAGGCGTCAGGTTGGAAGTCGATAGGCGTCGACCATAAGAAGAGGCACGCCAGAGTGGCGACTGACAATGACAGCGGGCCAAACCGGGTGATCAGCACAAAAGTGGCGATTGAACTAATGCACGCATAGACTAGCCCAAAGCCCAACCCGAGGTGTTGGTCCACGATGACGCCGGGAAGAGTGATAAGAAAAATGGCAACATACAAGACCCATGGCCGCTTGAATATGGCTTGGACCAGCGCCAGCAGGAACAGAATAGCCAAGCTGACCAGGGGCGTGGCGCCGGTGAGCAGGAGAATGACCGTAGCCCACGCATTCACGGTGAACACTTGGCTCAATGGCACCACGCCTGGAGCGTTGATCCACCATGGCAGGGCCACCAAGCCGTAGGCCAGGATGGGCAAACAGCATCCGATTGCCAATCCAACCAGCACATCCCGCCCCACGCGAGGATCCCGCCAGCGGCCCTCCATCAGCCGCATCCAGGAAACCAGCAACTCCGGAGCTTGGCGCCGGGTCAAGGGTTCCAAAGCCATGTAGCAGACCCACACCACTAGACCAGTGAGCGCTGCGACTCCCAGGCGCGCGGCGATCTGCACCACGATCCAGACCTCCGGATGATATCCACCCACTGAGAGCAAGGCCAACGCGTTGCACACGCCTACAAAAAGGCCAAGGCGAAGGGCACCTTTAGTATCGCTGCGCCCCAACCGCAGGTTGCGCTGGGCCTTAAGGCCTCCGATCACCGGCACGATGCCAAAGACCACGAATACAAAAATGATGACGAGCATCTCGCTCATCCGGTCGGGCGGCAGCCGGGTGGCTTTTTGACTCCACACCCCGGTGATGGCGAAGGATGTTGGTCGCCCCCGGAATGCGGCTGCGGTCACTTGCACCGGCCCTCCACCCCAGGTGCCTTCCCATTCCGCGCGTTCGTCAAAAGCAAATGGAGGAACACTTTTGGGAGTGACCGCCTTAAGCTTCGCGGGATCCAAGCTCGTCTGGGCCAGCAGGCGGTTCCAGTCCATCTTGCCCCAGGCTTCTCCCGGAATTTCCTCATCAGGAGGCACGGCACCGAATGTCACGAGATGGCCATGTCCGTCCAAAACGACCAAGACCATACCCGGCGTGTCCATCGGATAATCGTAGGCATTCACGCCCCGCAGCGGATTCGGCGGACTGAATGGCTTCGGACTCTGGCGGTAGGCAAACCGGTGCGGGCCCGGGTCTGCGGAAGCCAATGCCCGATATCGTTCGGGCGAAGGATCGCGCATGGCGCTGTACCGTAGCTGCGTGGTCGAGAGCACCCAGCGTGCCCGTTCGACTGGAGCTTCCGTGTACCCGAAGGTCTTTGCCAGTTCCTGGGCGTGGTCAGCCAATGCCTCTGGCGATTTCACGCTGGGAGCCAGTCCGAAGATTGACGCCTTGCGCGCAAGCGGCACCAGTAGCGCCAATGCGACAACAATTATGACCAGCGACACCGCCGCTGCGCGGGGCGTGATCCCTGCATCCTCGCCTCCGGCTGCGGCGATCAGTTCCGGCGACGGCGTCTCTCCCGCCGCGATCGCCGCCATCAGCGGGTCCCCGCCTGGCAGCGCCGCCGCTAGTTGGAGAGCGGTCGCGGGCCGCTTCCGGGGATCCAGCTCCAGGCATCGCAAAATCGCCCGCTCTACTGCAGGGTCTATTTCCGCGCTGAGTGCGGACGGCAACTTCGCGGCAGTACTCGAACGTGCCCGGCGCAGTTCCTCGATTGAAGCGCTCTGGAATACCTGTTTGCCCGTACATAACTCATACAAGACCAGCCCCAAAGCGTAGATGTCGCTTTGTTGCGTGGCCGGCGCACCGGCCAGTTGTTCAGGGGACATGTACTGCGGAGTGCCCGCGAACTCGCTCGCTGACTCGTCCACCGTCACGGCAAGTCCAAAGTCCGTGATGCGCGCCTTGCCTCGGCCATCGATCATGATGTTGGCCGGCTTCAGATCACGATGCACCACGCCGCGTTCATGGGCCGCCGCCAGACCCGCACAGAGTTGGCGCGCGATCTCCAGAGCTTTGTCAGAGGGCAATCGTCCAATGCGCCGCAGCAAGGAGGCCAGGTCTTCACCATCAATGAACTCCATGGTGAGAAACTGCTGGCCATGGAGTTCGCCAACGTCATACACCCGGCACACATTGGGATGGGAGACCTGGCGCGCGTTGCGCACCTCCGCATGAAATCGCTCGAGGATGTCAGATTGGCGCTCAAAAGTAGCGGGCAGAAATTTTAGCGCGACTGGATGACCCAAACGAAGATCGTCCGCGCGGTATACCTCGCCCATACCGCCTCGGCCCAGCAGAGAGATGATCCGATATCTGCCGGAGAAGATGGTGCCGGGCGCAAAACCCGCGGGGGCTGGCTTTGCATTATGGCTGATAGGTTTTGTGACTGCCGCGGTCCCCATGCCATCCATGGTGGCCATCTCTGAGACCGAGCTGGCGGCGCGACCGCAAGCGGAGCAGAACTGCGCCGAAGCATCTAGGTTCGTTCCGCAGTGAAGGCACTTGTCCAAGGAAGGTTTCGCCACCTATAGAAGCGACGCGATTCTACCCTGTCGGAGTATCTCTCGTAGCCTTTATTTCCCGGACATGGCCGAATGAACGCTGGGCGAGAGGGCAATGCTAAAATAAACCT
>DATLCI010000229.1:0-4792 GCA_035526435.1 Terriglobales bacterium
GAAGTGATGGTCCGCTCCGCCATCCCCGGCAATGACGCGATCGAGACATGCTCGCCCTCATAGACCAGGTCTTCATAGGCTTCGTCGGCAAAGACGATCAAGTCGCGCTCTTGCGCAAACGCGGCGACGGCCTCAGCTTCCTTGCGATCGAAGACTACCCCCGCCGGATTCTGCGGAGTGTTGTAGTAGATACCCCGAGTGCGGGCGTTGGTGTAGCGGGCCAGCGTCTTCGCCAGACCTTCAGCGCGCGCTTCCACCGTGGGCACGAAAATTGGTTTTGCCTGGCAGTAATTGATCAGGTCCTTGATGGGCGTCCAGTAAGGGGCGAACATCAGCACTTCATCTCCGGGATCGAGCGCCGATTGAAAACTGCCGAACAGCCCCTGCATGCCGCCATTGACCACGATCACATCTTCTAGCGCCGCCTGAATCTTGTTCCGTTCCGTCACCTTCTTCAAGATGGCCTGGCGGAATTCCATCACGCCCGACGACGCCGCGTAGCGCGTCTTGTTCTCACGCAGGGCCTGGTCCATGGCTTGCTTGATGGGTTCCGGCGTGGGCATGAAGGGCTCACCACCTTCGAACTGATGGACTTGTTTCCCCTGGGCGCGCAGCTCCATCACCTTGTTGCGGATCTGCACGATGTCAGAAAAGCCCACCGTCTCCAGACGGGCTGCCAGGCGGAGCGCGGACGTTTGGGTCGGATTCACTGGGGTTGGGCCTATGTCCTTTGCGGCAAAATTTTGGTGAGACCTTTGAGTATAACGAAGATGAAGGTACGTACAAAAAGAAAGGGAGGCGCGGACCACACGCCTCCCATTACTAGCTTCGGCTGCTCAATTTTTAGTTCACATCTTTTTTCAGCCGATGGTCCATATTCGCCAGGGTCCAGCCGGTCTCATAGACCAGCCGCGAGACTTTGGTCATCTTGTCAAAGTCGATCTTATCCACGGTGTCGGTGGGTTTGTGGTAATCCACATGGATACCGTCGAAGTAAAAGATGATGGGCACGCCATGCTTGGCATAATTCCAATGGTCTGAACGGAAGTAGATCCGCTCCGGATGCTTCGGATCGTTCATGGTGTAGTCGAACTTCATCTTTTCCGTGCGGGCGTTAGTCGCCTCGCTGATCTGATGAAGCTCCTTGCTGATGCGATCGGCGCCGATGAGATAGATCGCATTCGGCCCGGTCAACGCTTCATTGGCTTTCTCCGTGTCGCCCGCGGGGCGTGAGCGTCCGATCATATCGATGTTAAGGTCCACCACCAGTTTTTCCAGCGGGATCGCGGGAGCAAAGTCAGTGTTGTACTTTGAGCCGAGCAGTCCCAGCTCTTCACCCGCATGGAAGATGATGAACACCGAGCGCTTCGGTGGCTGCATCGCCATGGCCTGGGCAATGTTCAGGACGGCGGTGGTGCCGGAACCATCATCATCGGCGCCCGGATACATCTCGCCGCGCGCATTGGTTCCCAGGTGATCGTAGTGCGCGCTGAAGGTGATGTACTCGTCCCTCAATTTCGGATCCGTGCCCTGCAGCGTTGCGACCACATTCTGTGTGCCGGTCTTGGTTTCCACTACCGCCGCAGTGAAGTTCGCCGACGCATCCAGGGCCTTCGGCGTAAGCGCTCCGCCGCCTTTGGTCGTGTCATTCACTTTATCTACGGTGGTGCCCACCTGTGCCAGCAACTTGTCCGCGAGTGCGGGGGTCAGCCGAATCGTAGGCAGCTTGTCCGCCTTTTCCGCGGCCAAACGGTTCAAAGGGAACCGCGAGCTGTTTTCCTTGTAGCTTGGGTTCGCCATCATGCGCACGAAGTTTGCTGATGGGAGGCGGATGATGCCGACCGCGCCATGCGCCCGCGCCGCCCCTTCGTCTTCCTCGATATCTTCCAGCTTGGAGTTGTCCACGCTGGTCGGCGTGCCGCTGGCGATGAGCACGATCTTGCTTTTAACGTCGAGGCCCGCATAGTCGTCATATTTCTGTGCCGGCGACGAGATGCCATAGCCGACGAAAACGATCCCACCCTCGGCGCTGCCGGTGAAGCGAGTGGCGCTGTAGAAGTCGCCATAAGCGGGTTGCGTAGTGTCCTTGCCTATGGTCAGGCTGAGCTTGGATTTTTCCGGATCTTGCTTGGCGCTGACGATCTCAAACGGTTGGAAGAAGGAACCATTGGCTCCCGCGCCTTTGTACCCGTAGGACTTCAGCCGTGACGCCAGGTATTTCGCCGAGATAGCAAAATTCGGGGCGAGCGTGTAGCGTCCGCCCAATTCGGGCGACGATAAGAATTCCAGATGCATGCGCATCTCGGTCGGGTTGATGGCGCTGACCGCGGCCTTCGGGGGCGCGGGCACCGCCGGCTCCGCGGCAAACATCGCCGAGGCGAACATAGCGAGGGCAAACACCGGCGCGAACTGCAGCTTCCGGTGCAAAGAGGGTTGGGATGTAAGGGTCTTCACGCTGCGATTCTACCTGCCCGGCGGGCTGGGTTCAAAGACAGTGGGATGAACGGTAAGCCCATGCACTGCGGCCGTTGGATATCACCTACGTTTCCCGCCGCCAGTTGTACAATGCGGAACATCTCTAGCCGCCGAACCCAACGGGGAGATTCGCGGACTCAAAACCTCTCGTCCGCAGGAGAGCATCATGAAAAAGTTGAGACTGAACCTTCTTGCGCTGGCGTTTTTGTTGGCCGCGCTCCCGCTAGTAGCCCAGAGCATGCCGGCTGCCGCCGCACCTGCGCCCCGGCCCAAGCTCAGTTATCCGGAAGTAAAAAAGACCGACCAGGTGGACGACTACCACGGCACCAAGGTGGCCGATCCATATCGCTGGCTGGAAAATGCGGACAGCGAAGAGACCCGCGCCTGGGTGGAAGCGGAGAACAAGGTCACTTTCGATTATCTGAACCAGATCCCGGAGCGCAAGCAGATCCGCGAACGGCTTACCAAACTTTGGAATTATGAGCGTTATACCAATCCGCAGAAACAAGGCGGCCGCTACTTCTTCAGCCGTAACAATGGATTGCAGAACCAGAGCGTGCTCTACACGGCCAGGAATTTGGCCGAAGAGCCCAAAGTCGTCCTTGATCCGAACACCATGTCCAAAGATGGCACCGTGGCCCTCGCGGGCTATGACGTCTCCGAAGATGGCAAGCTGATCGTGTACGGCACCGCGATGGCGGGCTCTGACTGGAGCGAATGGCGCGTGAAAGAGATCGAGTCCGGCAAGGAACTCTCTGACCACGTGCAGTGGGTAAAGTTTTCCGGCGCTTCGTTCACTGCTGACGGCAAAGGTTTCTTCTACAGCCGTTATGACGAGCCGAAAGCCGGCGAACTTCTGCGCGGCAAAGTGCAATTCCACAAACTTTACTATCACCAACTGGGCACGCCGCAAGCGGAAGACAAACTGATCTACGACCGCCCTGACCATGGCGACTGGCTGGTCCGCGGCTTTGTCACCGACGATGGCAAGTACCTCATCATCGTAATGAATGCCGGCTCCGCGCCCAAGAACCGTATCTATTACAAAGACCTCAGCGTAAAAAATAGTCAAGTCATGAAGCTGCTCGACGATGGCGAAGCTGCCTACTCTTTCATCGACCATGTGGGTCCGGTGTTTTATTTCGATACCGACAATGGCGCGGCCAACGAACGCGTGATCGCCATTGATGTCCGCAAGCCGGAACCGGCCAACTGGAAGACCATCATTGCGGAATCCAAAGAGCCCATCTCTTCCGTCAACCTGCTGAACAATATGTTTGTCACCACCTACCTGAAGGATGCGCATAGCGTGGTGAAGATCTTTGACATGAACGGCAAGCCAGTCCGTGAGGTGGCGCTACCCGGATTGGGCACGGTGAACGGCTTCGGCGGCAAGCGCAATGCCACGGAGACTTTTTACTCCTACAACAGCTATACCGCGCCTTCCACTATCTATCGCTATGACCTTAAGACGGGCGCCAGCACCGTGTTCCGTCAGCCCAAGGTGGACTTCAATCCGGCCGATTACGAGACCAAGCAAGTCTTCTACACCAGTAAAGATGGAACCAAAGTCCCCATGTTCATCACCGCCAGGAAGGGGCTGAAGCTAGACGGGACCAATCCTACTTACCTCTATGCCTACGGCGGCTTCAACATCTCGCAGACTCCGTCATTCTCCGTTGCCAACCTGGTCTGGATGGAGATGGGTGGGATTTACGCGGTCGCCAATCTTCGCGGCGGAGGCGAGTATGGCCGCGAGTGGCATCTGGCCGGTACCAAGGCGCGCAAACAGAATGTCTTCGACGATTTCATCGCCGCTGCTGAATACCTCATCGCGAACAAGTACACTTCCACCCCGCATTTGTCGATCGGTGGCGGCAGCAATGGCGGCTTGCTGGTAGGGGCGGTGCTGAATCAGCGTCCGGACTTATACGCCGCGGCATTGCCGGCCGTCGGAGTCATGGACATGCTGCGCTTTCATCGCTTCACTATCGGTGGAGCATGGGTCTCGGACTACGGCTCGGCGGACAATGCGGATGAATTCAAGGCGCTCTACGCGTATTCCCCGCTGCATAACATCAAGCCGGGCACAAAGTATCCCTCCATCATGGTCACCACCGCGGACCACGATGACCGGGTGGTGCCGGCCCACAGCTTCAAGTACACCAGCACCCTGCAGGCGGCCCAGGCCGGCGATGCGCCGGTGCTGATCCGCATTCAGACGAAAGCCGGACATGGCGCCGGCAAGCCGGTCTCCATGCAGATAGAAGAACAGGCGGACCGCTGGGGGTTCCTGGTCCATGAGCTGAATATGAAG
>DATLCI010000020.1:0-9037 GCA_035526435.1 Terriglobales bacterium
GGCATAAGGCGCCAGCAACGCCGCGGTGCTGGAGCCCAGCGAGCCATCCATGAACCCTTTGAGCATTCCGGTAGTAAGCCACGAATCAAGTTTTACGTGATGCGCGCGCGCTTTCTTTAGGTTCTCCACGGATTCGTCGAAGGGCAACCACTCCGTAATGCGTAAGGTAAGTTTGTTCTGCCGCTGCAGCTCTTCATACACCCGGAAATCTTCCCAACTTGAGTTGTCCTGCGCGGACGTGATGCCCCACTGCGCCGCTTCCTTAAGCGCGAGTTCCGCCGCGCGACGGCGCTGCTCCTTGCTGGGAGCCGGCACTTTTCTGCCGATGATCCCCATCGCAGTCTCACGGATGATGCCGGTTGCCTCCCCGCTGGCATCGCGATCGATCTTGCCGCCTTCAGGGACTTGGGTGTCTTGAGTGACGCCCGCCGCCTTCAGCGCTGCCGAATTCGCCACCAGGATGTGACCATCCACTCGGGTAAACATCGCCGGATGGTCGCCGGTGATTTTGTCCAGGTCCGCCCGCGTTGGCAGCGATTGCTCTGTCCACTTGGTGTGGTCCCAGCCGCGCCCAACGATCCATTCACCCGCTGCGGCCGACTTCACGCGCTCGGCGATGCGCTGCTGCATCTCCTGCAAAGATTTCGTGCCGATAAGATTTACGTTTAGCTTTTCGAAGCCGCCATTCGCCAGGTGCAAGTGGGCGTCGTTGAAGCCCGGCATCACGAAAGCTCCGGCCAGGTCATGGACCTGCGTGTTCTTCGCCGCGGACTTACGGATCGCCGCCGAATCTCCCACCGCCACGATCTTTCCCGCAGTCACGGCAAAGGCTTCCGCGCGGGCTGACTTTCCCGGCGAGCCGGTATAAACATTGCCATTGATAAAGACCGCATCCGGCCCGGTTTTCTGGAGAAGCTGCGCCCCCGAGAAGATGGTGGCTAAGAGTAAAAAGACGACGATCGCACTGCGCTTCATTCGCTGACCCCGATCAATGTCAAAGTAGTGAGATATATCCGCTTGAGGCCCAGATCGCGTCCCGTAGCGTCAAACCATTCATTCAGACTGTGCGCTCCGCCCCCGCTTCCCCCGGCCCCGATGCTGATGGCCTCGCGCCCCAGCGATAAAGGGATATTTGCATCGGTCGATGCCCGCCGCGTCTCTGACGGCAAGCTGAGCAGCGTATCCACCGCGCGGATCACATTGAGGATGCGGGCGTCAGCCTTTAAATCCGCGGCCGGACGCTCGCCGATCTCCTGGATGTCGTAAGTAACGGACTGCTTTTTCGTACGCGCCGTTGGTTGTGTACGCACCGCATCGGCCACCGCATCCCGCAAGGCTTTCTCCAGACGGTCAATCTCGGCGGTGGAAGCCGATCGGATATCCACGCGCATGCGCGCAAGGTCCGGGATCGAATTCACTGACGTACCGCCTTCGATCACGCCAATGTTCAACGATGTCCGCGGATCGGTGGGAACCGGTGATGCGGTGAACTGCGCAATGGCGCGCGACAGGATCACGATCGGATTCGGCATTCCATAATCCGACCACGAATGACCGCCCGGCCCCTTGATCGTCACATTGAACCGCCGGCTGCCCAGCGCTTGTGTCACCACGGTGTCAGTGCCGGAGCCGTCGATGACCACTGTGGGCCCAATGCGGGATGCCCACTTGGAATCTTTGAAGAGATGACGCATGCCCCGAAGGTCGCCTTCACCCTCTTCGCCCACATTGCCGACAAACAATATTCCCCCGGTATGTTTTAACGGGAAAGCTTTCAGCGCAGAAGCGACGGCATAGAGGCCGATCAACCCGGCTCCGTTATCGCTCGCGCCCGGTCCAATGATCTTGTTGCCTTCCAGCTTCGGATTGAGCGGAGTCCCTGCGGGAAAGACTGTGTCAATGTGAGCGGTAAGCGCCAGCAGCTTGGCTTTGGGGTCAGAGCCGCGCCGCAATCCCGTCACGTTCCCGACTTTGTCGATCTCGACTTCCTGCAGCCCCAGCTGCACAAAGCGGTCCCGCAACCATTCCGCTCGTTTGGCTTCCCCAAAGGGCGGGGCCGGTACGCGCAGCAGGTCCATTTGTACTTTGCGCAACTCATTCTCGTGGGAACGGAACCAGGCGAAGGCGTCATGCACCGGACGCATCTGCGCAATGCGGGAAACCTGCGCATTCTCCGTCTGGGCAAAAGCTCGAGTGTTGAGCGTGACTGGCATGAGGAGCAAAAGTAAGGCGACCGTGCGGCGGCTCATCGAGGAAACATGATAGCAGCCGTAGGCGGGAACGAGTCGGCCCTAGCGGCTGGCCGTCGCGCCGCAACACTCCATGATCTGGGCTTCCGTCAATGTCGCGCTTGAGGCCTTGGCTTTTTGGAAGATCCGTTCCACTAATTCGTCGGTAGCGGGGATGCCTTTGCGTTCCAGCCAGAAGATGACATTCGATTTTCCTGACATGGGGCCAATGTCGATCACTTGATCCAGCCCAAAATAATGCGCGGGCACGCCGGAATACACCGTGTTCGCCAGTTCCACATCGTTCTTCTTAAATGCCTTGATGACCGCCGCTGCGTGCACGCCCGTCGCGGTGCGGAAGGCATCCTCGCCGAAGACCGGATAGTTCGCGGGAATCGGCACTCCGGTCGCCTTCGACACCGCTAGACAATAGTCCTTCAACTTAGTGAGGTCCTGATCGGCCCACGGCTTCACGCCCATCAATTTCAGGTTAACCAGCATCTGGTCCATCTGCGTATTGCCCACCCGCTCTCCAATGCCGATTGCCGCGGCGTGCACGCAGTCCGCGCCGGCCGCCAATGCCGCTAGTGAATTCGGGACGGCCAGCCCGCGGTCACAGTGTCCATGCCAGTCCACGCGGATCTTCTCGCCCGACGGCTTCACCACCTCGTCCATCACGAATCGGATCAACGCGCTCACCCCGCTGGGCGTCACATGCCCACACGTATCGCAGATGACGATGGACCGCGCGCCAAAATTGATGGCCGTCGTGTATAGCCGCTTGATGGTCTCAGGATCGCAGCGGGAGGTGTCCTCGGTTACGAACATCACGTCGAGATCAAGCGACCGCGCGAACTTCACTGCCTTCTCCGTGGTGGAAAGCAGAAAGTCGTCTGTCCAGTTCTCGGTGTAGCGGCGGATCGGACTCGAGCCGATGAACGTGGCGCACTCAATGCGCATGCCGGTGCGCTGCTGGATCTCTGCCACCGGACGGATGTCGTTCTCGTGGGTCCGCGCCGCGCAGTTAGCGGTGAGCTTCAGCTTGGAGTCGATGATCTCCCGCGCCAGCCGTTCCACGTCCGCCACCGCCCGCGGCCCCGCGCCGGGAAGCCCGAGGTTCAGTGAGTTGATGCCGAGCGCCTCCATTAGATGGAGGATCTCGATCTTCTGTTCAATTTTCGGGTCTTTTACGGAAGGCGATTGCAGGCCGTCGCGCAGCGTCTCATCATTCAGCAATACACGGCCCGCCGGTGTGAAGGCTGCCCCGGGAACGTTGTTCCAGTCGTAGATCAGGTGGGAATGCTTGAGTTCCATAACCTTGTGCGCTGCCAAAATCGTAACAGAATTCAGACTAGGAAAGTTTGATCCACGTAGCCTTGGCTTGCGCGCGGACTTCCCCGTCGCCTCCCAGCAAAACGGCAGCCGCGTGGTGCTTGCGGCCCTCCACTCCCAGCCGCCAGCTCACCAGCACGCACTTCTCCCCAGCCTGTACCGGTGACACGAGTTTTGCTCCCAGCCGTCCCGTCACCAGCTTGCCTTCGTACGGGAAGCCACCGGCAAAACCCGTGGGACAATCCAGCGCCGCCCATACGATCTCATCGGGAATCTTACCTTTTGCGTCCGCCAGAGACGCATCGGGCACCCAGGGCGCGGCGAAAAGATTTTCAAGACTAGCGTCGGCAGTTGATAACGGTCCCGGAAATATTCGCAGTCCATCGCCCACGGCCCGCTGGGGTCCGCACACGAAACATGTGGGAAAAGGATGGTTCACGAATGCGGGACTTTTGTCCGTCGCCTCTTGTGCTTGTTCGAAGTTCACCGTGGGCGCCGAAGTTGGCTCCAGTTCGAAACGAACGCCCTCCGCCACCAGATCGTCGCCGCTCTTCAAATGCGCATGCTTAGGATCGACAAAATCAATACGCATGATCTTCTCGATAGGTATCGGCATCCTGAGCGTGACTTCGCTCGGCCCCTTGAGCGCGGCCGACAGCAGTCCGCAGGTATAGCCGCCGTTTCCGGAATCGGGCGGGCCACAATACTTCTTTGGGATAAAGATGGTTGCCATACTCAGAACCGGTTGCGCCGCGAGAATGCTTTCATCGCCTTCATGCCGCCCGCAAGGCGAGCCGTCGTTCGCCGCGCAAAAAGAAAGTCGGTGAATCCTTGCATCTGCGCCAGAAAATCACTGCCGTAGCCGTACCACCAGACCTTCGCCATGCCGGGGAGCAGATCGGAATCGATGTACTTCGCGCGCACCATCTCCTCCAGGCCTGCGATACCATGCGTGCGTCCTAGGCCGCTTGATTTCACTCCCCCATGCGGCGCTTCGCTCACCCCAAAGCAACTGATAGCGTCGTTCACCATTACCGTCCCGGCCTCGATCCTTCGCGCCAACGCTTCGCCGCGCTTGCGGTCCTTCGTCCACACGCTGGCGGAGAGCCCGAACTGAGAATCGTTGGCCAATGCGACGCTTGCATCGTCCGTTGTAAATGGCATGATCGGCAGCACCGGGCCAAAAGTTTCTTCACGCATCACCCGCATGCCATGATGGACATCCACCAACACCGTCGGCGCATAAAAATTCTCGCCGACATCCGGCAGCCGGTGCCCGCCCGTAACGATGCGCGCGCCCTGGCTGGCCGCATCCTGTACTTGCGCTTCGATCGCCCGAAGTTGTGCCTGGCTGATCGCTGGTCCCACGTCAGATTGCGGATCGCTTCCGTGCCCAACCTTCAGCCGCTTGGCTTTCTCCACGCAGCGCTCGACAAAGACGGGGTAGATGTCCTTCTGCACGTAGCAGCGCTCTACTGACAGGCAGGTCTGCCCCGCGTTCATGAATGCGCCCCACACCGCCGCGCTCGACGCGATCTCAACGTCCGCATCCGCCAGCACGATCATCGGATCTTTGCCGCCAAGCTCGAGCACCACCGGCATCAGTTTGGCCGCCGCCGCTTCCGCGATCTTTTTGCCCGTGGCCACGCTGCCGGTGAAGATCAGCTTGTCGATGGCGGACGCCACCAGTGCCGCGCCTGTACCGCTATCGCCGACGACGACCTGCAGGACTCCCGCCGGCAATCCCGCCTCGTCCATCAAGGCCTTCAATCGCAATGCGCTCAGCGGAGTCAGCTCCGACGGCTTCAATACCACCGCGTTGCCGGTTACCAGGGCGGCCATCGTCTCTGACGCGGGAATGGAAAATGGATAATTCCAGGGGCTAATGATCCCGATCACCCCATACGGTTCTCGTACCAGGTATCCGCGCTTGGCCTTCAGTGCCAGGTTGGCGTGGGGAACCCGTTGTAGCGCCAGCAGCCTGGGAGCCTCCCGCGCGCAAAAATTCGCGGCGTCGAGCGTCACCAGCACCTCGGCGAGCAGCGACTCCACCCGCGGCTTCCCCGCTTCATCCGTGATCAATGCCGCTACTTCATCTTTTTGTTCGTGGAGTGATCGCTGGAACTTCCGCAGAACTGCCACGCGTTCGGCGACCGGCGTCGCCGCCCACGCCGTTTGCGAGCTACGCGCCGCTGCCACCGCCGCATTTACTGCATCCGCCGTAGCGGGAGCGAACTCCATCAGCCACTCGCCCGTCGCCGGATTCATCACCCGGATAGTGCGGTCGGCGGTCAGCACGTCAGCCATGATTTCCTGAGGATACACCGCTAATATTCCACGCTGACTAGATAGAGCCCTTCGGCGGGCGCCGTCGGCCCGGCCGCGGACCTTCGCTTGGCCGCCAATATTGCCTCGATATCGTCGGGCTTGAGCGTTCCTCTGCCCACCAGCAAAAACGTCCCTACCAGGTTGCGGACCATGTGGTGAAGGAAGCCGTTTCCGCGAACGCGGTAGACCAACTCTTCCCCGTCCCGCATCCATTGCGACGAATAAATAGTGCGCACATTCCCGCACGTCCCTTCTTCTGCATCCGCCGGTGCCCGCTTTTCCGGATCCACTGCCGCGAACGAGGTGAAGTCGTGTTCGCCCACCACCGCCTCCGCCCCGGCCGCCATCGCTCCCTCATCCAACGGGTAAGGGTTGTGGGTCACAAAGTCGGCCAGGAACGGCGGACAGATCTCCCCACGGTATAACCGATACTCGTAAGTCTTGGCCTTGGCGCTGTGGCGGGCGTGAAACTCCTCGCCGACCTCTTCCACGCTCAGTACGCGAATCGACGCCGGCAACATACTGTTCATTGCTTTGACCAGGTTCCCTGAAGGGATGCTTGAAGAAGTAGTACAGCTTGCCACCTGCGCCAGGGCATGTACGCCGGCATCGGTCCGGCCAGACCCTTGGGGAAGTATCTTTTCTCCCGTGATCTGTTCCAGCGCCCCTGCCAGTGTGCCTTGCACGGTAGAGCGGTCGGGCTGCACCTGCCATCCGCTGAAAGGCGCGCCGTTATAGGCCAGCACCATCTTTAAGTTTCTTGCCATGGGAATGATCGCCGCGACGCAAAATGCTGAGTCGTAACGCTTTGGATAACATCCAAACTCGGTGCTTTATACTAAATCACCGCTAAATCCGGTCCATGACTGGTCGCTGACTTTTAAGGCTACGATGGAACTAATCTCCTAGCCGGTTCGTATACATTCCCGAGCAGCTAGAAGACAGATTTCCGCTGGCAAATGCACAGAAACGGGTGACGATTTGCCGGTTTTGCAGTCTGATTTGCAGTCTAAAGACAGTTCCCCTGATGTCTGGACCGCGGTTGGGCATGGTTTCATCCCGCAACACGTCATCTTGAAATATGGAGTTGGAGATCAAGCGCATGCGATTTTCGCAGAACCTGAAAGAAACCGGCCGGTCCTTTGTGGCGGCTGTGACCCTTTTTACCTTTTCGCTCAGTGCCTTTGGGCAGCAGCCTTCCCCCGCGCCGGACAAGCCGCAACCGCAAAGTACGGTTTCCACGTCCACGCCGGAATTTCAGAATGGGTTCCGCCACTTCCCCAACCCATTCGCTCCGTACATGCCGCACAAGATCGCCGACCCGGCATTTACCAACACGCCGCGCATCGAGCAGTTGATCAAGAACGGCGTTCTGGTCATCTCTTTGAATGACGCTATCGCCATTGCGCTCGAGAACAATCTCGACATCGCCATTGCCCGCTACAACCTCAACATTGCCGATACCGATATCCTGCGCGCCAAATCCGGCGGCAGCATCCGCGGCGTCGCTACTGGCCTGGTGCAAGGTACCCCCGGCGGCGGACAAGGCGGTTTTGGCACCGGCGCCTCGGGCGCGGGCGGCACTACCAGCGGCGCGGGCGGTGCGGGCTCCGGCAGCTCCGGACTCGTGACCTCGACCCTCGGTGCAGGTTCCGCCATCGAGCAGTTCGATCCCTCCATCTCCGGAACCTTCCAGATGGATCGCAATACGTCTCCACTCGCCAGCCCGATCTTGACCTCCGGCGGCGCCACCACGCAGAGCTCTATCAGCCAGAACAACACCACGGCCAACCTCAGCTACAACCAGGGGTTCGCTACCGGCACGGCGCTGGGCGTGGCCTTCAATAACAACCGCTCCGCCTCCAACAGTCCCGGCAGCTCGCTCAGTCCGCTGTTGAGCAGCAACTATCGCTTCACCCTGCGCCAGCACTTGCTCCAGGGCTTTGGGCTGAACAATCAACTGCGCTTCATCCGCATTGCCAAGAACAACAAGATCATCTCCGACGTCGGCTTCAAGAACCAGGTCATCTCCACCGTCAACCAGATCCAGAACATTTATTGGGACCTGGTCAATGCTTACGAAGACGTAAAGGTGAAAGAGCGTTCTCTGGGACTGGCCAACAAAACCCTCTCCGACAACCGCAAGCAAGTGGAGATTGGCACCCTGGCCCCCATCGAGATCGTCCGCGCTGATTCCGAGATGGCGACGCGCAATCAGGAACTCATCGTTTCGCGCACCAACCTTCAACTGCAGCAGACGCTCCTGAAGAACGCGCTCTCACGCAACTTGTCCGACCCCACGCTGGCCGCGATTCCCGTGGTCCCCAGCGACGTGATGTCGATTGATCCGAACGAAGTGGTGCCGCCAGTGGAGGAGTTGCTCCGCCAGGCATTGGCCCAGCGTCCGGACCTCGAACAATCGCGCATCGATCTTACGAACCGTGACATCAGTAAGCGCGCTGCGCGGAATGCGCTGCTGCCCACCTTGGACGTTTACGGTTTCTACGGTGGATCGGCCTTGGCTGGCGACCAGAACCGCTTGGTCACCTGCGTTCCGGCGGGAACCAGCACCTCCGCCTCTTGCTTGCCAGCGGGCAGCATCGGGACGGTGGGCGGCTATACGGACGTCTTCGGCCGGTTTGGCGATGCTCCCAGCCGCGGCGTCGGTATCACGCTCAATATCCCGTTGCGCAATCGCGCGGCCCAGGCTGACCAGATCCGGTCGGAGTTGGAATTCCGCCAGGCGCAGCTTCGCTTCCAACAGCAGCAGAACACTATCGGCATCGAAGTTCGCAATGCGCAGTTCGCGCTCTTGCAGAACCGTGCGCGGGTCGAGGCTGCCCAGCAGGGACGCCGTCTCGCCAACGAGAGCCTCGAGGCGGAAAGCAAGAAGTATTCACTCGGCGCTTCCACCAACTTCCAGGTGCTGCAAGCGCAGCGCGACCTGGCCTTGTCGGAATCGAACCTGGTTACCGCGATGTCGGCCTATGAAAAGTCCCGGGTGGAACTCGATCGCGTGACCGGCAATACCCTGGCCCGTAACAGCATCAGCCTCGGCGACGCCATCATCGGCAGAGTTGAGACCATGCCCAACGTTCCCGGCGTAACCCCGCGTGGCCCGGACAATCCGGCCACGACCACCCCGCCGC
>DATLCI010000059.1:0-8477 GCA_035526435.1 Terriglobales bacterium
TGGCCCGGTGCGCGGCAAGGTAGTGCGCTTCCGTGCCACCACCACGGAAGACCTCGCAAAGTACAAGGGCAAGATCACGGGCGCCATCCTGCTCTCCGGCGAACCGCGAGATCTTACCCTCTCCACCAAGCCGCTGGCCGAGCGCTATGACGAGAAGACTCTCGCCGATCTCAGCGAGTACGAGATCCCTGGCCGAGTGAACCCGGCTTCCGCCGCTTTCCTTAACGTGACCCCGGAAGAGCGTCGGCGTCGCACGCAGTTCGCGCGCGACTTGGCTAAGTTCTTTGAAGACGAGAAGCCCGCTGTCATCCTGGAAGCCTCGCGCGCTCCCGGCGAAGGTGGGACCATCTTTGTCCAGGGGAATGGTCAGGCCTTCCGCAAAGATGCGCCCATCGGCGCGCCCAACTTGGTGATGGACCCCGAGCAGTGGGGCCGCATCGCCCGCATGCTAGAGAAGAAGATCGACGTCGAGCTCGAAGTCAACGTTAAGACCAACTTCTATGAAGATGACCTTTTTGGTTACAACACGGTAGCGGAGATTCCCGGCACTGACCCGGCGCTGAAGGACCAAGTCGTGATGGTCGGCGGACACCTCGACTCCTGGCACGGCGGTACCGGCGCCACCGATAACGCCGCCGGTTCGGCTGTTGCCATGGAAGCCGTGCGCATCATCAAGGCGCTCGGATTAAAGCCGCGCCGCACTATCCGCATCGCTTTGTGGAGCGGGGAAGAGCAAGGCCTGTTCGGCTCGCGCGGCTATGTTGCCGAGCACTTCGGCGGACGCCCGGAGATCACCGACCCCGCCATCCTGGCGATGCCGGCGAACCAGCGTCCTCCCGCCGGTCCCATCAGCTTGAAGCCTGAGCAGGAGAAGGTCTCTGCCTACTTCAACGTGGATAACGGCAGCGGCCGCATTCGCGGCATCTACATGCAGGAGAATGCGGCGGTCGCGCCCATCTTCAAGCAGTGGATCGAGCCCTTTAACGACCTCGGCATGGCGACCATGACGATGCGCAACACCGGCGGCACTGATCACCTGTCTTTTGATGCGGTCGGCATTCCGGGATTCCAGTTCATCCAGGATGAATTGGAATATGACACGCGCACGCACCACTCCAACATGGACGTCTATGAGCGGTTGCAGAAAGAAGACCTGATGCAAGCCGCCGCTATCGAGGCCTCGTTCGTTTATATGGCGGCGATGCGTGACGACATGTTCCCGCGCAAGCCCCTCCCGGCGGACACCATCAAGGCCCAGGCCCTGATGCCCGAAGCCAATAAGGGCGACAAGGCCCAACCGAAAAAGGACGAAAAGAAAAAATAGTCATTCGTGACTGATCCAACGGTGGAGGCCACAAGCTTCCACCGTTTTTTCTTGCGTGTCTCATGCCCCGTGCTCTCCGTTACAATATGCGTATCCATGCTCGTCATCCGCTCATTCTTCAAAGCGCTGGCCATCGCCGCCGTCTCGGGAGCATTGTTTTTCTTCCTCGGAATATTTCTCACTCTGATCACTCTACTTATCGTCTCTTCCGTGACCAGCACAAAACCGGATCTCACCATCTCCTACCGCCTCGTCGGCGCTACCGCCGGCGTCACCGCGTTTGTCCTCGGATTTTTCGGCACCATCATCTTTGACGTCCGCCGCGCCTCCCGCACAACTTCCTAGCTGCCAACCCCCATCTTCTTAGGGATGGCCGCTCGCATCTTCATCGGCACTTCCGGATGGCACTACAAACATTGGCTGGGAAATTTCTATCCCGCCAAGCTGCCCGCCTCCAAGATGCTCGCCCATTACCTCCAGCACTTTGATACCGTCGAGCTCAACAACAGCTTTTACCGCTTGCCCAATATCGAGACGCTTGAGGCCTGGCGCAAGAACACGCCGAAAGACTTCGTCTTTGCCGTGAAGGGAAGCCGCTTCATCACCCATAACAAAAAGTTGAAGGAGCCGCATCATGCGCTGGAGAACCTGCTGCCCCGGATTGATGTGCTCAAGAAAAAGCTTGGCCCTATCCTTTTCCAACTTCCACCCGCGTGGCGACTCAACGAACTCAGGCTCGAAGAATTTCTCCACGCCCTGCCGAAATATCATCGCTACACCTTTGAATTTCGCGAGCCCAGTTGGCACACACCGCGGGTCCTCGAACTGCTGCGCGAATATCGCGCCTCATATTGCGTGTATGACATCGGCGGCTATCACTCTCCCATTGAAGTCACGACCGACTTCGCCTACATCCGCTTGCATGGTCCCGGCGATAAATACCAGGGCAGCTATTCCCACGAAGCTCTCGCTCGCTGGGCCGCGTGGATCCACGACTGGTCTTCGCGACTAACAGCCATCTACATTTACTTCGACAACGATCAGGCCGGTTACGCCGCGCAGAATGCGCTCACCCTGAAACGCCTCATTGCCGAAGCTCAGCCTCTTGCTGCCTGACACATATTCCGCTGGCAGCAGCGTTTTCCGTTGTATCCTTACTCCATTTTTCAGGAGGCCTCCCCCTTCATGGCCACGAATGCCGTCGCGTCCGCCGATGCTCCCGATCCCATGCAGTCCGCGCCCGCCCGCATTGATTCCGTCGACCTCTACCGCGGACTCATCATGGCCATCATGGCGCTCGACCACACTCGCGACTTCTTCACCCACTTGCGCTTCCCGCCGGAAGACCTCTCGCAGACTTGGGGCTTACTCTTCTTTACCCGCTGGATCACTCACCTGTGTGCGCCGGCATTTTTCTTTCTCGCGGGGACGGGAGTGTTTCTTTCGCGCAAGCGCGGCAACGAACTTACTTATTTCCTCTTCACCCGCGGGCTCTGGCTGATGTTCCTGGAAGCCACGGTAGTCTTCATAGGTTGGAACTTCAGTTGGAGTCCCTTCGCGCTCTTCAGCTATCTGGTCATCACCGCCTTGGGCGCCAGCATGTTGTTCATGAGCGGGATTGTCCGCCTGCCGATGGGGGCCATCGCCGCCTTCGGGCTGGGCATGATCTTCCTGCATAACCTCCTCGACGGTATTAAACCCGCCGCCTTAGGTGGTAAGGGATGGATCATGACTCTGTTGCACAGTCCCGGGTTTTGGCCATTCGACCCAAAAAACCCGCAGGCGGGCGGCTTCTTCGTCCTTTATGCATTGGTCCCGTGGGTAGGGGTGATGGCGGCCGGATACGCCCTCGGGCCGGTCTTCCGCAAGCCGGTGGAACAACGCCGCAAGATCTTGATGACGATAGGCATCGCGGCCCTGGCGCTCTTCGCTGTCCTGCGTGCAACCAACATCTATGGCAATCCGCCGGGCCTCGGCTTCCAGCTATCCACCGGGACCTTCGAGGTGCAACCCACGCTGGAAAAGACCATCATTGCCTTCTTCAACACGGAAAAATATCCGCCCTCGCTGCAGTATCTGCTCATGACATTGGGCCCCTGCTTGATCGCGATGTCCTGGTTCGACCGCTTTGACTTCAAGTCCCTCTGGGGCCGGACGCTCGGAAAATGGCTGCTCGTCTTCGGCCGCGTGCCCATGTTTTATTACCTCTGTCATCTCTTCGTTATTCATGCAATGGCCATTGTTGTCGGTATGGCCTTCGGTCAGCCCTTCCGATGGCTAGTTAGCGGCGGTTTCTTCCTTAGCCCTCCGCCGGACGGCTATGGCCATAACCTCGGCTTCATCTGGTTGATGTGGCTGACCGCGCTGGTCATCCTCTACTTCCCCTGCCGCTGGTACGCCAACCTCAAGCAGCGGAGAAAAGACATTAAGTTCCTCAGTTACCTCTAGAAAAAGCGGCTTCGCGGTTTCCTTAGCGAAACCAAAAAGGTACGCAGGGCATGGTGCCTTGCGTACCTTATTTTAGAAATGGACTTTTTCCGGGAAAGGGGAAACCAGAAAATGGAAACCGCTTCTAAGCTGCTTCCTCTTTAAGGAACTCTCCCGGACTATGGGTGAACTTCTCTTCGCAAGTGCGCGAGCAAAAATAAAAATCCTGGCCGTTATATTCGGTGTGACCGGCCGCGTCGTCTTCACTGATCTCCATGTTGCATACCGGATCGATTGGCATAGTTAAATCTCCTGGCGGCTTAGATGGCTGGAGCCCTGATCGCGTTGTGTCGCTTGCATCCAGCCCATTCCTAACTTTTCATTGACTTGCGTACGGAACAGCAGTAAAAAATCCCTCTACGAGATTTCCATCTCGTTCCTCACCCCAGAGATCCCTGGAGGTCACATGAACCGGCTAGCCATTTCTCTCACGATTATTTTTCTGCTGGCAGTTTCTGCCTTTGCGCAGATCAACACGTCAACCATCACCGGTACAGTAGAAGACCCGTCGAAAGCAGTCGTTGCCAATGCGCAAGTGACCGCGAAGAACGACGATTCCGGCGTTGAATACAAGACGACCACGACTGGCGCCGGCACCTTCGCTATTCCCTCGGTCTCGCCCGGAACCTACACAATCACGGTTACCGCGCCCGGCTTCAAGACAGTGTCCAGCAAGGGCAATGTTCTCAAGACGGGCCTCCCGCTCGACGTCACCTTGATGCTGGCCGTGGGCGCAAGCGAAGATACCGTAGAAGTGATCGAGAGCGCAGCTCGGGTCGAGACCACCAGCTCCGCCTTCGGCGACGTAGTGGAACGCCGGCAGATCCGTGACCTGCCCTTGAATGGCCGTAATCCTCTCAATCTGATCACGCTGCAACCCGGCCTGATCCAGCGTTCCAGTGGAAACAACGGCTCCGGCACCCACATCAACGGATCGCGTGACCGCGCCTTTAACGTCACGCTCGACGGCATCGACATCAACGAGCCTTCGGTGCCCAACCCGCAGAGCAATGTCTTCCGCCTTAATACCGATAATGTGCAGGAATTCCGCATCGTTACATCCGGCGCCAGCGCCGACATCGGACGTAATAGTGGCGCCAACATCGCGCTAGCGAGCCGTCCCGGAACCAATGACATCCATGGCGTTTTCTTTGAATACCATCGCAATCCGAAGACGCAATCCAACGACTACTTCAACAACCTTCAGGGATTGCCTAAGGCAGCTTCGCGTCTCAACCAGTTTGGCGTGGAAGCGGGTGGGCCCATTGTCAAGAACAAGACCTTTTGGTTTGGTAGCTGGCAGATGCAGCGCTTGAGTTTTACTCAATCCATCGCCAAGGCACTGGGCAGCACGCCAATTGTTTACACGCCAACTGCGCGCAGTGGCATTTTCCGCTACTACATGATTACGAATCCCACCAATCCAGCCCAGATCATCTCGGCGAACAGCCCAACGCTCGTGGACTCCAGCGGCAACCTACAGCCTGGCATTCCGGCTTGCGCCACCGCCACATCAGTAAACTGCATACGCACCTATGACGTTCGCTCCAACGATGCCGCTGCGGGGGGAACGGGCGTTCTGGACACGGCGATGACAGCGTACTTCAACGCCATGCCTGCGCCGAACAATTTCGCCACAGGCGATGGTCTGAACACCGCAGGATTCTCCTGGAACCCTACCTCGACCGTACCAGAGCAACGTTTTTCGTTCCGCCTCGACCACAACTTCGATCAGAACAACAGCATCTTCGGTCGCTACACCTGGGCATACTCAGACACCAAGCAAGGCGACTTTCTCAATGGCCGTCCCCAAGTCTTCCCCGGATATCCTCCGACCGGTGAAGTCATTCGCCGCCCCAAGAATGCCGCGATCAATTATCGTCGCGTCCTCTCGCCCCAGATGGTCAATGAGTTCACCGTCGGATTCAGCCGTTTCATTTTCGATTTCCCGCAAGGCAGCGTGAATCCCAGTTTCCCCAACATTGTTCCGTTCGTGTCCAACAACATTGCCGAGCCATTCATCAATGCTTCCGGCACGGCGCGTGCATTGACTACCGCGCAGTTCATTGACAACCTCTCTTATCAGCGCGGCGCGCACACCTGGAAGACGGGGATCAATTTCCGCTTTATCCGTCACAATGACAATCGCGCCCTCGTAGGTACCGTGCAGAATGCGCCCACCATGAGCTTTAGCGGCGGCGCCCGTACACCTTTCGGGACTTCCTCCGACTTTGGGACAACCGGTACCGGCTATCGCATCCCCACGCAACTTTCCACCGCGGACCGCGATCGCCTGCGCAATATGATCAATGACTTATTAGGTCGGCCTTCGAGTCTTACCCAAGCATACTTTTCTGACGGACTGGGTGGCTATAACCCAAGTGGGATCTACCTGCGTGGCATCCGTTTCCACCAGTACAACGCCTTCATTCAGGACGATTGGAAGATTCGGCGGAATCTCACGCTGAATCTCGGCCTCCGCTGGGAATACAACCCTCCTGGTACCGAGGCTAGTGGCCGCATCCTGCGTCCAGATAAGGCCATCGACGGTTCGCAAGGGCTCGTGAGTTTTGCTCCAGCTGAGCGCTTCTGGGACCGCGAGAACCGCAACGCCTTCGCACCCCGCATCGGTTTTGCTTGGGACCCCTGGTCAGATGGCAAGAATTCCATCCGCGGAAACTACGGCATCAACTACGATCCTATCTCCACCTTCCAGATGGTCCCTATCTTGGGGACCATCCCCGGCAGCAGCGCGCAATGTTTGCTTTCACTGACCGACAACTCTACGACTGGTGCCACTACCGCCGCCATTACCAGTAACTGCACCACGCCGGCGAGTTCCACGGCCCGCGTTGCCGCGGGATTCCCCGGTTCGCTGGCGCCACCCACAGTGGGGCCGGCTTTCTTTGTCTCCCCGGCGCAGCAGTCACGTTCAACCGCGCCTTTGGCGGCCGCCGTGGATCCGGACCTCAAGAATCCTACGGTCCAGACCTGGGGCCTTTCATTCCAGCATGACTTGGGGGCGAACACCATCCTGGACATTGGCTACCTGGGCAAACATGGGACGCATCTCCACCGCGCCTACAACCTTAACCAGGGAAACCTTAACCACGATGACTTCGTTGGTTCGGTGATACGCGCCCGCGATAACCTCATCAATTGTGGCAACGCTTACGGGACGGCAGGCTGCGGCCAGGCGGTCGGCATTTTAGCCACTATCTTCCCCCAGACCGCCGTTACCGGTCAGGGCAATCTGAATGTAACCGCCAACGAACTTAACTCAACTACGACGGCAGGCTTATTACGCGCCAACTCGGCGGGCGGCATCGCCAACCGCATGGACTCCACCTTCTATGCCCGCATGGCTGCCATCACCGTCAATCCCAACTTCATCCGTCCGAATTCGCAGTTCAGCAGCATCTTCTTTATGGATGCGAATGGAGGCTCCAATTACCATGCCCTCCAGGTCCACGTGCGCAAGCGTGGCAAGAACTTTAACCTGGGCGCGGGCTACACTTGGTCTAAGTCCATCGACGACCTTTCCATCGATCCGGTGGGTGCTTCTTCGGGTGGTGGCTTGAGCACAACCAGCACGCGTTCGCCCAGCGACGTTCGCAACTTCAACATCGACCGTGGCCGCTCGGACTTTGACCGCCGGCACGTGATCACTGCCAACTGGCTCTGGGATCTGCCGTTCGGCAAGGGCCAGCGCTGGGCGCAGGACGGATGGAAGAACCAGCTCTTCGGGGGATGGACTTTGACCGATATCTTAATCTTCCAGAGCGGCGAAGCATTCAGCGTGCTCAGCGGCAACTTCACGGCAAGCGACATCAAACAATCGCGGGCGAACATCGTGGGCAGCGCACCCGTCACCGGCTTGTACACCGTGCCCGGGATCCTGGGCTACAGCGCCTTCGATCAAGCGACCACGTTGACGGCGGCGGGGTTTGCCATCCCGCAGCCCGGTTCCTACGGAAATCAGGGGCGCAACATGTTCACCGGGCCCAACTTCTGGAACACCGACTTCGGAGTTGGCAAGCGCTTTGACCTTACCGAGCGTTGGAAGCTCCAACTTCGTGCTGAGTTCTTTAATGTGTTAAATCATCCAAACTTCGACACGCCGGAGGGCTCAAGCGATGGTAATCGCCAAGCCTTTGCCACCAATAGCACGACCCGCAACAATAATTTCGCGCGATTGTGCTGCGTGCAAGTGTCCACGCCTGGCAGTTCGGCCATCGTCTCCACCGGCGAAGGCTCCCGAGTCATTCAGTTCGCCGGCCGTCTGATCTTCTAAGTCGCATCTTTCAACCTCAAGCCCTGCCGAAAGGCAGGGCTTTTTTTGCTGTTAAAAAAACTCGTCCGCCTCTCCGCGCCTCCGCGCTGGGTCTTGGTCGACCCTAGCTTCCGTTGATTTTGCTCTCTCTGGGCCTCGGAGGTGAATCGAATCCTGCTAGCCCCGCCCGGAAGGCAGGTCTTTTCTTTTCCTCCGCGTCTCTGCGTCTCCGCGTTAAGGTTCCCGCCTTCCTCCGTCTCTCCGTGCCTCCGTGGTAAATCGCTTTTTGCTAAACTTAAAAGAGCACACCATGCGCGCAGGGCGGTTTGTATACGCGTCCGCGCGTGGAGAGGTCGAATGTCAGAAACCATCGCAGTCAAACTTCCCGACGGC
>DATLCI010000082.1:0-24645 GCA_035526435.1 Terriglobales bacterium
CTCGCACTATGGCGACGTGCACACCAAGAACGTGGTCGCGCCTATCTCGCACCTTGGAGATAGCATTCCGGTGATGGCGGGCATCGCGCTGGGCGCGCGCTTGCAGGGCAAGAACATCGCTTGCTTGACGTTCGTCGGCGATGGCGGCCAATCGACGGGCCCCAGTTATGAGGGTTTTAACTTCGCCGCGGTGCAAAAGCTGGGCGTGATCCTGATCATGGAACACAACCTCTGGGCATATTCCACGCCGGTCGAGTTGCAGTTCGCTTGCAAGGACCTCGCGGACCGCTCCATCGGATACGGCGTACCCGGCGTGATCGTGGACGGCACGGACCCCAACCAGGTATATGACGTGACCTATGAAGCGGTGCAGCGCGCGTACAAGGGCGAAGGCGCTACCTTGATCGAAGCGAAGATGATGCGCATGCGAGGCCACGCCATGCACGATGCGGCGGCGTACGTACCGAAGCCGTACTTCGAATACTGGAAGAAGCGCGATTGCAACACCCGCATGGAAAAGTATTTGCTCGATCGCGGCTGGCTGACGACCGAGCAGAACGAGAAGCTCATCGCGGATGTGCAGAAGCAGATCGACACGGATCGCGACATCGCGGATGCGTCGCCGTTCCCGCAACCTGAAGACGCGACTAAGGGTGTGTACCTCGACAACTCGGCCACGATCCCGTTCAAGTACGGCCCGCCCAAAGTGAAGGAAGTCAAGAAGGGCGAAAAGATCGGCGAGGCCAGCAACGTTTCGCACTACAAATGAGTTTGATTCCGACGACAAGAGAACTGATTTCATGACAGCGGTCACATATCTAGAAGCAATCCGACAAGGTATCTGGGAAGAGATGGAGCGCGACCCCTCCGTCTTCTGCATCGGTGAAGACGTGGGTGTCTATGGTGGCGCCTTCAAGATAACTGAAGGCTTCATCCACCGCTTCGGCAAAGAGCGGGTAGTGGATACGCCCATTTCGGAAGCCGCCATCGTCAGCGCCGCCTATGGCGCGGCCATGACGGGCATGCGTCCGGTGGCCGAATTCCAGTTCATGGACTTCATCAGCTCCGCGCACACCCAGATCGTCAACGCCGTGGCCAAGAGCTATTGGCGCTGGGGCGCGCCGGCGCCCATGGTCATGCGCGGCCCCTGCGGCGGTGGCGTGAGTGGTGGTCCGTTCCATTCTCAGAATCCGGAGATGTGGTACGTACATACTCCTGGGTTAAAAGTTCTTTGCCCGGGGACTGCGACGGACGCGAAGGGATTGATCAAAGCAGCCATCCGCGACAACAGCCCGTGCCTCTTCTTCGAACACAAGTTCCTGTATCGCCGCGTGAAAGACGAGATGCCGGAAGGCGACATCACCGTCGAGATCGGCAAAGCGCGCACGCATCGCGAAGGCAAAGACATCAGCGTGATCACGTACGCGGCGATGCTCTATATCGCGCAGGAAGCGGCAGAGATCCTGGCCAAGGAAGGCATCGAGCTGGAGATCATCGACCTGCGCACGCTATTGCCGCTTGATCGCGAAGCCATCAAGGCTACCGTGCAGAAGACCAACAAGGTCATCCTGCTGCACGAGGACACCAAGACGGGCGGCATCGCGGGAGAGCTTTCGGCCATCATCAACGAAGAGTGCTTCGACGACCTCGACGGCCCCATCGTCCGCATCACGGCGCTCGATACGCCGGTGCCTTTCTCCCCGCCACTGGAAAAGACCTTCCTGCCGAAGGTGGAAGATGTGGTGCGCGAGGCAAGGAAGCTGAAGGCGTACTAAAAGTCGAAAGTTTAATGTTGAAAGCACAAAGTGTCTGTCCCGGCATATTTATACTTTTCACTTTGAACATTCAACTTCGCTTCCGTGACTCTCCATTCTCTTCAGGCTTATAATTACCGGTTGCGGTACGAGTCTTATCTCGTTCTATAGCATCGTAGTTTTGTAGCTGTCAGAAAAGGACACCCTCTCTCATGCCGACCGATGTGATCATGCCCCAGATGGGCGAATCGATTTTTGAAGGCACCCTCACCAAATGGCTGAAGAAGCCCGGCGACAAAGTTTCGCGCGATGAACCTCTCTTCGAGATCTCAACCGACAAGGTCGATGCCGAGATCCCCTCGCCCGCGGCCGGCGTGCTGGTGGAACAGAAGGTCGCCGAGGGAACTACGGTCCAAGTGAACACGGTCGTGGGCGTGATCGACGCGGAAGGCAGCGCCGTTTCATCCGGTGCGCCCGCGAAAGCGCCCCAAGCTGCGGCTCCGGCTGCGGAACAAAAATCTCCGGAAGCTCCCAAGCAAGAGGTGCCCAAGCAACCAGCGGCCCCGCCCGCACCCGCGCAGGCTCCTTCAAAGTCCAGCGGAGAATCTGAGATTGATACCGTAGCCGGTGCGGCCAATGTCGCTAAGCAAGGTGGGGATCAATCCGCTACCGCGCGCACCCAGGTCACACAGACGACCGGCGATGGTGGCGGCGGCAATGCCCCCACTCGCGGCGACGTCCGCAGCAGCCCGCTGGTGCGCAAGATCGCAAAAGACAAGAACGTTGATCTAGCCCAAGTCTCCGGTACCGGCATGGGCGGCCGCATCACCCGTGACGACATCCTGAATTTCATTGACCAGCACGGCGCCGGAACCTCGGCTCCCCCTGCTCGTCAGGCACCTGCACAGCAAGCGCAACCGCAAGCTGCTACTTCTGCGCCTTCCACACCGAGCGCGCCCGCGCCCGCTGGCGCTCACGCGCTTTCCGGCGATGTGGTGCCGATGACGAAGATGCGCGCCATCATCGCCAAGCGCATGCCGGAATCGAAGCACATCAGCGCGCACGTCCACACGGTATTTAAAGTGGACATGACGCGCATCGTGAAGATCCGCGAGAAGCAGAAGAACAGCTTCGAGCAGCGCAACGGTGTGAAGCTTACCTACATGCCGTTCATCTCGCGCGCGGTGATCGCGGGCATCAAGCAAATGCCGATAGTGAACTCTTCGGTCGAAGGCGAATCCGTCCGCTATCACAAGAATGTAAACCTCGGCATAGCCGTGGCGCTGGATTGGGGATTGATCGTCCCGGTCGTAAAACAGGCGGAAGAAAAGAGCTTTTTGGGCATTCAGCGCGGCATCAACGACGTTGCTGAGCGCGCTCGCGCTAAGAAGCTTCAGCCGGATGAAGTGCAGGGTGGAACCTTCACCATCACCAACCCGGGCATTTTCGGTCCGCAATTCGGTACGCCCATCATCAATCAGCCGCAAGTGGCGATTCTCGGCATGGGTGGAATGTTTAAGGAGCCGGTCGTTGTCACGGACAAAGACGGCAACGACTCCATCGCCATTCGCCACATCATCCGGCTCACGCTGGGCTACGATCACCGCATCATTGACGGCGCCGACGCCGACAAGTTCATGGTCGCCGTCCGCAACTACCTAGAGAACTGGAGTGAAGAGATCGGGTAAGGGCAGGTGTTAGCCGTTAGCCTTTAGTCGTTAGGATCCCGCCGATGAGTCGGCGGGATTTTTTTGTTTTTGATGTTTAAGCGACAAACTTTAACCAACCAGTTAACCATCTTGATTCCGGAACATTGCCAGTCACTTACGTAACCACCAGATGGTTACTATGCTTCACTCACTATGGCTACCCAGTCTCTTGTGGTGAGCAGTGACCCTGAGTTCCTCCGGGCGCTGCAACCTCTCCTAAACGAAATGGGGATGGGAGTGGAATTCTGCCCGAACGGGAATGGCGCGTTCCGCTCTATCCGCGACCGTAAGTTCGATACGGTCATCGTGGACTGTGATGCCGACGATTCCGGGCTTGACCTACTTAGTACCTTGCGACGCGAGCAGGCCAATCAAAAGACGGTAGCAGTCGGTATCACGTCCGATTACGGCAGCATGAAGAATGTCTTCGACAGTGGGGCGACCTTCGTGCTCAGCAAGCCGCTACCTCTCGAAGACGCGCGCCGCATCCTGCGCATCTCTAAAGGCGTGCTTACTCGCGCGGTACGCAGGTTCCTGCGGCTTCCCGTGGAGAACCTGGCCACGGTGACCGTAGGCGATCACATGGAAGCCATTATCTTGAATGTGAGCCAGGGCGGTTTGGCCATCCATGCGCCCGAAGACCTGATCCTAGGTCAGATGGTTTACGCTTCTTTTCTGCTGCCAGACACGTTCGATCTGATCGAGACCATGACCCAGGTCATGTGGGTGGAGCCCGGCGGACGCGCGGGGGTTGAATTTCGCTCACTCACGGCGGAATCGCAAAAGTTGCTCCAGAAGTGGATCCTGGCGCGCGCCAAGGAACAGAATGTCGTCATCGAAGACGGGGACATCTTCGAGGCCTACCTGAATGCCGAAGCGCTACAGGAAACCATCCTTACTGAGCAGAAGATCAAGGCCGTGGTCATGACCACGGTAAGTGCGATGGTCGACATCGCCGTGGTGGTTTTCGGGACGCTACTATTTCTGGGTGTGGGGGCGATTGTGGGCGATCAGCCGATGTTCGCGCGGCAGCAAGTCATCATCGGGCTGAGCGTCGGCATTGCCTTCTGGCTGCTCTACCGCTTCCTCTTTTACTTCTTCAACGTGCTTACGCCGGGCGAACAGACGACGCAACGGCTCAACAACTCCTGAGTTAGAGGATGGGACCTCTGCCACCCGCTCGTAATATCGGGCGGGTATTTTTTTTGGATCTTTGTTCCGGCGAGGAGATCAGTGTAGGAATTTGCTGTTCGAGGGCGGCAGGGGTGCGGCCATCCCCAGGATGCGCTGAATGCCGTCGATCAGCTTCACGATATGCAGCGGCTTGGTGACACTGGGAATGCCGCAGCCTTCCATCCACTCGCGGACGTCGTCGGCGGGCTTGGGTGATACGGTCAACAGGACCCGCTGCGCCAGTTCGGGCTTGTGTTCGCAGATCCAGGCAAATATCTTGCTGGCGTTGAATTCCCCGTCCAACTCGTCGTCAAGGATGACCGCGTCAATCTTGTTGTTCTGCAGGATTGAGATTGCTTCCCAGCCGGCATGAGTGCAGATCGCATCGGCGCCGGCGGTAGAGAGCACGGACTTCTGAAACTCCATCACCGCCTCGCTCTTCTGGATCAGCAGCACGCAGGAATGCATCTCCGGCGAAGGCGACGGCACCACGATCGGTTTTGGCACTAACGCGGGCGCATTTGTAACCGCGAACCCGGGCGAAGATGGCTTCCATGAGCCTGCTTGGGGCGCAGCATTCAGGCTGGCTACCACGGCTTGGGTCTTTTCGGTCTGCTCCTGAAGTTTTTGCAGATAATGCAGCGAGCGCTCGCTCGGGTTCTCGCCTTTCAGCAACTCGATATATCCAAGCACCGCGGTAAGCGGATTAATCAGCTCGCGAGAGATGCCATTCATGATGCGAGAGAATTCCAGATAGCGGTCCACCACTCCGGCCTCCGTCTCACGCGCCTGAAAACCCGGCGCTGGCGTGACGACTGGTGCAGAGGCTTGCTTGCGCGAACGCGACGAAGCCAGGCCGTGTCCCATTTGTAACGAAAACGTCCGGACCAGCTTCTGCTCCACCGGGCCAAAGCTGCGCGTCGCGGGGTCAAACAAGGCCAGGATGCCGAATCGGACTTCACCGGCTGTTACCCCTGACCAGATGGACGACGAAGCTGCGGTAGCGACGGGCAATTTCTTCAAATGCTGGTTGGTAAACGCCGGGTCCTGGCTAGTGGCGACTTGCTGCAAAGACTCATAAATGAATTCGCCTAATTCGGCCGGAAGCTGAGGCGGCATGTGCGGTTCGCCGGTCGCCGCGGAATGGATGCGGATGGGCGCACTGATATCGAGCACTGCATTGGGTGCTGGGTAGAAAACGCCGCACTTGGCCTGCATCAGTTCCATCAGGGGCAGCAGGGTCCCGCGGATGACGGCGTGATCGTCTGCCGCATGGGCACACGCTGCGCTGGTACGCATCAGCGCTTCGATCACCGCTTCTATTGAGTACAACTCAGTTTCCGCCAAAGTCTCTTTTCCTGGTTCACGACTGCGGTGAAATTATGCCGAGTACACCCGGTTACCGGTGAGCTTGTGCACCAATGATACGGACAGCCGGTCCCACTCTATGGGCGAGACCTTGGGATGATGCTCGGCATCCTTGCCCGCAAGCTTGCTCTTGCCATTGGAATGGGCGCGCAACTGGACTAACAAACCTTGGACCACGTCGGGGTCGAATTTGGTCGGCGTCAGGCTGACTAACTCTTCCGCCGCCTGCAGCATGGTCATCGGCTGGCGATAAGGACGCTTGTGCGTCATCGCATCAAACGTATCCGCAACGGCGATGATGCGGACCGGCAAGGCGAGCTCCTGGCTGTGTAATTTATCGGGATACCCCGAGCCATCCGCGCGTTCATGGTGCCAGCGGACGACGTCCGGAACCTCGCGCCAGGGAAAGCGTACGGACTGAACGATCTGGTGGCCGATCACCGTATGATCCGCGATCTCACGGAACTCTTCGGGCTTGAGCGAGGTCGTTTTATTGGCTAACCCCTTGTCGATCGTCACCTTGCCGATGTCGTGCAATTGGCCGGCGGCGCGCACACTGCTCACTTCCGTCTCAGATAATCCGAGGCTGGCGGCGATGTCGGCGGCATAGTGGCCCACGCGCATCGAGTGTCCGCGCATGAAATGGTCTTTGGCGTCGATGGTGGTGGCAAAAGCCTCGAGCGCATCCTCATAGGAATGGTTCAGTGAGGAAAGCAGGCGAAGGTTGTCGGAGATCTGGAGTCGTAAGGACTCAGCCAGCACATGGTTGTGCAACATCAATGCCAAATGGCCGGCCAATAGGGTGATGGCTTCAACTTCAATCTCGCCATAACCGAGGTTCTTGGTGCGTTTACCCAGACAAAGCGCTCCGGAGAGCGTGGTTCCAACCCGCAGCGGCATGAGGCATTCCACCGCCTCCGCATATTTAGGAACGCTGCTGCCGAAATAAAGCTGTTCTTCGCTGGATTGAAGCACCCGGGGCTCGCGGTACTGCGTCCACTGCTGATATTCGCGTTGTCCGATGTGGAACGAGGTCTTAGCTTCCATCATCTCGAAGCCGACGTTGGCCACGCAGGAATACCGGAGAGTAGTGCTATCAAAAATGAAGAGAGAACCCTGGACGGCATCGAGAGCGCCGAGGGTGCGTTCGAGAATGTCTTGGACGGTGTCAGCGAAGTCGCGGTCAGCTGTGGCCACAGGCCCCATCTCGACCAGCGCCTTCAATACACCGAACAGACGCAACAGATTAGGAGTACGTTCCACCACTATATGTGACGGTCACGCGAGAGCAACCCCAAGATATCACCTGACCGGACGGCCGCACCGATAATTGTGCAACCGGCCAAGTTACCTTTTTGGTTCGAGAAATATGTCGGGCGGGAATCGGAACTATGCGTGCCCCATCGCAGCGATGACGACGGCGGGCTCCGAATTGGCCGAACGCAAGCGCGCTGCGACGCGATGGTGTCCCGAACCCTCCGATTCCTCCACGCGCAGCACTTCCGCGGGCACCTTCACCGCGAGCATTTTAGTAAGCGATATCTCATAGGGCACCATCAGGATGACTTCGATCTGCGACAGCGGCTGTAGCGGCTGGTCGGAATAGAGCGCGAATCCCTGGGCGCTCATGTCATGCAGCCGTACGGGTCGTTCCACATCATCGGAGTGAGCTTTCAGCAGTATAGGAAGACGGATATCAGAACGCGGGCCAGCGCGGCGATTGTCCAATGAACTCTCCTTCAGACGAAGTAGTAGGGCAGCACGCCCCGGTGCAAAGGTGCCCGTTGTGCAGAGTTTATGCAGAGTGCGCAGGGCTTCCAATTGGCGATTATGGTTCATGGCGCCGAAGGGGACCCGCAACGTATTTGCTGCAACCGACTGGGCGTTGATCCATCAGATATAGTGATAACTGACTGAACCACTGCAAGGAGGAACACCTGTGGCTTTTACTCAAGCACCTCTCCCTTATGACTTCGCCGCGCTCGAACCGCACATCGACGCACAGACTATGCAGATCCACCATGGCAAACATCATGCGACCTATGTGACCAACCTGAACAATGCCCTGCAAAAATATCCCGACCTCGCCGCGAAAAGCGCCGAAGACCTTATTAAAGATTTGAAGAGCATTCCGGAAGATGTGCGCGGAGCCGTCCGCAACAACGGCGGCGGACACGTGAACCACACCATGTTCTGGACCCTCATGAAGCCGAATGGCGGCGGCCAACCTACGGGAGCCATTGCCGATGCGATCAAGAGCACCTTCGGCAGCTTTGAAGACTTCCAAAAACAATTCAATGACGCCGGATTGAAGCAGTTTGGCTCCGGCTGGGCCTGGCTGGTAAAGAATTCGGGCGGGAAACTGCAGATCCTGAGCACACCCAACCAGGACAACCCGATGAGCGAAGGCCATCAGCCCATCATGGGTAACGACGTCTGGGAGCACGCCTACTACCTGAAGTATCAGAACCGCCGCGCGGATTATCTAGGCGCGTGGTGGAACGTGGTGAACTGGGACGAGATCAACAAGCGGCTGGCCGCG
Organism: Terriglobales bacterium; assembly: GCA_035526435.1. GTDB lineage: Bacteria > Acidobacteriota > Terriglobia > Terriglobales > Acidobacteriaceae > DATLCI01. The sequence continues at coordinate 8,547 of DATLCI010000082.1, forward strand.
CTGAAATAAGAACTGCGTTAACGAAAAGGGAGACTGCAGAGGCAGTCTCTTTTTTTCGTTAGCGACATCCCGGACCGCCAAATCGCTGGAGCACGAACTGCATGGCCTCATCACGAGTGCGGACCGCGCCTTCAAGCTGCGCGTCTTCGATCTCGGCCAACATGTTCTTGAAACGTGGCCCGGGCGCATAACCAGCGGCGATGAGGTCATTGCCAGTCACCAGCGGCTGTGGCCGGATCTGCTCCTCGGGAATGTCAGACAGTTTCTGCTTTGCGAATTCGTAAAGCGACAAGTCCCCATGGCTCGCCATGCAATCCAGCCGATGCATCTCTAAATGCTCTTCAAATCCAGGCTGCCGCAGGAAACGCTTCAAGGTTGATTGACGCATTTTCGGCAACTCCGGAAATTTCATGTGCTGGGCCACGATCCCAGAGATCTGCTCGATCTCAAGGTTCGACATGCGGAGATTACGCCCGATCTCCTCGGCCATCTTCGCACCGATGTCGGCGTGGTTATCGAAGCGGATGCGGTCCGGCGCGCGGCGGAAGGTGGGCGGCTTGCCCACATCATGCAGGAGCACACTCCACGCGAGGGTCGGCGAAGTCCCGGCGGGAAGATTTTCCAGCATCATCAAAGTGTGGGTCCAAACGTCGCCTTCCGGATGAAACTGTGGTGGCTGTTCCACGCCTTTGTACTTCGCGACTTGGGGAAGGACTTCGGGTAGCAACTCTGATTCATCCAGCAACTCGAACGCCCGTCGAGCCTTGCCTTCCGTCAACATCTTGGTGAGTTCGTCTCGCACGCGTTCGCGGCTGACTTGAGAGATGTCTTGGGCGAGTGATTGAATGGCAGCCATTGTTTCCGGCGCGATCTGATATTCGAAGCGCGCGGCAAACCGGACCGCGCGCAGCATCCGCAGCTTGTCTTCCTGGATGCGTCGCGTCGGCACGCCGATAGTCCGGACGATTCCTGCATTCAGATCTGCGCGTCCACCGACAAAATCCAGTACTTCATCGTTCTTCAACGGATCAAGCAGCAGTCCGTTGATCGTGAAATCACGGCGCTGCACGTCCTCTTTCGCGGACTTGGTGAAACGGACTTCATCCGGGTGTCGGCCGTCCGAATAAACGCCGTCACTGCGAAAGGTAGCGACTTCAATCGTCCCATTTTCTTCTCCCGCGCCTGCCGGTACCAGCACTACGCCAAATTGCGCGCCGACGGCGAAAGTGCGTGGGAAAATGCGCATCACATCCTCGGGCATTGCATCGGTGGTGACGTCGTAATCGGCCGGCTCGCGGCCCAGCAGCAGATCGCGCACGCATCCGCCCACCAAATAAGCCTCCTGGCCGTGCTGGCGTAGGGTGCGGATGACTTCGATGGCAGCTTGCTTCACGTCCTAATATTATGGGAATTACGCATGGGCCGCACTTACATTGGAACCGCAGGCTTTTCTTACAAGGATTGGCAAGGCACTTTCTACCCGCGGGGAATGAAGCGCAGCCAGCATCCACTCTCGTATTACGCGCGCTACTTCGATTGCTGCGAGATCAACACGACTTTTTACGGACATCTCAAGCCCGAGTGGGGCAAAAAATGGTCAGGGTTCGTAGCGGCGGAGTGCGCCGATTTCCAATTCACCGCCAAGCTCAATCAGGCGTTCACTCATGCTCCCGCCGCGGTAGTGCAATCCACTTCGGCGGCGACGATCAAGCCGCACGCCGAAGATGAGATGTTAGCTAAGCAAGGCCTGAACTCGCTTGCCGAACGCGGACGCCTCGGCGCCCTACTGGCGCAATTTCCTATTTCCTTTAAGAACACGGACGCGAATCGCGACTACTTAGCCAGCTTGTTAGAGCGCTTCCGTGAGTATCCGCTCGTGGTCGAAGTCCGTCACCTCTCTTGGAATGACGCCAAAGTGCTCGCTGGCTTCACAGAAAAGAACGTTGCCTTCTGCAATATTGACCAGCCGACTTTGGGTCGGGCCATCCGCCCCAGCCAGCACGTTACGTCTTCCATCGCGTACGTCCGCATGCATGGCCGCAATTACAAGGAATGGTTCGAAGCTGACAATCGTAACGACCGTTACAACTACCTCTACACGGAAAAAGAGGTGCATAGCTGGGCAGGGCGGATCGCGGAGATGCAGGAGCGCGCGGAAAAAACGTTCGTGATCACCAACAACCACTACAAAGGGCAAGCCGCAGCCAATGCGCTCGAGATCAAGAAACTGCTCACTGGCAAAGACGTGGATGCCCCACCCCAACTGATGGAAACCTATCCCGTACTGCGCAACTATGTGAAGAATGAAAATGATTTAACCTAAATAGATGGCGAGATCAGCCCTCATTCTTGGGATTGAAAGCTCTTGCGACGAGACTGCCGCGGCCGTCGTCCGTTCGGGGGAAGAGCTGCTATCCAACGTTGTGGCTTCGCAGTTCAGTGCACACCAGCCGTACGGCGGCGTGGTTCCGGAATTAGCGGCGCGCGAACATTTGCGCGCGATCTCACCTGTCGTTCGTAAAGCCCTCGCTGAAGCCAATGTTTCCCTGAAAGGCATTGACGCCATCGCGGTGACTCAAGGCCCCGGGCTGGCCGGAGCGTTGTTAGTCGGTATCACTTATGCCAAGTCGCTGGCATTCGCGCTCAACAAGCCCATGGTTGCCGTCAATCACCTTGAGGGGCACATTCATGCCGTGCTGCTCGAGGAACGGCAGCGCGGAAATCACACGCTTAACTTTCCTTTGCTTGCTTTGGTCGTCTCCGGAGGCCATACCCATCTGTATCTGGCGGAAGAAAGATCAAACCATTGGACGTATCAGAACATTGGGCATACGCGCGACGACGCCGCTGGCGAGGCCTTCGACAAGGTCGCCAAACTGCTGGGCTTGGGATATCCCGGGGGCCCGCTGATTGATGCGTTGTCGCAGTATGGCAATCCCGACGCAGTGAAGTTCGCGCCCGTGCAACTCAAGGGGACGCCGCGAAATATCTCCAAAAAACGTCCTGACCGGGAGGCGGGTGCGCCGGCATTCGACTTCTCTTACAGCGGCATGAAGACCGCGGTGCTCCGCTACGTGGAGGCGCATGGCCTTCGCGAGGAGATCGCGCATCGCACGCGTAAACTCGCCGACAATCGGAAGCCTTCTGTCGAAGAGGTGCGGAACCTGTGTAGCCAGCCCACCCTCGACCTGATCGCGTCGTTCCAAAAGGCGGTCGTTGCGGACCTGGTCAACAAGACCCTGGCTGCGGCCCGGGATCGGGAGGTGGCCACGTTGTTTGTGACGGGAGGAGTGGCAGCCAATTCCGAATTACGGACGACGTTTGAGCGCGAGGCCGGCTTGGCGGGCCTCCGCGTCTTCTTTCCTTCCAGGAAGCTTTCCACCGACAATGCCGCCATGATCGCGGCGGCGGCCTACCCTAAATTTTTGTTGGGACAATTCGCGGATGAAGAGTTTTCCGCGGAAGCAAGCATGCCGTTGCGCTAGCTCGGCGAGTGGGTTTCAAGCGCTTCCGATCCGAGCGCCTGCAGCAGCGCCTTTTGTAACTGGTTTTCAATCCCAATGTCTTTGTAGATGATGAAATTGGCGCCGCTCTGTTCGCCCCCGTTGCCTCCTCGCCCTGAGATGACCACGATCGGAATCGCGGCGGTTTGCGGCATCCCCCGCAACTTGGCGATCAACTCCTTGCCATCCATCTTTGGCATCATCAGGTCCGTGATGATCACGTCCGGGAGTACGGTCTTCAGCAGGTCCAGCGCTTCTTTGCCGTTGGTGGCTGACTCCACCGCGAAGCCGCGCTGTTCCAAATAGCGGCAGACGGTATGGCGGATCAACATGGAATCATCAACTACGAGTGCGACAGGCGACATGGCGCTCCAATCCATCGAGGTCCCGTTTTAGCAGACCGCAGGCTCACCCGCAACGCACCGAAGTAACCCCTTGGTTCGGGTTGCGACGGTTGTGCTATTCCGTTTCTTCCAGGGGAAGCTTTTCTTCGATCGCCATATCTTGAAACTCACTGGCTTCAAAGATGTCGCCGCAGAGCTCGCATTCCACGAATTCCGCGTCTTCATCGCGCGAGACGATGCGCACGCGCGGGTGTTTACACTCGGTTTGCATGCAGTATCTCGGGTGAGGGGTCAGTGCCGCGGGCGCGAGGGAGTCGATTCATGTCCGGAATAACAGGGGTCGGGCTTAGCGCATGATTCTGAAACTGAGTGGGCCGAATGTCAATAGCCTTGCAGCGGCCAGACGCGTGTCTTGGCAGAAAAGGACTTCGATGTCGAGGTTATCCCGCACCGGGGCGCAGGTGCGGATGGGTATGGCCTCCGTGCCCCAATCCTGCGCTGTTGACTGGAATTTCAGGTATGAAGACGCACATCGTTACGCAACCGGAGTGAGTTTTCCAGAATCCAACCTTTCCCCCCTGAATCCTAAAATCAGTACCGTCCGCTGCCAAACCCTTCCAAAAAGCATATTAAGGCTGCCAAAGTTCGATGTAAGTCATTTATTTTCAATAACAACAATGGCCAGCAGCTTGCTCTAACCGTAGGCAGTGATTGACCCAAAAATGTCCGGATTTCAGGGCCTCTTTAGGAAAATCCTACTTTCAGGAGGAGTTTTAATGAACAAAAGCATAAATTTTTCATGGTCCAAGTTTTTGGCCGTGATCTGCTTGAGTTCCCTGGTGCTGTTCGCGACTCTGGGCTTTGCCCAAGAGACCACGGGCGGTATCCAAGGAACCGTAAAAGATCCGCAGGGTGCCGTGATCAGCGGCGCGACGGTCGAAGTGACCGGTCCTGCTTTGATCGGAAAGAGCTCGGCGACTACAGATAGCGCCGGCAATTTCCGTATTGCCCAACTGCCCCCAGGCACTTACGACGTAACGGTCTCCGCGTCGGGGTTCACCACCGCGAAACAGGCCATCAAGATCGACGTCGGTTCCTTGCCTTCTGTCAACGTAGCCATGAAGGTCGGCCAAGCCACGGAGACGATCGAAGTGAGCGAAGGATCGCTCAACGTCGACGTCACTCAATCGAAAGTGCAGACGAACGTGTCTCGCGAGATCCTGGACAACGTGCCGAAAGGCCGTTCCTTCCAGTCCGTGATCGCGTTTGCCCCCGGCGCACGCCAGGAACCCTTGCAGGGCAGCACCTCGGGCCGCAACAATGGCTTCCAGATCGACGGTGCCAGCGACTCCGAGAATGTGTACCTGATCGATGGCATCAATACCACCAACATTCAGAACGGAGGCGTGGGCAAGAACTTCCAGATTGATTTCATTCAGGAAGTACAAGTGAAATCGAGCAGCTTCGAAGCCGAATTCGGCGGCGCGCTGGGTGGCGTGATCAACGCTGTCCCGAAGCACGGCTCCAACAATTGGCATGGGTCCGTTCTGACCTATTTGCAGCTGAGCGGTCTGAATGCCAATGACCCCTGCTCCACCGGCTTCACTTCCAGCCTGTTCAGCACCGTTTGCGGCCTGCGCTTAAAGCCCAGCCCCGCGGCACAGCTCAGCACATCGAAGCGTCTCGACGGCACACCCGAGTACTACGTGCCCCAGAAAGACGATCGTCGCATCATCGAGCCTGGTTTTGAACTCAGCGGACCGATCTTCAAAGATCGCCTCTGGCTCTACACCAGCTACATCCCAACCCTGGACACCACTCGTCGCACCACGGTTTTCACGGGTGCGAACCCAGGGCCGCGGAACCTCTCGCAGACCTTTACCCAGCATAACGCCTATACCCGCCTCGATTACCGCATGTTCAACACCCTGCGGCTGTTCGCGGGATGGAACTACGCATATTCGCGCACGACCGGAACGCTGAGCGCGCCGGAAAGCGCGTATGGCCAGGTAAACACCAGTGCGAGCACCGACCCCAACACCCTCCGCGCCGACGCCGGCTCGGTCAACCCCTTGTCCGTTTACTCGTTCGGTGGCGACTGGACACCTACCTCTAAGTTGGTGGTCGCGGCCCGCTACGGTTATTTCTTTACCAACAACGAGCAGCGCGGACGCCCCGTAGGAATCCGCTACGCTTACGGCAACACGGCGAACCAAAAGACGTTGGCGATGAATTCGACGACCGACGCCTCTGGTAACTGCGTCACCAATTGCGTTCCGGTGGCCACCCAGAAGACGGCCCCTTTCGCCAACATGCCCAGCAACCTGACCACGCTGTTTGACGCGTACAAGCGTAAGAGCTTCAACACTGACGTTTCGTACTTCGTCGGCAACTTCTGGGGCAGCCACACCTTCAAAGGTGGCTACTTCCATCAGTCACAGTCGAACGACGTCTTCAGCAACTTCAATACAGCCAACACGAACATCTTCTGGGACCAGGAATATCAAGCGGTCACCAGCACCACGGCCTGCAATGCCGTCATTGCGCAAAACCAGGCTACCTATGGCAAACCCCTCTGCCGCGGCAACTACGGTTACTTCGTCGTCGGTACCAGTGTGACCAACAAGGGTATCGACACCCAGACTGCGAATGCGATCTACTTCCAGGATTCCTGGTCGGTAGGCAAGACGGGTCTCACTCTGAACCTGGGCGTTCGCTTCGACGAGGAGAACCAGCCGCCGTACGATCCCAACCGCTTCCCCACGGTCAACTTCGGGTTCGCCCAGAAGTTTGCGCCGCGGATCGGTGGTGCGTATGACCTGCTGCACAATGGCAAGGTCAAGCTGTACGCGAGCTATGGCAAATTCTTCGACATCATGAAGATGGGCCTGGCACGCGGCTCGTTCGGTTCGGATTACTGGCACGATTGCGTTTACGCAATGGACACCACCGATCCGGCCCTGATCACTCCCACCAACGCGACAGGTGGCGGCTGCCCGGCATCGGGTCCTGCTCCTGGCGTGACCGTGGGACGATTCATCGAGAACGTGGATTTCCGCGCGACGAAGGCGGACCCGCGTGATCCGGCCATCGAACCCAGCACCCTCAAGCCCATGGAACAGCATGAGTTTGTAACTGGCGTTGACTGGGCCATCAGCCCCAACTGGAGCTTGGAAACGCGGTACTCGCATAAGCGCCTCGACCAAACCATTGAGGACATGGCGATCACCGATGATCTGGGCTTCTACATTGGCAACCCCGGCAGCACCATCGCGGATGTTCTCCATCGTAAGGTCGTGATCGATTCTGCCGTCGGCCTGGTGGGACCCTTCTGCGCTGAGTGCCCGCCCACGGTTGCTGCCTCTCGTCGCTATGATGGCGTCGAGTTCCGGCTAGCCAAGCGTCCCACGGGCCGTTGGTTCGGAGCGATGTCCTACACTTACAGCAAGCTGCGTGGTAACTACCCGGGCTTGACGAACACCGATCCAACCGATGGTGGTGGTGGACGTCACTCCCCCAACAACAGCCGTCTGTACGATCTGCCGACCATGACCTACTTACCCAACGGCAAGATTGATGACGGTCCGTTGGCTACCGATCGTCCGCACACGGCCTCTGTCCAGGGATACTACCGCCAGAAATGGTGGAAGGGTCAGGAGACGGTGTTAGGCTTCACCCAATCCGCATTACAAGGCACGCCGATCAGCACTTGCCTGCCAGTAGTGGGCAGTTCGTCGGCTTGCCAGTGGGCGGAAGGGCGCGGCAATTTTGTGAAATTCAGCCGTGTTCCAGGCGATGCGTCGGCCACTTGCACCACCTGCGGAAACTTCGTAGTGGACAGCATTGTTCAGAACGCTCGCACCTCGCCGTTTTTCCAAACGGACTTCAACTTCACTCATGAGATCCCGGTCAGCAAGACTCGTGAGAACCTGCGCTTGAAGTTCGACGCGAACATCACCAACCTGTTCAACAATCATGCTGCGGTGGGATACTACCAGTTCGCCGTTCCCACCAACCTCATCAGCCCGACTCGTGCGGTTGCACGGTTCGTTGATGATCCCCAGATCGATTGGGCAAAGGTGATGAATGGTTACAACTACGTCGATGCTTTGAATGGCACCGGAGCTTTTGCCGGAGTCCAAACCAAGTTGACCCTAGCAAGCCGTTACGGAATGCCCCAGATCTTCCAGGGCGCTCGTGCGGTGCGGTTAGCGGTACGCTTCACCTTCTAACCTTAACCACTATGAGGGGCCGGGAAACCGGCCCCTTTTTTATTGGTATCGTTGATCGACCGAGCAGGCACGCATTTTACACAAGCATGCATTTTTGATGACAGAAGCATAGAATCTGAGAGGAAAACCACTCTGGGTATGCTCCGTCTCCTTACTTGCGTTGCTCTAGCCTTTTTCAGTACGTGTTCGGCTTGGGCGCAATGTAGCCGGCAAGCCGGCACCCCTATCGACATGCAAGTCCATTTGTCGCTCGACGACCAGGGCGAAGGCCCGACCACCAAGATTGCCGGTTTGCCGGATACCGCCGCCCGTTCCGATGGTGCGCGATCAGGGGCCCAGGGTGGTGAGTTTGATTCCCGATTGCAGATACGAGTCCAACTGCAGGACCAGTTCGGATCCAAGGTTGCAGAAAGTAGTCCGAATTCCGAAGGCAAGATCGTCTTCCGGACCTGCAGTAAGGTCACCTATCGCCTTCGAGCCTTCGGGCCGAGCATAGAAGAGATCCAATTGGACAACCTCGTTCCCGGTCAAGGCGATAAGATCATGTCCCTGGTCCTTCACCATAAGAACAGTCAGGCTAACCGGCACAGCGTTTCTGCCACCGTCTCTGCCAGTCGACTGAAGGTTCCACGTCGCGCAAATAGAGAATTCGAAAAAGGCAACCGCGACTTGGCGGAAGGCAAGCTATCGCAGGCCCAGAAACATTTCGAACGATCGATCGAACTCTATCCTCAGTTCGACCAGGCTTACAATAATCTGGGTGTCGTGCTGATGCGGATGGACCGTCCGCAAGACGGCAAGGCGGCCTTCGAGAAGGCGGCGCAGATCAATGATCACTTCGCTCGCGCTCACCTGAATCTAGCGAAGATCGCCTTGGACGCGAAAGACTTCACCGAGGCGTATCGCCTTGCCCAGGCCGCATTGACGGCGGAGCCTTTGAACCCGGGGGCGTTGTTCGTGGGCGCGGAAGCTGCGTATTTTTCCGGCAATACCCATGAGGTGATCGCCCTGACCAACAAGTTGCATTCACTCCCCCATCCGGCCTTCAGCCTAGCCCACTTTCTCAGCGCCAAGGCCCTGGAATCTCAGGACCGCCATAGCCAGGCGATCACCGAATATGAGCATTTCCTGGCAGAGGACCCCAATGACCCGAATGCCTCGTTGGCCCGCCGACGAATAAGCGAACTAAATATCCGAACGTCTAATCTCACGCACTGAAGCCCTCAAGGTATGAAAACAGCGACCGTGCAGTAGTCAAAGGAGCTTTATGAGTAGCCCGCGTATCTTGCGTCTCACCGCTTTGAATTTGGTCTTGCTGTCGGTTTTGGCGGCTGGTCAAGACGCACCCAGTCAGTCAATCACCCTGAAGACGTCTACCGACTTCGTGCAGATCCCAGTGATCGTGCAGAGATCCGGTAAACACCTTGGCGGGCTTACCAAAAACGATTTTGTCCTGCGCCAGGACGGCAAGGATCAACCCATCGCCACATTTGAGGAAGTGCGGGGCACCACGGCCAATACGCCCGCATCGAGTGGAGATCAGTTCAAGAGCGATCAGACGCCGCAACAGCTGGCCATCATCGCCGTGGACTCGGTCAATACAGCGCCGATGGACCAAGAGTACTTCAAGCAAGAGCTGATCAAGTACTTCGCCGAATCAAAGTCGACGTCTGAACCCATCGGCATCATGCTGGTGACGCGGGGTGGCATCCGTGTGCTGCACGACTTCACCACGGATCGCAAGTCCCTGCTGGCGACGGCCCAGTCCCTGAATGTGTCGGTAATGGCAAAGAACAACGAACCCAGCCCGCTTCTTAAGGAGCAGATCAACGAACTGATGGGCGCGAATGGCGCGCTCTCGGAGACAGAGACCAAACTACTCAACAACTCAGAGATCATGGACGCGCGCGAAGAGCTGATGTCGCGTTTTCAGGATATGACTGCGCGCATCGACTCCCTGGGCACGCTGCAGCAGATCGCGCAGGCCCTAAAAGGAGTCCCCGGCCGCAAGACTCTCCTCTGGGCAGGCTCTGGTTTTCCCTTTATGAGCGGTGCTGTCGCCGTCGGCCCGGCCGGTCGGCAGATCAGCCCAGAGCGCATGGGCGAGACTGTAGACCAGCACGCCTATACTTGGAAGCTGCTGAACGACGCCAACGTCGCGGTCTATCCCATCGACACGCGCCGCACCGTTAACACGGCGTTCCAGGTGATGGACACATCCTTGAAGTACTCTCCGAGCGCGCAGGACAAGGAACGCGCCCGGGAGAACGATACTGAGGTCCTGAATACTTTCAAGAGCATTGCCGCTGAGACGGGCGGCAAGCCCTGCATCTACCGCACCGACTTGCGCAACTGCCTGAAGGAAGCCACCGAAGACGATCACGAGTACTACTTGCTCGGATTCTATGTAGACAGATCGCGCTCTTCGCCGGGCTGGCATAAGGTCGGCGTGTCCGTTACCCAGAAGGCCAGCGTTCGGCACCGCGCCGGGTTCCTCATCGCCCTGACCGACCCGGAAAAAGTGCGGCAAAGTGACATCGCCCTAGCGCTTAACTCCCCTTACGCCTACACGTCCCTGCACTTCACTGGACGTTTTTCCTCGGCCACCGAGAATGGAAAGACTAAGGCAGTACCCTTCCAATTGCAGATTCCGCCTGATGCGATCACCATCGAAGGCGACCAGATAAACTTTGACATCGTGGCGGTGGCCCGCGCACTGGGCGGCAAAGAAGCGGCCCGTCTTGGCCAGAGGATTCAAAGAAAACTCAAGCCAGACGCCCTGACGGAGATTCGAGCCAACGGTATCAATTATCGCAACAAGATGGACTTGCCGCCGGGAGATTATGGCGTCTGGTTCGTCCTGCGCGACAATCCTACCGGACGCACCGGCAGCGTGACCGTTCCGGTCAAACTGCCTTAACTCCTACGGCATGGGATAGATGCCCTGGTCGCGGGCTTGATCGATGGGAATGCGCGTGATGTCGTTCGCGCCGAACTTCGCAAGACCGGTTTCCGCCGAGCGCACCGCGCTCTCAAACGTGGCGCGACCGGTCAATGCTACGTCGATGAAGAGGTAGCGTTGCGAACCGCGCGCTACTCGTACCCCTACGTAAGCGTGGCCCGGAACCAGGACTACGACGGGATCCATTCCCAGATTCTCAAACAGTGAAGCGAACATCACTGACGCGTCGATGCAATTCGCAGCACTCTGGTTCAAACTCTCATTGGGCATGCGGACGCGCTGGGTCACATTCAGATTGCGGCCGAAGGTCGTTGAACTTTTCACATATGACAATCCCGAACGCTTGATGGCGTTGTAGATGGCCTTTGCCTGGGTGGAGGTCGACTTCTCCTGCTCACTGGTGCCCTTCCAGGGTTCATAACCGGGCAAGCGACGCAACGGCGCGAATTCCTTGGCCTTGCTCAGGATCTTCTCCACTTGCAGATCGTGGGGCGTGACCCATGCCGCGATGAAGGGCGCATACTTGAATTGCGAACCCCAATACATGTCATCCGCGGAACGCAGCCTCAGTTGCGCGGTCGTAGCGAAGATCGAAGGGCCCGTCAGCGAGCTGACTTCCACCTCAGCCGTTGCGCCCGCGATCTCACGGTTACGGTACAGCCGTTCATGAAAGGTCGGAGAAAAACGGAAGGTCCGGACTTCGCCCGCGCCGAGTTCCACGATCTGGATCTCCTGGTCGCTCCATCCCGGCACGCGGACGGTGATGCGGTTGCGAATGCTGGCGTCGGTCGGATTGCTGATGGTGACGTTCACCAGCCCCCAATCGCGTTTCTGCGCCGGCAGCATGGAAGAATAATTCGCAAATACCGGGAATACTTCGCCATCGAAGCCCACGCTTACCCTATAGGTAGGTTCGGGACCACGATTCGTGCGTACCGTAGCCGAGACATCATGGTTGGCTTTACTATCGCCATCTCCGTCGCCCGCCTGCAAGCCTGCGGGGAGCGCGCACAGGACTACGGCGGCAACCCAGCCGTAGCGCCGCATCGGACGAAGTAGCTTCTTCTCGATCACGGGTTAAGCATACGGAACCTGTACCTGCCTTAAAATCCAGTAGATGCCCTAGTTACTCATAGGTTAGGACTAGGGCTTGGAGCGGTCCGACCACGGCTGGCTCAACGACTTTTCATGTATCTTGGGAGGCCAATGTGGAGTTCCTTCGAATCCGTCTGGCAGTTCGCCCTGGTGGCGTTCAGCTCCATCTTTTTCCTGGTGGATCCCTTCGCCGCCATCCCTGCCTTCCTGGCCATCACTGCTGACGTCGACATTGCCCGTCGCAATCGCATGGCGCGACGCGCGGCCTGGACCTGCTTCTTGGTGCTGACTACCTTCGCCATCGCCGGCAGCTACGTGATGAAGTTGCTAGGCATTACCTTGCCTGCGCTGGAGATAGCCGGCGGACTCATCATGCTGTTGGTAGGGCTTGAAATGCTTCAGGCGAAGCGCTCCCAGAATCAAGAGACTCCCACGGAAGCCGGAGAGGTGGCCGCCAAGGAGGATGCCGGCATCATCCCGCTCGGTATCCCCATGCTGGCCGGACCTGGCGCCATCTCCACCGTGATGGTGCTGATGGGGCCGTCGCCCGAACTTTGGCGGGCCGCGCCTATCCTGCTCTCCATCGCGCTGACCTCCGTCTTTTCCTATTGGGTCTTTACCGGCGCGGACCGGGTTCGCGCGGTGCTGGGAGAGACCGGGATTCGAGTGATGATGCGCCTGATGGGGCTACTTTTGACTGCAGTCGCGATTCAACTCGCCATTAACGGGCTGACCCATCTCGGGGTCATCAAGATTTGAGCTGGGAAGCTGAGCGTTTTGGCCTTCCGAATCACAAACCACTCAATCTAAATAACTTCGCTTCCACGCCTCCATTTTGCCATTCGCTGCTAAGGGTTGCGCCCTAGCTTCCTGAGTGGTTAGAATAGAAATGCGACCAAATGGGTCGGATTTCTAAGCCATGCTCAAGCTGACTAAAAAAGCCGATTATGGACTCATCGCCTTGAAGCATCTGGCCGAGTCGGGGGCAAGCTCCAGCGCCAAGGAAATTGGCGGTGAATATGGTCTTCCGCAAGAAGCTTTGGCCAAGATCCTGCAACGGCTGGCCAAGTCGGGAATCTTAGTCTCGCAGCACGGAACGAACGGTGGATATTCGCTGGCACGCAGTGCGGCAAAGATCAGCGCATTGGAAGTGATCAAGGCGATAGACGGTCCATTGTTCATCACCGCTTGCAGCTCGCACCACGGGGAATGCGACCAGAGCAGCAAGTGCAACGTGAAAGAGCCGTTACGCAAGGTGAATCATGGTATCCGCGAGTTGCTGGCAAATATCAGCATCGCGGACATGATGGATCCAACACCCACGGCTAGCGATGAACCTGAATCGAAGCCGCGCATGCAACACTCAAATCTAGTGACGCTGGCGTGAACGAGTTTAGAAATTTAGGAGAAGCAAACGCAATGAGCACGAATACAAACTTACCTGAAGGCGTGAAGTTGCCGATCTACCTCGATAACCACGCGACCACGCCTCTTGATCCCCGCGTCCTGGAAGCAATGATGCCGTATTTCACCGGCAAGTTCGGCAATGCGGCCAGCCGCAACCACCAGTTTGGCTGGGAAGCTGAAGCCGGCGTGGAACAGGCGCGCGAGCAGATCGCCAAGCTGATCGGCGCATCGTCGAAGGAGATCATCTTTACCTCCGGAGCCACCGAGAGCAACAACCTCGCCATCAAGGGCGTTGCGGAGATGTACAAGGAAAAAGGTAATCACATCATCACTTCGGTGACCGAGCACAAGGCCGTGCTCGACACCTGCAAGCGCTTGGAGAAGTACGGGTATCGCGTGACGTATCTGCCGGTGAATGCCGATGGTCTCATCAACCTGGAAGACCTGAAGCGCGCGATCGAGGCCAAGACGATCCTCGTCTCCATCATGGCGGCTAACAATGAGATCGGCGTGCTCCAGCCCATCGACGAGATCGGGGCCCTCTGCAAGGAGAAGGGCATCCTCTTCCATACCGATGCCGTTCAAGCTGTCGGCAAAGTGCCGGTAGACGTTAACAAGTCGAACATCTCCCTGCTCTCCATGTCCGCGCACAAAATGTACGGGCCGAAAGGTGTCGGCGCTCTTTACGTCCGTCGCAAGAATCCCCGCGTGCAGCTTTCCGCCATCATTGACGGCGGCGGCCACGAGCGCGGCATGCGCTCCGGCACCTTGAACGTGGCTGGGATCGTTGGCTTCGGCAAGGCTGCCGAACTTTGTATGCAGGAGATGGCTGAGGAGGGAAAACGCCAGGCCGCATTGCGTGATCGTTTGAAGGATCATCTGCTCAAGAACCTGGATGAAGTCCATGTGAACGGCACTATGGAGCCGGGGAAGCATCTTCCCGGCAATTTGAACATCAGTTTCGTGTACGTCGAAGGTGAATCGCTGTTGATGGGCATCAATGACATCGCGGTATCCAGCGGCTCGGCCTGCACGTCCGCCACCCTTGAGCCCTCTTACGTGCTGAAGGCATTGGGTCTCGGCGACGATGTTGCGCACAGCTCTATTCGCTTTGGCATCGGCCGTTTCAACAATCAGGCTGAGATTGATTATGTAGCGGACAAGATGGTCACAACGGTGAAAAAGCTGCGTGAACTTTCACCGCTGTACGAGATGGTCAAGGAAGGCATCGACCTCTCGAAGATCGAGTGGCAGGCTGAAAGCCACTAAAAAGGTTTATCAACCAGTTTTTAGAGTTTCAGGAATCAGGAGAACAAATGGCATATAGCGACAAGGTACTGGATCATTACACTAACCCACGCAACGTGGGCACCATGGACAAGAACAGCGCTGAAGTCGGCACTGGCCTGGTCGGCGCCCCGGAATGCGGCGACGTGATGCGTCTGCAGATCAAGGTGAATCCTGACACGCAGGTCATCGAAGACGCCAAGTTCAAAACGTTCGGCTGCGGCTCTGCCATTGCCTCGTCTTCACTCGCCACTGAGTGGATCAAGGGCAAGAATGTGGAAGAGGCCTTGGCCATCAAGAACACTGACATCGTGAAGGAGCTCGCGCTTCCTCCGGTGAAGATCCATTGCTCGGTGCTTGCGGAAGATGCCATCCGTGCGGCTATCGGCGATTGGAAGAAGAAGCAAGGCGTCGGAACTCCGGCGGCGGTCGAAACGAAGGCGTAAGGTGCGATTCTTGGCCGGTATTACGCTGCTCGCGATTGGGGTTGTCGGGCTGATTAGTCCGCACCGAATTACCCGATTGCGCATGGGGAGGGCTAACCCGGATAGCATCGGCGCTAGATTGTTTTTGAACGACTCGTCCGGCTGGCAACGATATGCTGACAAGATTGGTTACGCAGGAATGATCCTGCTCAGTGGGTACATTATTTTCGGAGTTGGGTTGTAGTTATGGCAGTCACCCTTGATAGTCCGGTCCTGAACCCGGCGAACGCCACTGAGAATGCCAAAGGCATTCAGGTGACGGAGCGCGCCTTGAAAAAGGTGCGTCTCGCTATGGCCAAGGAAAATGTTTCTCCGGAAGAGGGTGGGCTTCGCCTCGGCGTGCAAGGCGGCGGTTGCTCAGGGTTGAGCTACAACATCCGCTTTGACTCCAAGCCTCGCGAACGCGACCGGGTGTATGAATTCGAAGGGGTGAAGCTGTTTGTGGACCCCAAGTCGTTCATCTATCTGCACGGGATGATCCTGGACTACGAAGAGACGCTGATGAAGCAAGGCTTCAACTTTGTGAATCCGAATTCGAGCAAGAGCTGCGGCTGTGGTTCCAGCTTCTCCGCTTGATCGCGGCGAAGATTTGTAGCGATGATTAGCGGGGCCTGCGCCCCTGTGCCTCTCACCACGGAGCGCCTCCGTGGTGAATCACTTTATGGCGACTGAGACGCAAAATCCCGCGACTGCCACCTTGGACTACTTCTCCGTCTTTGGCCTGCCGCGCAAGCTGAACCTGGATGAGAGTGCGCTACAGCGGGAATTCTATCGCCTGAGCCGG
>DATLCI010000088.1:0-4529 GCA_035526435.1 Terriglobales bacterium
ACAGAAGCAAGCCCCCTCCTATTGACAACTCCTCTTAACAGTGATAACCTATTTCCTATAAGTATAACTAAAAGTAATACAATCTAAGTCCTTTAGAGTGACGAGCTTGACCTCTAAGCTTTTTCGAATGACGAGCTTGCGGGCAAAAAGTCCGTAACTTTATGAAAAGACCGAGCTTAGCAAAATCGGGGTGGGTGTTTTATTTTTTCGCGCGTAAGCCGCTGATTCCAAAGAACTTCCTGTAAGCTCGACAAAGCAAAGAACTTACCGCAAGTTCAACATTCCAAAGAACTTGCTAAAAATTTTCAAAAGGGAAGGTTTGAATCGGAGGGTTGTTCGAGAAACGAAACGAAAAACCAGAAACGAGAAACCAGAAACTTACACGCCGTTGGTCTTGGCTTTGGCCAGGCTGCGCTGTTCCAGTGCGTGGCGCACTACGCGCAACATTTCTTCAAAGGGTGCGGGCTTGCCGGTCCAGATCTCGAACTGGCGGGCGCCCTGGTGGACGAACATCTCGAGGCCCGGGATCACGTGGATACCTTTGGCCCGCGCCATCTTGGTGAAGCGCGTCTCCATGGGCGAGTACACCATCTCGAAGACGTAGCGCGCGTTCAACTCTTTCTCGGAGATGAGCGGCTTGTCGTCGATAGCCTTGCCGCCGGCGCCGGTCTCCATTCCCACTGGCGTCGCGTTGATGACGGCGTCAAACGTTCCGAGCTTGGCGAGTTGGGCACGCTTGACGAACTTGGCATGCGCCTGACGAGCAAGCTTTTGTCCCGAGACCGAGGTTCGGTTCATGAGATAGACGTCCGCACCGCGCTCTTTGAGTCCGAAGACGGCAGCGCGGGCGGCGCCCCCGGCGCCGAGCACCAGGAACTTCGAACCCGAGATGGTCATGCGCTGCTCCAGCGGGCGGATGACTCCGGCAACGTCGGTGTTGAAGCCGTAGAGCTTGCCATCCTGCGAGCGGATGACGGTGTTGCAAGCGCCGATCTTGGCGGCGATAGGCTCGGTCTTGTCCAGCACCTTCAAGATGGACTCTTTGTACGGCATGGTGATGCTGAGTCCGTGGATGGGAATGTCTTTGACGCAGGCCACGAGGTCAGTGAGGGTCTTGGCGTGCAGCGCGAGGTAAACGGCGTTGAGGTTCTCGCGGCGGAAGGCGGTGTTCATCATCAGCGGCGAGAGCGAGTGTGCGATGGGATCTCCGGCAACGCCGTACACGCGGGTAGCAGCGTCCACCTGGTCAATGCGATAGGTGTCGCGCAGGGTGCGGTGGGCGATCTGTCCGGGAGCGGTCTCTTCTCCGGGGCTGGCGGCGCCAAAGGTGAAAACGCTGCCGGCGCGTACGGCGAGCAAGCGGCTGATGATGCCTTGCTCGCCCATGCAAGTGGCGATCATGTGGCGCTGGTCGCTCTTGGCTTCCAGGAACTTCATCATGACTACGTTGTCGTAAAGCGAGCCGGCGGTGGTGACGATCTTGATGAAGTCGGCAGGGAAGGATTCCATCTTCGCGAAGGTCTCTTCCAGGCGCTTGGTGCCGCGGAAGTCATGGAAGGAGAGGATGACGGCGGCATTTTTCTTCAGTTTGTTCCAGTCAGCGGTTTTGAGCTGGGCGGCGCTCTCCAGCTCCAGGTCAACCATCTGGCAGCCCATGGTGGAGGCCTTACAGAGGATGTCAATCTCGGCGGCCACGGAGCCCTTGAATTTGCCGCCGGATTTGGCCCGTCGGCAGGTGGCGATCAGGGTGGCGTGGGGGTTGAACTCGAAGAAGGGCTTGAGCTTCGGCAGCAGGGCTGCGGGCTGGGAAAGGTAGTCTAAACGCAACTCAATAAAGGGGTTATCGCGCGCGACGAGCTCGGCCTTTTCCACCATTTCCGCCGCGTTCTTGCCAAAGACGGGAACGCACACGCGGGGCAGCCGCTGGCGCAGCATCCGCAGGGTCGTCATGGCAGAGATGGTGTTCATGTGGGCGGAGGAATCAGGCGCGAATATACATACCAAAGCCGGCAGATGCAACCGCAACTCTACGCGGGACAACGACTTTCGATAGTCCCCGTACCGTTGTGGTTAACAAGCTTCTCCTTGACCCGCCCTAGGGTGTTTGCTAGTTTCCAAGCGGAAGTGTGTGTCGCCAGACGGGTGAGGTGGAGATTTTCACCGTTTCCGGGCTGGGCGGCAACCGGTGCGCGGTCGGCGCCGGAATCTGGAGGAAACATGATGAAGACGGGCTTGAAATCGATGCTGCTGATGGCCGTAGCTGTGCCGTTGGCATTTGCCCAGCAGCAGCCACCACGCCCCACGGTCAACGCGCAGGACATTGCCCGCACCAACATGGTGGAACGGGTAGACGCGCCGACCGAATCAGACATCTACTGCGCCGGGCTGGTCTCGCCCCAACCATTGGCGAAGACTTCGATCGTGGCCGGAGGCTGGGAGACGCCGAGCCAGAGCCGCTTTGCGGACCGCGACTACATCTACCTCACCGGCGGCGGTTATGACGTGGACGCCAAGTATGCGGTGATGCGCCAGGTGCGTGACATCAACGAGTTTGAGCCGTACCAGGGCAAGAAGCGTAACCTGAAGGCGGCGGGCATCCTCTATTCCGAAGTGGGGCGGGTGCGCGTGATCAAGGTGGACAAGAATGTGGGCATCGCGCAGGTGGAGTTTGCCTGCGAGCACATCAGCGTGGGTGACTTCACGGTGCCATGGCAGGAAAAGCCAGCGCCCAAGTTCCGCCGCACGGTGGCGTTCGACCGGTTTGCCTCGCCGAACGGCATGGCCGTGGGCAGGATCATCGCCGCGAATGAAAGCCGCATGATCGCCGGCGCCAAAGACAAGATCTACCTGAACATCGGCGCGGATAAAGGCTTGAAGGTAGGCGACTACTTCCGGGCGACGCGTACGTATGAATCGATCCGCAACGACCTGAATGACTCGTTACTGTTTAAGGCAACGGTGCCGGATCCGGAGATTGAGAAGCACCAGTTGTTCCCCGCGCGGCGCGTAGGAGAATTTCCCCGACGGGCGATCGGCGAGATGATCATCTTGTCCGTGACTCCGACCACCGCCACCGCAATGGTCACTCGCAGCCTGGAACAGATCCAGGTGGGCGACGGCGTAGAGATGATGGAAGAGCTGCCTCCGCTGCCCCCGCCCCCGGCGGCGGTAATGAATCCGCCGCAGATCACCTGCTCGGCCTCGCCGGCCACGGTGCGTGCGGGAGAGAATTCAACCATCCGCTGCGAGGCCATGAGTCCGGATAACCGTCCGGTGACGATCACGTTTTCCGCCGACCGCGGGAATGTGGTCCCGCGCGAAACGTCTGCCTTGCTGGAGACGGCGAACGTCGCTCCGGGAGCGGCCATGGTCATGGCCACGGCGATGGATGACCGCAACCTGAGCGCGACCGCCGTGACGCAAGTCAACGTGGAAGCGGCACCGGCGGCGGCAGCAGCATCGCAGATCGGCGATCTTACCTTCAAGAACAACAGCGCGTATGTGGACAACCGGGCCAAGGCGTTCCTGGACGATGTGGCCCTGCGGCTGCAGCGTGAAGCCGGAAGCCAAGTGGTGCTGGTAGGCCATGTGGCGGCGGGTGAAGCGGCTCGCCTGGCCGGTGCGCGTGCCGGC
This sequence comes from Terriglobales bacterium, assembly GCA_035526435.1. Lineage (GTDB taxonomy): Bacteria > Acidobacteriota > Terriglobia > Terriglobales > Acidobacteriaceae > DATLCI01. Next base: position 3,634 of record DATLCI010000088.1, read on the forward strand.
AACGCGAAGAATTACCTGACGAAGGATAAAGGCATCGATGCATCCCGGATCCAGGTCCGGGATGGCGGCGCCGGTGGACGCATCGTCAACATATGGTTCGTGCCTGCGGGCGCGGCCTTGCCCTAAACCGAAACGTTTGGATGAAGAAGCCTCCGGAGACGGAGGCTTTTTTATTCCGCATTTTTGGGGAGAGTGTCGCTGGCCAGCGCTTCGGCTGCAGCCGACGCCTCCAGCCGCTTCTTCCGGCGGCTCAGGACGAAGGGGCGGCGCGCCGTCTGCTGCACGCTGCGATCGATCTTCTTCCAGAAGGCGATGAAATAGTCGGCGGCCGAGATGGAGGAGATTCCCACCATGATCCACATGGCGGTGCGCGCGATGATCTCCACGTCGAGATGGAAGAGCCCGAACTCCAGCGTGAGCCAATGGTGATGGATGATGGCGGCAACAATGGCAACGATCTGGACCACCATCTTGAATTTTCCGAGGTCGCTGGCCTCAATGGTGAAGCCTTCCGACGAGGCGATAGAGCGGAGTCCGCTCACCAAGAACTCGCGGGCGATGACCAGCACCGCGATCCAGGCCGGGACCACACTGGGGTTGTACTGCACCAGGGCGATGAAGGCGCCGGCGACCATGAGCTTGTCGGCCAGAGGGTCGAGTAACATGCCGAGTGTGGTGACCTGGTTGCGCTTGCGCGCGAGGTATCCATCCACGCCGTCGGTGATGGAGGCAAGGATGAAGAGCCCGGCCGCCGCCAGTTCCCCTACGCCCGGCTGCTGGAGGAATTGCAGTCCCAGGACGTCAGCAAACCATGGGAGTTTAGGTGAGAGCAGCCAGATCAGCACGGGAACGCTGGCGATGCGGCTGAGCGTAAGGTAATTGGGAAGATTCACTCG
>DATLCI010000104.1:0-8264 GCA_035526435.1 Terriglobales bacterium
ACGACCATTCCGCGCAACATCCGGCTGGCTGAGGCGCCGAGTTATGGCAAGCCGGTGCTGGCTTACGATGCTCGATCGCGGGGTGCAGAGAGTTACATCAAGCTGGCCAAAGAGATCATGACCAAGCACGCTCAAGTTACGCGTGACACCACCAAAGACCTGCTGGACGCGGCCGTTACCGGGTCTTCGAACTAGGAACTAGGAGCAACTTCTCATGAATGACAAACGCAAAGCCCTCGGACGCGGTCTCGAAGCCCTGCTGCCATCCAGCCGGCCTGCTGCCGCTCCTCAGGGCGCTCCCGAGCGCCAAGGCGCCGAGGAGATTCGCCTGGACCTTATCGAGCGCAATCCCTATCAGACCCGCGGCCAAGTAGACGAGATTGCATTGGCGGAGCTCGCGGCTAGCATCCAGCAACAAGGCGTGATTCAGCCGATCGTGCTGCGGCCGCTGCCGAACGGACGCTTTCAACTTATGGCCGGCGAGCGTCGCTGGATGGCGTCGAAGCGCGCAGGAAAGCAGACAGTGCCAGCGGTCGTTCGCGCTGCCTCCGACGAGCAGGCGATGGAGATCACTATTATTGAGAACCTGCAGCGTGAAGATCTCAACGTAGTGGAGCAGGCCCGCGCTTACGAGCGGCTATCGCGCGAGTTCGGACTCACCCAAGAACAGATGGCGCACAAGACCGGCAAAGACCGCACGTCAGTTTCAAATTTTCTGCGATTGCTGAAGCTGCCGGAAGTGATTCAGCATGAACTGGAAAAGGGAAGTCTCAGCTTTGGCCACGCCAAGGCGCTGATGATGCTGTCGTCTCTGGAGCAGATGGAAAAAGTCGCAGCGCAGATTGAAACCAAGAAGCTGAGCGTGCGCCAGACGGAAGATCTGGTGCGCAGCCTGGTGTCTCCGGAAGAACGGGCCGCGAAGACGAAACGCCTGGTCGACCCCAATGTTCGCGCCGCGGAACTGGAACTACAAAGTGCTTTGGGGTGTAAAGTTGAAGTGATCGACCACAAAGGACGGGGGAAGATCGTGATTCAATACGCCACGCTGGAGGATTTTGACCGCGTGGTGGATATGTTGGGCGCGAAGCGGTAATTGTGTCATGCATTTCGCCGCGTATCACGCAAGATCAGGTTGAGGTGGTTCCAATTCGCAAAAGCCAGAGGTATTGAGTATGAGCGTCCGAGAGTGTGTGAAATGGAATCTCTTTTATCACTGCTGGCCGCTCGCCAAGATTCTACTGACGGCGCGACGAGGTATGTCACTCTCCAAGTTTTCTGCATTACACATTAAGCGCGGTCAGCAAGTGATCGACATAGGTGCGCACGCCGGGGTCACGGCCTCGGTATTTTCTTGTTGTGTTGGGCCTAAGGGCCGCGTCGACGCTTTTGAACCGAATCCAGCCTTACGGGAATCCTTAGAACTGGCAAGGGCGCGCAACCGGTGGAAAAACATTTTCTTGCACTACGAAGCGATATCTGACAGCGAAGGAGAGCTCGAGTTTTTCAAGGATGACCGCTCAATCGCAACTGCCTCCACCTTTAATCCGAATCACGTTCGAAGGGAAATGCAAGTACACGGAGCCCAATTCAGCTCGATCAAAGTGACTACCACAACCCTTGACAAATTCTGTGAGCGCCAAAACACGGGTCCTCACTTCATGAAAATAGACGTGGAAGGGGCGGAAGATACCGTCATTCAAGGGGGGCTGGCCACCATTCGTAAGCACCTCCCAATCATTTGGTTTGAATGCTGGTGCGGCCAAGAACAAGGCAAGCCCGTCAACAACCGTTTGAGCCATATCGAAACGTTGCCAACTTTAGGGTACAAGCTTCACGTCGCAACCGTTATCGAGAAGGGCGGGCACTTCGTTTCACAAAGCGACGCGGCAAACATCCAAGATCTGGTTCCCCTAGGAAGCGAGATCCTAACTGGTCCTCCAATCGGTATTGATGTTGTCGCCATACCACCACATAAGTCCCTCTGACGAGACGCGCTTGAGCTTAGCGCGAAGCGCTCGTTACTCGTACCGCAGCGAATCGACGGGGTCCATCTTCGCCGCTTTCATCGCCGGCCACATTCCGGAGAAGATCCCTACCGACGTCAAGATGAGGAACGCCGAGACCATCACGCTGATTGACGTCTTCAAAATGATGTCACCTTCATTGTTTGCGGTCTTGAACTGTTCGCTATAGAGCGGCATGGGGGGAATGGCATTGGCGATCGCCACCGAAGCCAGCATCCCGATGGCGCCGGCAATGAACGTAAGCACCAGCGACTCGGTCAGGAACTGCCAGGCAATATCCCGCGGACGCGCACCCAGCGCCTTGCGAATGCCGACTTCCTTGGTCCGCTCCGTCACCGACACCAGCATGATATTCATTACGCCGATGCCGCCCACGCCCAGCGTCAATGCGCCGATGAATCCCAGGACTGCTTGCAAGGCCACGGAGAACTTCATCAACTCGCGGCTGTTCTCAATGGTGTTCCACTCGGGCGTGGCTTTGTCGTCTTTCGGATGAAAGCTGTGCCGCCGCGCCAACACCGCACGAACCGCGTCAATCGTCTCTGCGTCTTTCTCCGGCGCGACCGGCTGAAAGACGATCATGTCCGGATACTTGATATTGATCATGGTGCGAATGGTATCGATAGGGAAGAAGGCGTTCTCATTGTCCGGACCGTTGTTCGAAGCATCCTGGATCTTCAACTCCAGCACGCCGACCACCTGGAATGGATGCCCCAACACTGACACGTATTCTCCGACCGGGTTTCGATTACCAAAGACCTTCTTGGCCGCATTGGGGCCAAAGATGACGACCTTCCGCATCTCGGTGAAATCAGATTCCTCGAAATATCTGCCTTCGGACACCTTCAGCTTCCGCATCTCGCCGTAGGGATACTGGACAGATTTGGTTGAGATCGAGATGACCTTGTTCCCGTTCTTAAAGCCAAAGAGGTTGTCATCTTCGAGGCTGACGTTCTTGACCAGCGGGACCTCGTTGCGAATGGCCTCGACGTCTTCAAACTCAAACTGGACGCGTTTGCCCGCGCGCTGTCCGCCGGCTTGCATGCTGGTCTGTCCGGGCCACATGATGATCACGTTGTTGCCAATGCCCATGAAGGCGCCCAGTACGCTGGTGCCCACGCTCTGTCCATAACCCAGCAGTAGGACCACCGTCACCAACCCCCAGGCGATGCCTAACATGGTGAGGATGGAGCGCATGCGGTTGCGCACCAGCGAGTCCCAGCTTTGCAGCATGATGTCTTTGAATTCCATTACTCGCTCCTCAGACATTCAATGGGATTCATGGATGCCGCGCGGCTCGCGGGATACATTCCCGCACCTACGGTGATCAATGACAGCGTGAGCAGCGAAGCCGTGATCGCCAGCAACGATATCTCCGGCTGCGGAATGAAGTCGGGCTTTGGGACTTCTTTCAAAAGTACGCATATCCCCACGCCCAGCGCCAGGCCCAACGCGCCGCTGACCAGCGTCAATGCGGCGGCTTCAGCGAAGAATTGGGAGCTGATGTCTTTACGCTTGGCGCCAATGGCCATGCGCACGCCGATCTCCCGGGTCCGCTCGGTAACCGAAACCAACATGATGTTCATCACACCGATGCCACCCAACGCCAGGGTCATGACCGCGACGGTGCCAAAGAACATGGTCATGATGGAGAAGATGCGCTGGGTCAATTTTGCCCCGCGCATGGTGTCCCAAACGAAGAGGGCGTCCTTGTCCGTAGGATCGTAATGATGATTGCGCGATAAGACCTTTTTCACTTGCAGGAGAGCTTCCTCGTGAAACTCCGGATCCGCTACCTCAAGCACGATGTTGTTCAGCCATCCACGGGTGATGCCCGGCCGCTCCGGCGGGGGAAAATCACGCGCCATGGATGAATACGGAACAAACAACTGGGTGTTGTCCGGTCCGCTGCCATAACTGCCATTTTGGTCTTTCTTCGAAAGCACGCCGATGACGGTGTAGGGCAGCCCCGCCATCGTGAGGGTAGCGCCAATGGCCGGCTTTCCCGGGAAGAGCTGCTTTTGCGCATCTACTCCCAGGATCACCACCCGATTGGCATTCAATTCGTCGTTATCATTCATCAGCCGGCCTTCCGCAACCTTCAACGACCGGAAAGTCTGATACTCAGGCCATACGCCGCGCACCGCCCGATTGGCAGCGTTATAGGCGCTCACCTGGGGAACGTTGCGCCGCAACTCCGGGCTCACATGCTTGATCAGGTTGCATTCCCGCTTGATGTCCCACACGTCGCGGATGTTCATCAGCACTGGCCGACCCGCTGCGTATCCCCCGGCCTGCGCGCTGGTGCGACCTCCGAAGATGATGAGGATGTCTACTCCAATGGTCTTCATCCGGTCTTTTTGGTCGCGACTGAAGCCCCGGCCGAGGCCCACCAGCAGGATGACCGAGGTGATGCCCCAGATGATCCCGAACATCGTAAGAAAGCTCCGCAATTTGTGCGCGGAGATGAAGCCCAGAGTCTGTCTCAATACTTCCAGGAAATTCATAAGCCATTTGCGTCGCTTGAGGGTAAACCGCGCGGGGCGCAGTTGGTTACATACTCAGTCGGAGGGTTAGACCCGTCCACGACGAAGTGGTTAGCGGCGAACGGTACTAAAGGAAAGAGGCGCTGGCAGCCTAGCCCTGGGGTCAACAAGTAAGCCGAACGATGAGCGCCGCCGCGCGCGAAACCAGGCAGTACAAAATGAATAAGGCCGACCCCTTGAGGTCGGCCTTGAATCCATAAAGGCTAGGTTACCGAGACTACTTCGCCGGAGCGATCGCATCCTTGGCGGCCTTGGCTACGCGGAACTTCACCACGGTTTTCGCCTTGATCTTGATCTCTTCGCCGGTCTGCGGGTTGCGACCGATGCGGGCCTTGCGGTGCGCTTTCACCAGACGACCGAGTCCGGGGATGACGAACACGCCGTTTTTCTTGGTCTCTTTTACGGCGGTATCAGCCAGCAGTTCCAGGAACGCTGCAGCTTGCTTGTTGTTGAGTTCCATCTTCTCGGCCATTGCGCGGACGAGCTGTGTCTTGGTCATACCTGATGCCATAGGTCTTCCTCCTTGAAGTGTGTGAGTGCGATAAAACGCCTCAAACACAGGTAGTCTACAACATCTGGCCCGTGGCGAAAAGGTTTTAGGTGCATTTTTACAGGGTTTTTCACATCTGTGGAAAAGTACCCATCACGCAAACCCGCATAGAATCAGCTTGACAATGATTAAACAATCTGCGAATGAAATGTTTTTTACCGTTTTGGGCGGGATTTCGAGGATTCGGGCCCCAGGGATAACCGCTTTACCGCTCCGCCCTCATCGCCCAGGGCCTCCAGCAGATTGCTTGCCGACCGCATGAATACAGGGTGAACCGCGTCGGGCGCGATCTCCGCCAAAGGTGCGAGGACAAAGCGTCGCAGGTGCATGGCAGGGTGTGGGACCCTCAAAGCCCGTTCGTCAATGATGTGATTTTCGTAAAGCACAATGTCGATATCGATGTTCCGCGGGCCTTTAGGCAGCTTCCGGTGACGACCCATTTTTTGCTCAATGGCCAAGATGGCGGCCACTACGCTTTGCGGCGACGCCAGCGTTTCGAGCTCCACCACACAATTAATGAACCAATCCTGCGTTGCAAACTCCACCGGTTCGGTCTCATAAAACGATGAAGTCTTCGTTACTCGGCCGAGTGTCTCCAACTCCGTGATCGCCGCCCGCAGGTTCGCCATACGGTCACCAACATTCGATCCGAGAGAAAGATGGACGCGGGCCATACGCTGAGATTTAACCACACCGCTTGCGATTGAAGTTACACTGAGGCATGTCGCGAATCGTTTTTGGCTGTCTGATCATGTTCAGCCTAGCTGGCGGTCTGACCGTATCCGCGCAGAAAAAGGCACAGGTCACCTACATGCGCAAGGCGGGCGAGACCGCAATTGCCGCCGACGTCGCCAAGAGCTATGTGGCCGCGGCGCAGCCTTGCGACAACTACGGCTGGGCATCCGGGGTAGAAATGCTACTCAAGGCGAAACAGGTCAGCATTCCGCAAAAAGACTGGGTCATGAAGGCCTATGGCGGGTACAAATGCATTACGCCGCTGACCTTACCTGATTATCCGGAGCTGCAGCGCTACATCAATGGCGACTACGCGCTCGCCCCCGAACGCAAAGTGCGCCTTGAGACGGAATTCGCCCCCGGGCCGCCCCTCACGCCCGATCCGTTCATCGCCGCCTTCCGGGCCAATGACGCGCTGCTCCTGATCTGGAAAGGCAAACCCTACGTCTGGTATGGCGTGGTCTATGACGAATACATCCATCCCACCGGCAATCGCATGTTTGAGATCATGGAATTGAAGCTGCTTGACCCTCTGGCGAAATCGAAAGACAAGCAACTCGTCTCATTCATCAAGGGCAAAGACGATGCCAACCAGATCGATGGAGTGATGTGGGTGCGGGTGAGTGCGCGGGACCGTTAGGTAACCGCGTTCATCTGCCTTCATCTCCGGCGGCAAGTTCTAAACACTCACCGCCACCGGCCGGGGCTTGTAGTTCTTCGCCGCAGTCACAAATTCTTCGAATAGCGCCTTCGATGCTGCGTCGGTCTCGAACGACCGCTCCGGATGCCACTGCACCGCGATCACAAAGTGCTCGGGATTCGTGCCCTCGATAGCTTCAATCACATCGTCATGCGGCGAACGCGCCACCACGCGCAGCCCATCTCCAACGACCGCCGCCGACTGGTGATGACTGGAGTTGACTTCGATGGTCGCCTCCGGTGACTCGGCCGCGGCGATCATCTTGGCAAAACGTGATGCTGGTTCAACATTCACGGTGTGCGCCACCGCGACCGTGCGTCCCGCCTCATGGTTCACGTCGGTGCCTTCAATGTGTTGGAGCAATGTGCCGCTGCGCCACACATTCAGCGACTGCAATCCATAACAGATGCCAAACAGCGGCTTGTGCATGTTGTAGGCATCCTGGATGAGCAACTCGTCCACGTTGTCGCGCGCGGCGTCAGCGGGATTGGTGTGCGGGTCTTTCGCCTCGCCGAATTTCTGGGGATCCACATCGGCCGGGCTACCCGGCAGCAGCACGCCCTGGCAATCGCGGATCAACTTGGCGATCTCTTCCGGCTCGGCATCCAGCGGGATCCGCACCGGCTCCCCGCCACACGCGCGCACTGCCCGCTCATACTGCGGCAGGGAGCGGGCGTTGTACTCCGGCTTCTGCGAGTGGGGGACCGGGATGGCGATGCGGGGCTTAGTCATAGGAAACAGGAAGCGAACGACACCTAGATTCTACCGGAGGTTTCGCTCGAAGGTCAGGATCCAGAGGTGGACCGCCGCTCTCCGTACAGCTCCTCTACCACCTTCTTGACCCGCTCCGACAGCGTATCCAGGTCATGCGACGTCAGTCCCGTCGTCGGGATGGGCTCGCCGAAGTGGATCTCCAACTTCTGCGGCTTGATGTGGAAAGTGTCCATGGGCAGCATCTCGTAAGTTCCGACGATGGCCACCGGCACCACCGGTGCCTGCGCCTTCACCGCAATATAAAATCCGCCGTTCATAAACGGCTGGATGTTTCCACCCCTGGAGCGGCCGCCCTCCGGGAAGATGGCGACGGAGAGCCCATTCTTTAGATCGTCCACCGCCATGTGCAGGCTCTTGAAGGTGGCGCGCGGAGACGAACGGTCAATGGGGATCTGCCCCGAGCGGGTGAGGTGCCAGCCGACGAACGGTCGCCGGAACAATTCTTTGTTGGCCACGATGCGAAATTGGCTGGGAATCTGCGTGTAGAGCACCGGCACGTCCATCGCCGATATATGGTTGGCTGCGAACAAGTATGCCCGGCTGAAATCCACCTTCTCCGCGCCATAGACTTTCACGGGCGAGAGGCTGGTCTTCAGGATCAGCCATGACCAGATAACGGCCATCTTGTGTTGGGTGCGTCCGCCGTTCTCAAAGACCGAAGCCAGCAGTGAGATCGCCCCCAGCAGGGCCGTATATAAGAAGATAAGCGGATCGAATATCAGATACGAGCGCAACCGGCTGAGGGTATGACGCAGGCCCTTTTCCACTCCGGGGACAGAGTTCGTGGCGGGAGCATTGGAGGACAGAGCGGTCACGGGTGAGATAAATCTAACAGAGGTCAAGAAGACCTCGTCACCTCAGCGGCTAAAGCCTGCCTCGCCATAGCGCCCTTTTCGGCACGACTAAAGTCATGCCCTTCCCAGATAGAGAGCCCT
>DATLCI010000110.1:0-4168 GCA_035526435.1 Terriglobales bacterium
TAGCGCGCGGGAGAAATCAATCTTCTTTATCAGCGCATGCGGCACATGCGAATGCAATATCTTCCCGATCAGCATCCCGGGCATGCTGAGGTCGTCCGCATACTTGCCCTGCCCGGTCGTCTTCCCGGCGGAATCAACCAGTGCGACCGGCTTCCCGATAATGGAGAAATCACTCATACTTTTTTGTCATCGCGAGCGAGTCTGCTTTTTTGTCATCCCGAGCGAGCGGTGAGCCTTGGCCAACGGCGACGAGGGATTCCTATCCAACCCGTGTCCTTGCCTCTTCGCCCCTTGCTTTCCTTCGTGCCCTTTGTGTCCTTTGTGGTTCAATCCTGCCCTTGAGCTCGGCTGAGGCCCTGCTGCTCCGCCTTGATCGCCGCCTTGATCGCCAGATACATCTGGTTATAGCCAGTGCATCGGCAAAGATTTCCGCTCAGCGCATGCTTGATCTCAACTTCGCTGGGCTCGGGGTTCTTCTCCATCAACGACTTCACCGTCATGATGAATCCCGGGGTGCAATATCCGCACTGCGCCCCGCCCCAATCGCCATACGCCTTCTGGATCGCCTTGAGCGCGCCATGCTCCGCGACGCCTTCCACCGTGGTTATCTCATGATCGCCGTTCTCACATTGATAAGACGCAGCCAACGCCGTACAGCTAAGGATGGGCACACCATCCACCTGCACCGTACATGCCCCACACGATGAATCATCGCACCCCCGCTTTGACCCCGTCAGCCCGAGGTCTTCGCGGATGGTATCCAGCAGCAGCTTGCTGGGCTCGACCGCCAGCTCGTGGCGCCGTCCATTGACCCTGAGTTCTATTAATTCCTTCTTCATTTATATATGTCTGCCTTGAGCCTGATTTGTCATTTCGAGCGAAACGAGAAATCCCTACTCACCCCACACTCTCTCGTAGTTGTCTTCGTGTGTGAAATTGCTGGCATACTGCGTCATCGCGAGCGAGCCGCGAACAAAGTGAGCGGCGAGTCGAGGGACCATGCCTTAGCCGTTGCTCTTGCCGTTGTCTTTGAAATCTGAAACTCGAAACCTAAAACCTTCACCGCTCCGCGCCTCCGCGTTGAGTTATTCGCTTTTGCTTTCCACCCCAAGGTTTTCTCCGTGCCTCTGTGCCTCCGTGGTGAATCAATACCCATAGTCCGTCGCCGCCGCCCACGCATGGTTCTTCACTCCCAGCGCCGCCACTCGCTCGGCTCCCAGCAGCTTCACATACTCCTCACGGCTAGCGGCTCCATGAATCCAACGACCCGCCCACGCGTCAAAGTCTGCTTGCGTCTTCGTACTCTCATGATACTGCTGAAAGAACGCGTCGTCTCGCTTGTAATATCCCTGCACCGGTGAAGGATGCGCGCCATACTTCGCCTCTACCACCGCCGTCACCAGGAATCCGGGTATCACCGTGCGGTTCGGGTCGCTGGCGATGACCTCCGGCGCCACGATCTCCTCCGCCAGCACGATCACTTTCTTGGCCGCCCGCACCGCCTCGATCATCACGCCAAAGTTGCCCCAGCAATGCGCATTGCCGAACTCGTCAGCCCGTTGCACATGGACGATGGTCACATCCGGCTTCAATGCCCGCACCGCCAGCAATTGCTCTCCTACTCCGCTCGGCTCCGCCACTTCCGTGCCGGGTGCGGCCTCTTGAGTCGGAAACGGCGAGAATATCTGACGAAAAAAATGATTGCCCTTCGGAATATCGCTTCCCATCGCCGTCCGCGTCGGTAGATACGGCACCCCCATCGCCGCTGCCTGCAACGCCAGCGCCACCGTGAAATTCGTCAGGTTATGGACCGTGACTTCACCCTCCTCCACTGCCCGACGAAAGTTATACGCCGAACCCATCATCACGTTCCCCACCCACGCGGCAATCACCTTCTCCACGCAGCCCGCGCCGATCAACTGGTCAAACAAAATGTCGGATATCGGCCCGATCAGCGTGAGCCCGCGCTTTTTCTGCCGGATGATCTCGTGCCCGGCCGCAAACGGGATCATCTGCTCCAGCTGCAACCCCATCGCTACGGAACACCCGTCCGTAACGTGCGCAGAGATGACCTCGTTTAATCTTGTGAGCTTTTTCATCTACCGGGGGTATTCTCCACGATCTTCAAATCAACTCTGTCATCCTGAGCGAGTGCGAACAACGTGAGACGAAGGACAAGACCATTTGCCGTTATGTCGCCTCAATTCAAACCTTATCCATTGCAAAACACCCTAACCCTGTCATCCTGAGCGAGTGCGAACAACGTGAGCGCGAGTCGAAGGACAAGGCCTTTGCTGTTGCTCTTACCACCTTCCCATACCCAGACCCTTCGGCTTGTCGTACCAGCCATCACTCCGATCATGCCAGTTGGGATTGATACTCTCGATCAACCTGATCTTCTTCTCCCGCCGCCAGCCCTTGATCTGTTTCTCGCGGTCGATGGCTTTCCGGACGTCGTCAAAACTCTCCCAATACACTAACCGGCACACGTGAAAGTTGCTGGTGAAGCTCTTAATGACCTTTTCCTTGTGCTCCCAGATTCTCCCCTCAAGACCGCTGGTCATACCCGTGTACAGGACTCGTGTCGCGTTCGCGACGATGTAGACGGAATAGCTTCGGCGCTCCTTCATAAGTCAAAAGCAAAACCAAAGGCCTTGTCCCTCGTCGGCCTCGCTTGCGCTTGGCGCTCGCTCGGGATGACAGGGTTGAGGGTGCGAAAAGCATTAAACACTGCATCGATCCCAATCCAACACGTCCATACCATACCGAGCCATCACTATCGTAGCGAACCTAATCCCTGTCATCCTGAGCGAGTGCGAGCAACGCGAGCGCGAGTCAAAGGACAAGGCCTTTGCCGTCGCTTTCGCATCACCGCCCCTTCCACTTCGCACTCCGCTTCTCCTGCCACGCCTTCACGCCTTCTTTCACATCATCGGTCTTCATCAACTCTTCGAGATAGATCTTCTCCGCGCGGGCGATCCCCTTGTCCAGATGAAGCCCATCCCAGGTGTAGATGGCCTTCTTTGTCAGGCCTAGCGCCGCCGCGCTCATTTTCTCGAGCGATCCTAACGACGTCTCCACCATCTGCTGCAACTGCACCCGCGAATTCGCCATCGCGTTCGCCAGGCCGATATGTTCCGCATACGCGCCATCAAACGTCCGCCCGGTCAGGATCAACTCCGCCGCGCACTTCTGCCCCACTAGCGACGCCAACGCCACGCACCCCACCGGCGGAAAACATGCCAGCTTGATCTCCGGGAAGCCCCACTTCGCGTCGGCCGCCGTATAAACCATGTCACACACCATCGCCAACTCCGCTCCGCCGCCCAGGCAAGTCCCGTGTACCGCCGCAATACTTACCTTGGGCGATCGCGCAATCGCCAGGATGACCGCGTGAAACTTCCTGAGCATCTCCTCGATCAGCTCCGGAGTATGCGCCGCAATATCGACGCCCGCGGAAAAATTATCGCCCTCACCGCGGATGACCATCGCCGGCACCTCAGCCCGGGCCTCAACCTCCGCGATCGCAGCCGCCAGCTCCTCCATCATCGCAATATCGATAACATTGACCGGCGGATGCTTCAGCGTGATCCACGCCGCATTCTTCTCGTAGGTGACAGAAATCCTATTCAATGTTTCCTTCGTGACCTTTATGCCCTTCGTGGTAAACCGCTTTTGCTTTCACTGGCAGCTGGTAGCTGGCGGCTGCTTAAGACGTCCAAAACCCTTCTCGGTCATACTCCCGGATCGCCTTCAACTCCGCCTTGCTCGGTGGCACAGTCTCAACAACATCATCCGCCACCTTCAACTTCCACCCGGTGTTCGCGACGATATCCTCCACCGCCACCCCGGGATGATTCGTCGCCAAGTACGCCTCGCCATCGTCTCCAAACCGCAGCACCGCTTTGGTCGTGATCACCGCGCTCGGGCCGCCGCGTACCAAACCTACTTTGCGTCGCCACCCCGAACCATCTCCATTGCCCGGGGAGGTCACATAACTAACCTTCTCCGGCAGCCGATACTTCACATGATCGATCATCGCCACAAACCGATGCGCCAAACTTGCGATATCGCACGCCCCACCCGATCCCGGCAGCTTCACCATGCCGTTCTTCCCCACCACCTGAGTGGAATTGAGATTGCCAAAGCGGTCCACCTCCGCCGCACC
>DATLCI010000144.1:0-9188 GCA_035526435.1 Terriglobales bacterium
CGATCCCATCGAGATCACCGAGAAGTACGGCACGGATGCGGTGCGCTTTACGCTTGCCTCCATGGCCTCGCCCGGTACCGACATTGCATTTTCCGAATCGCGTACCGAGAGCTATCGCGCCTTCGCCAACAAGATCTGGAACGCCGCCCGCTTCATCTTCATGAACGTGGACCGGGCGGAGGAATCTCGGGCCTGGTCGCGCACGGGGTTTACCGCCCGCGCCGATGCGGCCATGCCCACGCCGACTAAGCTGGAAGACCAATGGATCCTGTCACGCTTCAACGCCGCCAGCCAGGGCATCGCATCCGCGCTTGGCGACTACCGTTTTCATGAAGCCGCCCACATTGTCTATCACTTCTTTTGGGGTGAATTCTGCGATTGGTACATCGAGATCGTGAAGCTCCGGTTGAATGCCGGCGAGTCAGAAGCTGACAAACAGACCACTGCCTCGGCCCTGGATTTCGTGTTGCCTATCTTCGAAGCCTCCCTCCGGCTGCTTTCGCCTTTTATGCCCTTCATCACCGAAGAGATCTGGCATGCGATTTACCAGGGCAAGCCGCCGCAGAAGTCCATCGCGCTGAGTGCCTATCCGCAGCCGCAACCGGCCTGGACCAGCCAGCAGGCCGAAGCGGAGATGGCGCTGCTGCAGGCGTTGATCGTGGACGTTCGCACCCTGCGCGCGGAGATGAAGATTGAACCCAAAGTAAAGGCACCTGTCGAGATACATGCCAAGGGAACGGTGCAAAAATCCATTGAAGAGAGCCGCGGATTCGTGCAGCGCATGGCCAACATCGAATCCATAAGCTTCGTGACCGGTTCACTATCGAACGCGTTGGCGGTACGCGTTGCCCCACAGTACGAAGTGCGCGTGGTCTACGAACAGAAGATCGACGTTACCGCTGAGCGGGAACGTCTCAATAAAGAGCTCAAGAAGCTGGAGACGGAAATGGCGAACGCGGAACGCAACCTCTCGAACGAAGCGTTCCTAGCCAAAGCTCCCGCGAACGTGGTGGAAGGAATCCATCGCCGCAAAGGCGAACTGGAAATGTTGCTGGAAAAATCCCGAAGCGCTTTGGCACAGTTAGGAACTTAAGCCAAAAGATTTTGCTTTCTCCGGGTCTCTGTGCCTCTGTGGTGAGAACGGTTTCCAATTACCAATTGCAAATACCCACTACAAATGCCTTTTTCACCCGCTCACATGCCCACTCTTCAACACGCCTAGAAACTCCACCCACGGGCCCACCGCATCCCGATACTGATGCGCCATCACCCGACTGATCTGACTCACATGCGTCAGGTCATGCGCCACCCAGGTGGCCAGCAAGTTTTCCATCGTCACCGTGCCTAAGGCTTGATGTTTGCCCTTCGCCGCGAGGTCCAGCTTCAGACTCCGCAGATCCTCCAGGTTCTTTGCCCGCAACTCCGCGAACTCGCCCAACAACTGCTCTAGCGTCTTCCCCTTGCTCTCGCGGAATTGCGCTTCGCGATCGAACTTGTCGAAGGGAACGCTTTCCCCGTGCTGCAGGATCCGCTGTATCCGCGGGATCCAATCCGACGTTTCACCGTGGATGAGATGTCCCACCACGTCGTACGGGCTCCAGGTCTGGCCGCCTTCATTCTGGGTAGTCCACCCTGGCGGCAATCCGCGCAACCACACCTCCAGTACCTTCGGCGTTCTTTCTAAAACAGATATCGCTTCTTCCAGATTGAATCGCATGACTTCCTCCGATGCATTAGATAATGGCGCGGCCTCGTCGCCTCAAATCTTTATTGCCGCTTGACGTGATTAGAATAAACTGTTAATCTTATAAAGTGTTGAATATCAGATAGCTATTATTGGCTCAGGTGTCAAACGCGGATTTTAATAGTTCCTTTGAAATCAGGAATATGCAAATAAGTCGTTTAGAAACAGGAATATGGCCGGAATCCAGGGCCTTAACGCTTGATTCTAAAGGGCGAGGGGGTATATGGGGGTGGGGGGGGTAGGATACCCCCCCGGTGGTCGGCTCGTGTATAACTTCTGTTAGGACTTTTTGGAAAGTTTTCGTGGACTGGCAAAGTAGAAAGATTACGGCGATCCTGGAGAACGCGCTCCTCGAAGATAAGGCCACGCGCGACGCCACCACCTACGCCACCATTGACCCTCAGCAGAAGGCCGCCGCAACCGTTCTCGCCAAGCAGGATTGCGTTCTCTCCGGCATTGGCTGCATTGCGCGCATCATTGAGATTTACGAGAAGCTGGACGGCGCCGTTATCGGCCACTCTGAAGTTACCAGTCACGGCGAGATATTCGACGGTATTCGCCTGCGTCCTGGACAGACCATCGCTGTCATCCGCCACAATGCACGCGTCATCCTCTCTTGCGAGCGCGTGATCCTGAATGTTCTCCAGCGCATGAGCGGCGTCGCTACCCTGACCCGCAGGTTCGTGGATGCCATTGCCGGCACCCACGCTCGCCTGCTGGATACGCGCAAGACCATGCCCGGCTTCCGCATCCTCGATAAGTACGCCGTCCGTTGCGGCAACGGCTTCAACCATCGCCTCGACCTGTCCGATGGTGTCCTCATCAAGAACAACCACATCTCGCTCGGCGGCGGCATTGCGACCGTCCTCGAAAAGGCCATACGCAACCGGCGCGGCGAACAGCCGATCGAAGTGGAGGTTCGCAGCATGCAGGAGCTGGAAGACGCGCTGCTGTATGGCGCCGAAGCTATCCTGCTCGACAACATGACGCCTGGCCTGGTCCGCGAAGCCGTCGAGCGGGTGAAGTCCCACTCCCGGCGGATCCCGCTGGAAGCCTCCGGCGGCATTAATCTGGAGAATATACGGGCCTTCGCCGAGACCGGCGTAGACTATATCTCCGTCGGCGCGCTGACCCATTCCGCGCAGGCCGTGGACTTGAGCATGAGGATCGTGCCCGCCTGATGCTCACCAATTGCCGTTCTGAGAGTCATAAATTGTATCCAGTCAGGTCTTCTGGCATCTCTTAAGAGACCCAGCTACCAAGGAGAGAAACACCATGCGTAATGCCAAAGCTCTACGGCTGTTTGCCGTAGTTCTCATGTTGGGCGGCGTTGCCCTCGCCGCCGACCAGTACAAGATCGATCCCGCTCACTCCGCCGCGAACTTCACCGTCAAACACATGCTCATCTCCACCGTGCATGGACGCTTCAGCAGTGTCTCCGGCAGCATCCTCTATGACGAGAAGGACCCTTCGAAGTCCTCCGTCGAAGCCGTGATCAAGGCTGACAGCATCAACACTGACAATGAAGGCCGCGACAAGCATCTCAAGAGCGCGGACTTCTTCGAGGTAGAGAAATATCCCGAGATCACCTTCAAGAGCAAGAAGGTAGAGAAGCGCGGGAACCAGTTGGTAGCCATCGGCACCCTGACGATGAAGGGCGTCTCCAAGGATGTGGAATTGCCCTTCGAGATCAACAAGCTGGAAACGCCCCGCGGCACGATGATCGGCGTGGGCGCCACCACCGAGCTAAACCGGCAGGATTATGGAGTCTCCTGGAGCCGCAAGCTGGACAACGGCGGCATGGTCGTGGCCGACACGGTCAAGATTGAACTCAACCTGGAAGCCCGCGCCGCCAACCCGGCCCCTGCTCCCGCGGCGGCCGCAGCGCCCGCCCCTGCGCCGGCCCCAACCAAGAAGTAACGTTTGCTAAGTTACGGAAGCGCATGTCCCCTTCAGGACGTGCGCTTTTCCTTTTGCCACCGGATTTGCTCATTTAGACTAAAGCCAGTCTTCGCCGCTGGCCCACCATGTCCGACACGCTGACTTCAGACACGCTTGCGCCGCTGCTGCGCAACACGATCTTCGGACGCCCCGAGAATATCCATTACTTTCGCTCTACCAGCTCCACCAATGCCCTGGCCATGCAAGCGGCGGCCGCGGGCGCCGAAGAAGGCAGCCTCTTCCTGGCCGACGAGCAGACCGCCGGGCGCGGACGCGGCGGACATGATTGGTACTCCTCAGCAGATGGCGGTCTTTATCTCACCATCCTGCTGCGACCGAACCTCAATCCCACCGATGTGCTCTGGCTGTCGCTGATCACTGGCCTGTCCGCGCATTACGCCATTGAGTCCGTGCTGGGCAAGCCGCCTGACCTGCGCTGGCCCAATGACATCATGCTGGGCAATCGCAAGCTTGGCGGAATCCTCACGGAAATGCACGCGGACAGCACTCACGTGCGACATGTAGTCATCGGCGTTGGCATCAACGTGAATCAGCCGTCTTTCCCGGACGATATCGCGGGCATTGCCACCTCCCTCCGGATCGAGACCGGCCGGGAGTGGCCCCGAAACGAGATCGCCGCTGCTTTGCTAAAATCACTCGATCGCGAATATCGCGCGCTGCGCACCGGATTACTGGCGAATGTGAGTCCATCCATTGTGAAGCGATTTGAGCAGCGTTCGTCCTATGCTCATGGCGCGAACGTCTCGGTGGAAGAAGCCGGCGGCTTCACCGGCGAGACCGTCGGGCTAGACGCGCGCGGCTTCCTGCGGGTGAAGACGGACGAAGGCGTGAAAACCGTACTCAGCGGCGGCGTAAGAAAGCTGCCCAAAGAATAGGTCGAAATGCTGCTGCTGCTGGATGTGGGGAACACGAACACGGTGCTCGGCCTTTTCGGCGCGGAAGACGGCGACGCTGCCACTCCTCGCTATACCAAGCTGCTGGCGCACTGGCGCGTGGCCACCATCAAGACCCAGACGGTGGACGAATACGGCGTGCTCTTCCGCAACCTATTCGCCATGGACAGCATTGAGGTGAAGCAGGTGCGCGGGATAGGTATCTCTTCGGTCGTGCCGCCCATGGACACCACGCTTCGCGAAGTGTGCGAACGCTACTTCCATCTGAAGCCATTGTTCATCGAGCCCGGTATCAAGACGGGTATGCCCGTGCACTATGACAACCCGGCGGAAGTCGGCGCGGACCGCATCGTGAATGGCGTCGCTGCATTCGAGAAGTTTGGCGGACCTTGCATCGTCGTGGATTTTGGGACGGCCACGACCTTCGACGCGGTCTCCGCTAAGGGCGAATACATCGGCGGCGTGATCGCGCCCGGCATCGGCATCTCCGCTGAAGCGCTCTTTGAACGCACCGCGCGATTGCCGCGCGTGGACATCCGCAAGCCGTTAAGAGCGAATGTCATTGGTACCAATACCGTGGCCAGTGTGCAGTCAGGGCTGTATTACGGATATCTCGGATTGGTGGATGGGATCCTCGACCGCCTGGTCCAGGAGATGGGCGAGGGAACCAAGGTGGTCGCTACCGGAGGCCTGGCGCCGCTGATCGCCGCCGGCTCCCGGTTCATTACCGCAGTCGATGACCTGCTCACGCTGGACGGACTCCGCATCATCTGGGAGCGCAATGCAGGCGCCAGTCGCCCCAAGCATCCACGCGAAGAACAAAGCGAGGCGGTGGCCGCGCCGCGCCGCAAGGCCTGAGCCGCGCGCTGAACTCCGTGCAAAACTACTTCAACTATTTCACTGAGATCGAGGAGCACTATCAACGTCGTCGCGGCAGTATCCTGCTGCTTTCGACGCTGGATTGGGCGCTGATCGAGACCTGGAAAGACAGCGGCATTCCGCTGGCCGCGGTACTGCGCGGCATTGACTCCGCTTTCGATAGTTACGACAAGAAGCCTGTCCGGGCCAAGACGCGGAAGGTAAACAGCCTGGCGTATTGCTCGCAAGAAGTGCTCGCCGCAGCGGAGGAGATGAAAGCGGCGAACGTCGGCGCGGAACGCAAGGTCGAAGACCCCGGCATGCAAGTGGCC
The DNA here is from genome assembly GCA_035526435.1 of Terriglobales bacterium. Lineage (GTDB taxonomy): Bacteria > Acidobacteriota > Terriglobia > Terriglobales > Acidobacteriaceae > DATLCI01. The sequence goes on from DATLCI010000144.1 coordinate 5,790, forward strand.
GAGGTCGCCGTCTATCTCCGCCAGAATGCCGAGCAGCTGCAAGCGGCGAAGGTCAGTAGCGCTCTGGAGAAGTTGGTGGTCGAAACTGCCGCGACGCTGCAGTCCCTTGCAGACTCGATGGAGTCAGGCGGACAAAAGCTAGAAGATATTGAGCGACACCTGACCGTGCTGGAGGAAAAGATATTCGCTGCATTGCTGTCTTCCACTCCGGACCAAGAACTAATAAGCGTTCGCGCCGAGGCTGACCGCGATATCGCGCCCTACCGCAGCAAGATGGGCGCAGCGCAGATCCAGCAGCTCCATCGCCAATATGTGAACAAAAGGTTGCTCCAACGTAGCAACCTGCCCCGGTTAAGCCTCTTCTACATGTAAGCTCATGGCATGAGCCCTGCGAGCAAATCCTAGTGCGACTAACCATCGACAAACTGGTGTATGGCGGCGAAGGCCTAGCCCGCGTGGGCGAGGCGGAGGGCCGAGCAAAAACCATCTTTGTGCCTTTCGTGCTGCCGGGAGAAGAAGTGGAAGCCCAACTGGTGGAGCAGAAGAAGAGCTTCGCCCACGCGCGGCTGGAGTCCGTGGTGACCGCCTCGCCCGAACGACAAGCGCCGCCATGCCCTTACTTCCTGCGCTGCGGTGGCTGCCACTATCAGCACATCGATCACCCGCGGCAAGTGGAAGCCAAGAAGGTCATTCTGTTAGAGACGCTGCGGCGCACCGGCAAGATCGATTGGACAAAGCCGATCGAGGCGATCACAGGGGAGCCCTTCCACTACCGCAACCGTACCCGGATGCGCATTCACCACACGGGCAGATTCGAGATCGGTTATTACCAGTACCGGTCGCACAAGATGATCGCGGTGCGGGAGTGTCCCATCAGCTCTCCGCTCATCAACCGCATATTGGCGCTGCTATGGACTCTGGGTGAAGCGGGAGAACTTCCGCCGGCGATCCGCGAGGTGGAATACTTTGCCGACGCCACTGACGAGAAGGCCCTGTTGGAGTTAGTCCTGCAGGCTCCGCCATCGGCAGAAGACAAGCAACGACTCAGTACTTTTGCCACCAGACTTATGCAAGAGCAGCCCGCAGTCGTCGGCATAGCGGGGTTCATTCAGCAAGGCGATGCGGCCGATTATGGCGATCCGGTCTGGACCCAGGGCGAGAAATCGCTGGAATATCAGACTAAGACGGACCGCTACCGGGTGAGCGCGGGCTCGTTTTTTCAGACTAACCGCTTCCTATCTGACGCGCTGGTTGGGCTCGTAACGGCGGGAAAAGAAGGCGGGTTAGCGCTGGACCTCTATGCCGGAACCGGCTTGTTTGCACTGCCGCTCGCGCGGGCTTTTGACCAAGTCATAGCCGTGGAAGCCTCGCCGGCCTCTTTCGCAGATCTTCGCGTGAACGCGACTTCCAACATCAAAGCGGTGAAATCCACGACCGAAGAATATTTGAGACAACATTCCGGCAAGCATGCCCCCGACCTGGTGGTGATGGACCCGCCACGAGCCGGGCTGGGAGAGAAGGTGATTCCCAATTTGGAACGCAGCAAAGCCGCGGAACTCTGTTATGTTTCCTGCGACCCGGCAACGCTGGCGCGCGACTTGAAGGCGCTGGTGGAGGCGGGTTATGGCATCGACAGCATCCACCTGGTCGACCTGTTCCCGCAGACCTTCCATCTGGAGACCGTCGTTCAACTCTCGCGCTGAGGTCCGGTTGGTTGCAGCCATCCACATCTAACTCTTCGCTGAATCTGTTTGCGCAACAGCCTCTTTTCTGGGCGGCCACGGCATACGCAGCAGGGATCATTGCCAGCAGCGCGATATGGCGGCCGATGTCCTGGTGGCTGGCAGCCGCCGTGGTGCTGCTGGGATCTGCAATCTACTTGACCCCTAGGCGAACTGGCTATGCCGCCGCTTTAGGATTAGCGGGTCTAGGTTGTCTGGGTGCGCTGCACTATGAGCTCTCCGCGAGCACCGCGCCTGCGGCACCGGACATCGCGCGTTTCACTGACGGCAATGAGGTAGTGGTGACGGGTCACGTGATCCGCACTGGCTTGCCGCGCAGCCAGGGTGCCACCCGAGAGCCTTCCACGCTGGAAGAGCGGCGCGAAGTCATTGATATTGAAACTGAAGCTATTGAAGGGCCCGCAGGCAGGCAAGAGGTCACTTTCGGAATCCGCACGACGGTACGGTCTAAGCTCGAAGCAAGGGGCGGAGCCAACGAAGCCAGCGCGTTCGCATATGGGGAGCGGGTACGGTTTCCGGCCAAAGTGCGCGAGCCGCGTAATTATGGCAACCCGGGTGCCATGGATTACCGGGGCTATCTCGGGGGAAAAGGCCTGTCAGCTCTGGCCTCCGTGGGCGTGGAAAAGTTTGAGAAGTTGCAAGGCTCCAGCGGTAGCTCCTTCGGTCGCTGGCGCCATGGAGTTCGCCAACGAGTGGCCCAGGCCATGCTCGCAGCAGCGAGAAGTGATGCTGGGTGGTGGACGCTGAGCCATGAAGACACGACTTTACTGCTGGCCATGGTCATTGGCGAGCAATCATTATTGGAGAGGACGACCCGGACCGATTTTCAAAAGACGGGCGTCTTTCACGTGCTGGTGGTTTCCGGAATGAACGTAGGCATGCTGGCGCTGTTCGTGTTCTGGACAGCCCGCAGACTGCGGATGAAGCAATGGCTGGCCACGGCCCTTACCATCGGCAGCTGCCTCTCGTATGTGATGATCACTGACCTGGGCACTCCGGTGCTGCGCGCCGCGATCATGTTGAGCATTTACCTGGTGGCGCGGCTGCTTTATCGCGACCGTTTTTCCCTGAATGCCGTAGGCCTGGCAGCATGGCTATTACTTCTCTACCAACCCACTGGCATTTTCGAGCCGAGCTTTCAGTTGACGTTCCTGAGCATGGTGGCGTTGAGCGGGATCGTGCAGCCCTTGCTGGAGGGCAGTTCGCAGCCTTATAAGCAAGCATTGCGCGGATTGGAGCTTACCGGCATCGACCTGACTCTAACGCCGGCACTTGCCCAATACCGGCTTGATCTGCGTTTGCTGGCAAAGAAAACATCCGTGGTCATGAATGCGCCTGAAGAAGCCATTTCTTGGGCGATCACTCGCAGCCTCAGCGCCGTACTGGGACTGTATGAACTCGTAATCGTCTCCGTGGTGATGCAGCTTGCCCTGGCGGTACCGATGACGGGCTATTTTCACCGCTTAGCCCTGCTGGGAGTGCCGACCAACATCCTGGTGGTTCCACTGACGGCGGTGCTGATGCCGGCGACGCTGATCGCCATGCTGGTGCAGTTGGTTTCTTCAAAGCTGGCGTTGGTAGCGTGGGGCATCAGCGCATTATGCCTGCACGGCATCACGTTCATCGTCCAAGGCGTGGCCGGTATAGGTTTTTCAGA
>DATLCI010000159.1:0-15462 GCA_035526435.1 Terriglobales bacterium
ACCATTTCGGCCACGGCCTTCAGCGGGGACGGATCAGGCTTAAGCAATGTCAGCGGAGTCGGGTCACTGGCAGCAGATCCAGCCGCATGCTCCGCGAATAACTTTGTCACGGACATCGCCGCGAACGGAACGCTCACTTGCGATCAACCTTCCAGTTCGAACCTGAGCGATGGTGCCAGCTTGGCGACGAAGACCTACGCGGATGCGGGCGATGCTTCGCTGGCGGCGCCGCAGTATGTCACGCTTGGCGTGAATGCTACATTGGCAAATGAACGCGTGCTGACCGCGGGCAAGGGCATTGCTATCACCGAGGGCGGCTCCGCCGTCACTATTGATAACAAGGTCGATTTTGCCCAGACCAGCATCCAGGGTGGCGATACCATCAGCAACTTTCCCTCCGGAGGCTCGGAGTTTGCGACTACCTACACCATCCCCGCGAATACTCTAACGGCAGGTTCGGTCATCGAGATCTGGTCCGCGGGAACCCTTACCAATGGCGCTAGCGGCAATCAGTTCGGCTTTGGGGTAAAGCTCGGCAGCACGGTCGTCCTTCCGGGTAATCTAGGGATCTTCGTGAATGCTTCTGTCGGTCCGGCCCCGTGGATGTTGACTGGCAGGATCATTTGCACCTCCGTCGCGGGTAATATTGCGACTCTGGAAGCCCAGGGATTCATGTCCGAGCAGATCAGCAGTTCGTTTTCGGTGCGCAATTTCTTCAATTCAAGCACGATCAGTGTTGATCCCACTGTGACCCAGGAATTGAAGATCTATCAGGGCGTGGTGGCCAACGACGTGGCCGACACCGCGACCATGCGGCAACTCATCGTGAAAATCCTAAAGTAAAATTTTCGGTCGAGGGGCGCTCGCTTGAGCGCCCCCGCGTCTCCCGAGCGGGTTAACTCTTGTGAGTCAGGGAGTTACCTTAGTTATCATATAGGGAAAGGATTTGCTTGTTTCCCTTAACGGGAAGCCCTATCCTGCATTCACCCCCCGAATTTACGGAAACGCCGCCCCCCCAGCCACGGCGTTGATATCACATTTCAAGGTGGTTCATTACATGGGCAGTTTGCGCGCTTCTTGGTTGAAAGTGTGCCTCGGCGTCGGGGTAATCTCCACCACGTTACTGGCATCATCCCAGGCAATGAAAACCGTGGCAGCGTCTGACGACGGTGCAACGGCGGGACGAGCGGAAGGTACCGACACCGCCGCTAAACCCATCGTTCCGCGCCTGGTGAAGTTCGGCGGCGGGTTGAAAGACATCACCGGCGCCGCACGCACGGGCACAGTCGCGCTGACGTTTTCGCTCTACCGCGAAGCTACCGGTGGAGCGCCGTTGTGGCAAGAGACGCAGAACCTTCAATTGGATGCTCAGGGCCGCTACAACGTGATGCTGGGCGCAGGGCTTCCATTACCTGCGGAGATCTTCACCACCAATGAAGCTCGCTGGCTGGGAGTGCAGGTGCTTGCCGATTCCGAACCGGAACAGCCGCGCGTGCTGCTGGTAAGCGTTCCCTACGCCTTGAAATCGCAGGATGCCGAGACTCTGGGCGGATTGCCCGCTTCCGCATACGTCCGCAGCGACACGATCAAAGGGATGCTGGATGCCAGCGTATCGCAGCGCCTGACCAACACCCGCACCCAAGCCGCGTCAAGATCCATTGACACCGGTATCGTCAGCTCTTCCAGCGGCGGCACGGCGGATTCACTACCGAAGTTCTCCGCCACGGACACCTTAGTCGATTCGATCATCACCGAAAAACTCGTCGGCTCTGATCTGCGCGTAGGCATCGGGTTGGGCGCGACCAGTCCCTCGGCGAAGCTGCACATTAACGGCCGCATGGTGGCGGATGGTTTTGATATCACCACCAGCGCGGCGGATTCAGTCCACATTACAAATTCGCATTTGAACGGCAGCGCCATTGAGGCGAATGTCAGCAACACCGGCGGCGGCCAAACGACGGCGGTGTTTGCCAGCGCGGAGAGCGCGAACGGTACGGGCATCTTTGCCGTAGCGCTGCCCGCGACCGGTGCGCCCACGGACACATCGTTCGGCATGATCGCCTATACCTGGAACCCCGGGGCCGCGATTCTCGGATTGTCGGTCGCCAACGATGTAGGCGGCTTCGGCGGATTTCCCACCTTCCCTGAGAGAACCGGTATTTATGCGGGCGTCAACAGCAGCACCGCGCAACCGCTGGTCGTACAGAACCGCCATGCCAGCGGCACCCGGTTGATCAGCGGCCGCAACTCCTCCGGCACTGAAGTCATCGGCATGACCGCCACTGGCAACATGACGGCAACCGGGACAGTCACCGCCAACGCCTTTGTCGGCGATGGCTCCGCACTTACTAACATCACTGCCGCCACCGCTACCAACGCTACCAACGCCGTTAATGCCACTAATGCGAATACGGCCAACAGCGCTTTGACGGCAAATGCTTTGGCTACCAACCCTGCGGATTGCACCGGGAATGGTTATGCCACCGCGATCGATGCCTCCGGAAATCTTACCTGCGTCCAGCCCGCCAGCACGCAACTCACGGACACACTCAACCTGATTCGCACTAACCAGGCGCTCACCCAAACGATCCAGCCGACGGCAAATGTCACTCCGCTGATCGTTCGCGGCGCCGCTGGCAGCACCTCGGACCTGCTCGACGTTCGCAACTCCCTGGGCGGCACCATGTTCAAGATCGATCAATTCGGTCAGGTCGCCACCATGGGTACCTTGTCGTTAAACACTGGATGGACGGTGCGCACGGCCGGGAACATACAGATCGGCACCACCGCCAACAGTGCCAATGTGCTGATGTATGCGAACAATGCGGGAACTTTCCAGATGCGCCCCGCTGACAATGCTGCAGCGACGGCTTCGGCAAATCTCAATAACTCGCCGCTGAAATTTTGTGGCAGCTTCTGGGACGGTTCCGCGGCGGCTGATGACTGCTGGCGCATCGTGAATACGCTGGGCGCAGGAAGCAATCCGACCAGCACTTTGAACTTCTTGCATGCGGGAACGCCCAACGCAACCATCGGCGCGAACTTCACCGGCAACGTGGCCGCCGCGTCGTTTACCGGAGACGGCTCCGGACTTACGGGAATCACTGCAACTAGTTCCTCCACGGCCACCGCGCTGGCCACCAATCCGACCGATTGTTCGTCTGGCCAATTTGCGACGACCATTGATGCCCAGGGGAATCTGGGCTGCGCCGCGATCCAGCAAAGCGATGTTGCCGGCTTGAGCGCGCTCAGCACCGCCGTAACGGGGCTGCAAACTGACGTCACCGGCCTCCAGACGACTATCACCAATCAAGGAACGGCGATCAGCGGATTACAGTCGACCGCGACCAGCCTGGGTACGGCTATCACCGGCCTAACTTCGGATGTCTCGGGATTGCAGACGACCGTTACCAGCCAGGGTACGGCGATCACGGGATTGCAAACCAGTGTAAGTGGCTTGAGCGCTGACCTTACGGCATTGACCGGAACCGTGACCACTCAGGGAACAGCCATCACCGGCTTGAGTTCGGACGTGAGTGGGCTCCAAACCACCGTCACCAGCCAGGGCACTGCGATCAGCGGCTTGCAAACCACGGTGACTAGCCAGGGTACAGCCATCACTGGTCTGACTTCGGATGTTTCGGGACTGCAGACCACGGTTGCCAATCAGGGAACTTCGATCACGGGATTAAGCGGCTCGGTGTCGACTCTCAGCAGTGATCTCACTGCGCTCACAGGTACCGTCAGCACCCAGGGATCATCCATTACGTCTTTGAACACGAGCGTCAGCGGATTGCAGACAAGCGTCACTGGGCTGAGCACTGACGTGAGCGGATTGCAGACGACAGTCGGCAATCAGGCGACTTCCATCACTTCGCTCAATGGCAGCGTCAGTGCCTTACAGGCCGATGTCAGCGGACTGCAGACCGCAGTTGCCGGGCAGAGCGGCGCCATCACCACGCTGAATGGCAGCGTCTCGGGATTGCAGACTTCGGTCTCCTCTCTGAATACGACCGTGGGAACTCTCCAAATTGATCTGGGAACCTTACAAACCAGCGTCAGCAACCTGGGCAGCAGCTACGTGGACCTGAGCAACCCGCAAACGATCGCCGGGACCAAAACTTTTTCTGCGACTATTGCGGGCTCCATCAGCGGCAATGCGGCCACCGCTACTCTGGCAGCTAACTCCGGTTTGTTGAATGGCAAGGCTGATTCAGCGTTTGAACAACTGGCGAGCAAGAACGCCGCCAGCGGATATGCGGGCCTAAATGCTGCGGGACAGATCGCTGCCGCGCAGGCCGCTGCCAACACGGCTTTCACCAACGCGGACAACGCCTTTACCGCTAAACAAACTTTAGCTGCCGCGTCGGCCGCGGCCGCCAGCTTGAATATGGACGCCGGCACCGCGCCCACCACGCCCGCTCAGGGCGACATCTGGAATGAAGGTGGAGTGCTGAAAGTCCGCATCGACGGCACGACTACCAAAACCGTCGCGTATACGGACTCAGCCTCGAGCGGCAATGCGACCACGGCGACCTCGCTCGCAGCGGACCCCACAGATTGCTCTTCCGGCCAGTTTGCTACGACCATCGACGCGCAAGGTAATCTGGGCTGCGCTGCGATCCAACAGTCCGATGTTGCCGGCTTAAGCGCGCTCAGCAGCGCCGTCACCACATTGCAGTCGGACGTCAGCGGATTGCAGACCACGGTCAGCAGCCAGGGGACTTCCATCACGTCACTGCAAGGTGACGTAACTGGATTGCAAACCACAGTCGGCAGCCAGGCCACGTCCATCACTTCATTGAACACGTCGGTTGGGGGATTGCAGACGAGCGTTACCGGATTGACCACAGACCTCACGGCATTGACCGGAACCGTTACCACGCAGGGCACCACGATCAGCGGATTGCAGACGACAGTGACCAGTCAGGGCACTGCGATCAGTGGTCTTACTTCAGACGTCTCCGGATTGCAGACGACGGTGAGTGGTCAAGGCACCGCGATCACTGGATTGCAAACAACTGTAACCAGCCAAGGAACGGCGATCACTGGGCTGACTTCTGACGTCTCTGGATTGCAAACAACAGTTACGGGACAGGGCACAGCAATTACTGGCCTGCAAACCAGCGTCAGCGGATTGAGCACGGACTTGACTGCGTTGACCGGGACTGTGACGACACAAGGAACCGCGATCAGTGGACTCCAAACGACTGTGAGCAGCCAGGGAACTGCGATCACCGGATTGACTTCAGATGTTAGCGGGTTACAAACCACGGTTTCCGCCCAGGGAACCGCCATTAGCGGATTGACTTCCGATGTGAGTGGTCTGCAGTCGACCGTCACCAGCCAAGGAACCGCGATCAGCGGGCTCCAAACTACGGTGACAAACCAAGGAACTGCTATTACTGGATTGACTTCGGATGTAAGCGGCTTGCAGACCACGGTAACCAGTCAGGGAACTGCCATCACTGGTTTAACCTCAGACGTTAGCGGCCTGCAAACGACGGTCGCAGGCCAGGGTACCTCCATCTCAACCCTTACCTCCGACCTCAGTACCCTTAGCGGCACGGTCGCAGGCCAGGGTACCTCCATCTCGACCCTGACATCCGACCTCAGCACCCTGAGCGCCACGGTCTCCGGACAGGGCACTTCCATCAGCGGCTTGCAGACGGCGGTCACCGGGCAGGCGGCTTCCATCACCTCCCTGAATGGGAGCGTCTCTGGATTGCAAACTTCCGTGACCTCGCTTAATTCCAGCGTGAGCACGTTACAAAGCGATGTGGGAGCCCTGCAGACAAGCGTTAGCAACCTGGGCGGCAGCTATGTTGACTTGAGTAATCCGCAGACCATCGCGGGTACTAAGACTTTTTCTTCGACCATCGCCGGTTCCATCAGCGGCAATGCGGCCACGGCCACTCTGGCCGCGAACTCCAGCCTGTTGAATGGCAAGGCTGATTCCGCATTCGAACAACTGGCGAGCAAGAATGTCGCCAGCGGTTACGCGGGACTTGATGCCAGCGGACAGATCGCCCCCGCGCAAGCCGCAGCCAACACCGCATTCAATAATGCCGACAACGCTTTCACCGCCAAACAGACCTTCGCGCCCGCGACTACGGGAGCTGCCAGTGTGAACATTGACGCCGGCACCGCGCCCACCTCTCCGCTACAGGGCGACATATGGAATGAAGGTGGAGTGCTCAAAGTGCGCATTGACGGTACTACTACCAAAACTCTTGCTTATACCGATTCATCCTTGAGCGGCGGCACCTTTACCGGAGACGTGATCGGCAACCTCACCGGCAATGTGAATGGCAATGTTACCGGCGACTTAACCGGCAACGTGACCGGCGATGTGACCGGTAATGTCAGTGGCAACGCCGGCACGGTAACCAACGGTGTCTATACGACGGGAAGCTATGCCGATCCCGTCTGGATCACTTCGCTCAACGCAACGAAGATCACCGGCACGGTAGCGAACGCCACCAATGCCGTGAATGCTACGAACGCCACCAATGCCACCAGCGCTACCAATGCCACGAATGCGACGAACGCAACGCAGCTCGCCGCCAATCCCGCAGACTGCGCCGCCGGCCAGTATGCAACCACCATTGCGGCCAACGGCGACCTGACCTGCGCGGCGGTCGCATTCTCGCAATTGAGCGGCACCAGCAACATCGCGGTAAACAACGCTAACAATAATTTCTCGGCGAGCCAGACCGTCACCGGAACAGTCACGGCGTCAGCCTTTGTTGGTCCCCTTACGGGTAATGTGAGCGGCGATGTCACCGGCAACGTCAGCGGCAACGCCGCCACGGTGACCAACGGCGTCTACACCACCGGAAGCTATGCCGATCCGGCATTCATCACGTCGTTGGCAGGTTCCAAGATCACCGGTAACATCAGCGGCAACGCCGCCACCGTCACCAATGGTGTCTACACCACGGGAAGCTATGCCAACCCGGCGTTCATTACTTCGTTGGCTGGTTCCAAGATCACCGGTAATATCGGCGGGAATGCGGCAACCGCCTCAGTTCTGGCGGCGAATCCGACCGATTGCGGTGCAGGTCAATATGCAACCACCATCGACGCAAGTGGCAACCTCACTTGCGCCCAGGTGGACGCCAGTCAACTCTCTGGTACGAGTAACTTCGCCGTAAAGAATGCTAACAACAACTTCAGTTCGAGCCAGACTGTTACCGGCACGGTGACGGCTACTGCTTTCAGTGGACCATTGACCGGGAATGTGACCGGCAACCTCACCGGCGACGTCACCGGAAACGTGAGCGGGAATGCGGGCACGGTGACCAATGGCGTCTATACCATCGGCAACCAAACCATCGCCGGGACCAAGACCTTCACCGGATCCTTGGACGCCAGTACCGCCGCCACCACGTTGCCTATCCGGGTCTCGAGTACTTTCCCGGCGACCTGCTCGGCTGAAAAAGAGATGTTGATCAAGACCGGCGGCGTCTCGGCCGGCCAGCAAGTCTTCCTTTGCAACAGTACTGGCAACGGATGGAACATGGTGGGCGACGGCTTAGGCAACAACAACAACCTAAGTTTTAACCCGGTGACTATTGCAGCCAATCAGGTCAACTTGATCAAGAACACCTGTACGACTGCTTATACCGGCGTGTATCCCGCGAACGTGGCTGGCCAGGATATTCCTATTCCGCCGGCTTCCGGATCCTTGTCGAGTAGCTCCACTCTGGTAGCGTCCGTGCTCAGCTCCACGGCAAACTCAATGCCAGCGGCTTGGGATTCCTACACCTTCCAAGCCTATGTGGACAGCACCGGCACCAAGTCCTTCCTGCACGTCTGCAACCTCACGCTGACGAGTTTCGTTACCTCGGGCGCCATCACCTTCAATGTTCGCGCGATCAACTAAGCGCGCTCGCGCGGACGCCCCCGGGATCAGAGAATGTTCGCTGCAACCAGAAAAGCCTCCCGCAAGGGAGGCTTTTTTCTATTTAGCGGAAACGGTGTTACTTCGCCGCCATGTGTTCTTTGCGTTCGTCTTTGGAGACCACGCCGTCGCGGATGTGGATCACCCGATGCGCGTATTCCGCGATGTCATGCTCGTGCGTGACCAGGACGATGGTGTTGCCCTTGCGATGCAGGTCATCGAACAACGCCATGATCTCGTTACCGGTCTGGGAGTCGAGGTTACCAGTCGGTTCGTCGGCCAGGATGATGGAAGGGCTGTTCACCAGGGCGCGAGCAATAGCCACGCGTTGGCGCTGACCACCGGATAGCTCATTCGGCTTATGGTTCATGCGCGATTCCAGGTCCACCATGCGCAGCGCTTCTTTGGCGCGCTCAATGCGCTGGTCGGCCGGGGTACCGTTGTAGATCAATGGCAATTCGACGTTGTGAAGGGCGGTGGCGCGGGCCAGCAGGTTGAAGGTCTGGAAGACGAAGCCGATCTCCTTGTTGCGGATGCGGGCCAGTTCATCGTCATCCAGATCGCTCACTAAGTGGCCATTCAGCCAGTATTTGCCGGCGGAAGGCGAGTCCAGGCAGCCGATAAGGTTCATCAAGGTTGACTTGCCGGAGCCCGACGGGCCCATGATGGCGACATATTCGTTGCGCTCAATGGTCAGGTTCACGCCACGCAGGGCATGCACCTTCTCGGCGCCCATTTCGTATGTCTTCCACAGCTCCTGGACGCTGATCATCGTGTCGCTGGATGGGGTCATAAACTTTTCCTCGCGGATCTCTTGTACTGGCGCCAAAGTGACCATTGAACTCTCCTTGCGGGCAGAAACCCGTTCCCTGGTGATAAAGAACGTAGGGGAAAGACGGTTTGTTCCAGCTTTTTAGACTGCCTTGGGGTCAGTTCGTTAGGATTTTTCGTCCTCTTTTTTGCCGGCTTCCTTATCTTCTTTGACGCTGGCGCCGTTCTTTAATGTTCTCAGCACTTTATAGCTGCCGGTGACGATCTTGTCCTTCTCCGTCAAACCTTCCAGGACTTCGATCTCCGTGCTGCCGGTTATGCCCGTCTTTACCGGGACGAACTTAACCTTCTTGCCTTCAAGCTTGAAGACGCCTTGGATCTCTTCATCCTTTTTACCAGCTTTTGCCGTCTCCGGGGGCGGGGCCTGAGCCGCTTTCTTGTCCTTAGGATTGGTTTCGAGTTCCTTGGCGGTGCGGATGGTCAACGCCTGGATGGGGATAGACAACACATCGTTCTTCGACGCAGTTGTGATCTTCGCAGTGGCGGAAAGGCCGGGACGCAGGTTCTCCGGCGGCGAATCCAAGGTCACCACGACCTTGAAATCCTTGGCTTCCTGGCTGCCGGAAGTAGTCTGGGTGGTGGCCAACCCGCTGGAACGCAGGACGGCATTGTTGCCGATCTCGCTGACCTTGCCCTTAAAGGTTTTGTCCGGGATGGCGTCGATCTTTACTTCGGCGGGCTGGCCCAGCTTCACATTGACGATGTCGGTCTCATCCACCTTCACTTCCGCGGTGATCACGGACATGTCCGCAATGGTCATGAGCAAGCTGCCCGGTGAATTCTGGATGCCGACGACTACGCTCTCACCTTCGCGCACGGGCAGGTTGGTTACCACGCCGTCATATGGGGCCAGGTAGGTCGTCTTGCTGAGCTGGTCAGAGGCGCGGGTCAAAGTGGCTTGCGCCTGGGCAATGCGTCCGGTGGCGGAATCCATCTGCGCCTTGGCTTGGGCCACGCGGGACTGCGCCTGGGCTACCTGGGCGGCGGCCACTTCCGCGGCCGCCTTGCGCAGGTCAAATTCAGATTTCGCGATCAACTGCGCCTTGTAGAGGCCTTCGGCCCGTTCAAAATCAAGCCGGGCGCGGTCCGCGTCAGCTTTCGCGCGGTTCAAGTCGGCTTGGGCGGTGCGCACGCCTGCATCGGCTGCTTGAGCATCCGTGCGGTTCGCGCCCACTGAGGCGCGTTGGGCGGCAACGTCGGCGGCCGATTGCACGTTCTCAAGCTGCGCCAGAAGCTGGCCGCGCTTTACGTGCTCGCCTTCCTTCACATAGATCTTCAAGATTTTGCCGAAGGCATTCGCGCCCACGTTGACATAGGTCTTCGGCTTGATCTCTCCGGACGCACTTACCACCGTGGCCAGGTCACGTTTCATGACCTCGCCGGTCTGGACGGGAATCGCGTTCCGGCTACCCGCGGTGGCGGTGAAGAAAACTATGGCGGCGAGGACGATCACGCCCAATCCGATAAAGATGTATTTCTTATTCATTTCGGTCAGACCTCTACCTGCGGATTCCAGGCTAGCTTCAAGATTTTGCTTTTCCCAGAGTAAATACGAGAGATTTCACCCGTAAGTTTCACTTAAACAAGGGCTGATGGCATTTTCCCAAGGCCTTCACGACGCGCCGGTTCCGGCATTCCTGCAAGTGCGGTAAAAATGCCGCACTTTTACTTCTCCATCTGGAGGGGACACGACCCCCGATTAGAGCGTGACAAGTGGCCCTCGGCATACCCCTGGCGGCCAGGCAATGCGGCTTAAATGACTGAGCCTGCAAGGTTTGTGACGAGCGGACCCCCATTGACGCCCTTGCGTCCTTGCATTTGGAATCATTCGCACATAGAATTTATGCACCCGGAGTGTCCCTCCGTTCATTCAGGAGCAATCATCTATGCGTTCCACCCCCCGTTCCCGTGGCTTTTTGGTAGCGATCACTTTTCTAGCATTCTGGATCGCCGCCAGCGCCCAGAAGCCCGCGCCTCCTGCGGCCGAGCCGGAGAAGGATCCGCTCAAGCGGGAACTCTCAGAAGAGCAAAAACAGCGAAATGCTAAGTCCTTCAGGAAGGAAGTCAGCGACACCTATAAGAAGTGGCTGGAGAACGACGTAAAGTGGATCATCAGCGGCGAAGAGCTCACCGCTTTCAAGCAGCTATCGAACGACGAAGAACGGGATCAATTCATTGAGCAGTTCTGGCTGCGCCGCGACCCCACCCCGGACACGGTGGAGAATGAATTCCGCGAAGAGCATTACCGCCGCATAGCTTACGCGAATGAACATTTTGCCTCCGGCATCGCCGGCTGGCGTACCGACCGCGGCCGTATCTATGTGATCTTTGGCGCGCCGGACACCATTGATTCTCACCCCAGCGGTGGTACCTACAACCGTCCTTACGAGGAAGGTGGCGGAACCACTTCCGTTTATCCGTTTGAGACCTGGCGATATCGCTATCTTGAAGGAATTGGCCAGGAGATAGAGATCGAGTTCGTCGACGACTGTGGTTGCGGCAAGTACGAGATGACGATGGACCGCTCAAAGAAAGACGCACTTCTGACTGTGCCGAACGCCGGCCTTACCCAGTATGAAGAGATGGGTCTTTCTAATAAAGCTGATAGGTTCAGCCGAGGCGGGGAACGGATCGGACAGGGGCCATTCAATTCCAACGACCAGAGCAAGATGTTTGACCGCATGGACTTGTTCTATAAGTTGAACCGTCCTCCGGCGGTTAAATTCCGTGACTTGGAAGAAGTGGTCTCCCACAAGATCCGCTTCAACAACATGCCGTTCGATTACCGCGTCGACTTTGTGAAGGTGACCGAAGACACCATCCTCGTTCCCATCACCATCCAGCTCAAGAACAAGGACATCACCTTTGTCGAAAAGGATGGCGTGGCCCGCGGCACCGTGAATATTTTCGGCCGCGTCTCCACCTTGACCGGACGCGTGGCGCAGACCTTTGAAGACACCGTCCAGGTAGACGTTCCTTCCGCGCTGCTGGCTAAGACGGTTGAGAACATGTCCGTGTACTGGAAGGCGTTGCCCTTGCGCAGCGGACGCTATCGCCTGGACATCGTCGTGAAAGACGTGGGCAGCGGCGAAGGCCGTTTAGGCAGCACCTCCAGGGGCCTCATCGTTCCGAACATGGGTGAAGACCGCGGCTTGATGGCCAGCAGCTTGATCCTGGCCGACCAGCTCGAGAAGGTACCCACCCGCAGCGTGGGCGCAGGCAACTTCGTGATTGGCACCACCAAGGTGCGTCCTCGGGTTGATTCTTCTGACGGCAAGCCCGCCAGCTTCAAACGCAACCAGAAACTTAACTTCTGGATGCAGGTCTACAACCTGGGGGTGGACCAGGCGACCAACAAATCGTCCGCCGAATTCCAGTATGAGATCTTCAAGCTCAGTCCGGACGCCAAGACCGGCGAATCCGTGATGAAGACGAAAGAGACTACCACTGATCTCGGCAACACCGGCGACCAGGTGACGCTGGAAAAGTCCATGTCCCTCGCCAGCCTGGAGCCCGGCCTGTATAAGGTAGTGGTGAAGGTGAACGACAACGTTTCCAAGCAGGTTATGATCCCGTCGGAGGCCAAATTCAGGGTCGAGTGATCGCAAGCAATTTTTTTACTGAGGTTCGTCCAAGCAGGAAGAACGAAGGTAGAGGCGCTGCCATGACAAGAAAATTCGGAAGACTGGTCTTGATCCTCACGGTCCTCGGGTCAATGGCGCTGCCGGTTGCGGCCGACAGTGGTGCGAGTGTTTCAGGAAGTGTGAAAGACTCCGCGGGCAAAGCCCAGATGGGCGCCCTGGTCGAGATCTTTGCCAGCACCATGCCGGCTCCTGTCAAAGTATTCACGGACGACAAAGGCCACTATACCGCCGCGGGGCTTACGCCGGGCGTGTACTTCGTTAAGGCCACGGCCAATAACTTCCTGCCTTCGCTGCGGGAAAATGTTTCGCTCCGTTCAGGCGCTAATACTCTGGTCAACCTGACCCTGAACACCCTGATTGAGGCCTTCCAACTGGTTCCCGCGCGCCGCTCCGCTGCCGGTGAAGAAGATGACTGGAAGTGGACGCTCCGCTCCGCCGCCAATCGCCCGGTGTTGCGCGTCCTGGAAAATGACGGCCCGCTGGTCATGGTCTCGCGCTCTGACGCCGGTGATGATCGCGTTCTGAAGGCGAAAGTCGCTTTCATCGCTGGCTCCAATGGCGAGAACTTCAGCGGCTCTGACGTCCATACCGCGTTCACCGTGGAACAGTCGCTCTTCCGCAGCGGCACCATGGCCTTTAACGGCTCGGTGGGATACAACGCCGGACAAGCTACCGGCGTGCTGCGCGCCAGCTATCGGCATGAGTTTGCTGGGGGCACGCATCCGGAGATCGCCTTCACCGCGCATCGCTTTGCCTCGCAGGGAAGCGCCCCGCGTCATGCAGCGCTCAACGCGATGGCCATCTCCCTTGCGGACGGCTTTACCTTTGGCGACTTCCTAGACTTCAACTACGGCGGGGAGATGCAGAGCATCCAGTATCGCGGCCGCGTGACCGCGTTCCGCCCCTTCGGTTCCGTAGTAGCGCATCTCTCGCCTGATGCCATGCTGGAGTATCGCTACGCCACGTCGCGTCCTACCACCCGCATGGCCAAGGGCTACGATTCTGCTCCGGCCGATCTTACGGAGACCAATCCGCGGGTCGCATTGCAGGATGATCGTCTGCAACTGGAGCGGGCATCGCACCATGAAGTGGCCTATAGCCGCCGTGCGGGGCGCAATCGCTTCCAGGCCGCTTACTACTACGACCACGTTCGCGATGCGGCTCTGACTGGCGTCGGCGAAGTTGATCAGCTCATCGAATCGGGTGATTTTCTTCCTGACGTGTACTCCAATACTTTTACCTACAGCGGCGATGAATATTCCACCCAGGGTTTCCGGCTGGTGGGAGAGCGTAAGTTCTCTGAAGCTCTGATCACAACCATCAATTACTCGTTCGGCGGCGCGCCGGAGTTGACCGAAGAGACCTTGCTGAACGGCACGCCCGGGTTCCGTACTCGCCAGCACCATGCGCTGACCGGAAAATTCGCCGGCACGGTACCGAAACTAAAGACTCGCTGGATCGCGTCGTATAAGTGGACCACGGGCTCGCGGCTGGTGGTTCCGGTGGATATGTTCAACGCCTCCGCCGGCAATGCGGAACCTTACTTCAACATCTTCGTGCGCCAGCCTTTGCCGGGCACCGGTTTCCTTCCGGGAAAGATCGAAGCTCTGGTCGATGTGCGGAATCTGCTCTCGCAGGGCTACTTGCCATTCCTGGGGCGCGATGGCAATACGTTGTATCTGGTGCAGTCGGCCCGCGCCATCCGCGGAGGGGTCGCGTTCAATTTCTAAGGCAGTCTCTGGCTACCACACTCTGGCCACGAGTCTGCAAATCCTGTTCTGTATTCATTACTTACGGGAATCTCCTCCTTCATTTTTCGCGAGAATGACGACGTGCTGCGGCTGCCGCATCTTCGATCCCGCTGAAGACTGCTGGCAGGTCGCTCTGTTCTCAGTTTTTTCTGGCGACTGCAGGCTGAAGGCTGGTCGCTGCTGCTCAGTTTTTTCTAGCGACTGGCGGCCGCAGACTCGCCGCTGCTGCTATAATTTTTATCTGCCTTCCACCAAGTCTCTCGACAATGTGGGCGCGTAGCTCAACTGGCAGAGCAACTGACTCTTAATCAGTAGGTTGAAGGTTCGATTCCTTCCGCGCTCACCAACATCTCGGCCTTACGCCTTCACTTTCTCCCACTATGCCCACACGAGCTGCGCTCGTGATGGGGCACCCCAAAACATTCTTTGTCACTTGAGAGCATATTCCGTAGACTAGCATCTTGTCTGGGCCACCCGCCGTAGATGCAATGATCGATACGGTAAATCATTGGAAACAAAATACGGTAGCCTACTCCCCAACTGGGGTAAACAGTAACTCCGCAGCTCATATGTTGGGTACTCAAGGTGGTTCGCGCCTGCAAGGCCCGATGGAGCTTTCGGTTGGGACAATACGGTTCCACGGCCCTAGTCGATCTGATTGAGGATTAGACAATGACAATGGCGAGAAACGGCTCCAGAATGGTTGTAGTGCTAGTGGCATTCTTGTACTGCGGGTGCACAAGAGGCAATGCCAACGTCCCAGCAATGGGTCAACGGGTAAGCTCTGCGCTACTGGAACAGTTCGAAACGGTTTCCTATATCAAAGGGACCTTACTCTCCGCCGATGGAAAGAGCCAAAGTCCTCGTAC
Organism: Terriglobales bacterium; assembly: GCA_035526435.1. GTDB lineage: Bacteria > Acidobacteriota > Terriglobia > Terriglobales > Acidobacteriaceae > DATLCI01. The sequence continues at coordinate 15,002 of DATLCI010000159.1, forward strand.
CCTAAAAGCTCCGTTCGGAGTTCTTTTCCATGCAGTCGATGCACTGGGCAAGAATGACGCGTCCAGAGTGCTGCAGAGTGCAGAGGGTGTGTTTGTCGGGGCAAAGGATTTTCGGGCACCTGGGGGTCCGACAGGCCTGGGCGGGGTAGACTCCGTTTTTTGTTTTGTGCTTCTGCTGAAGCCAAATAGCGCTCTTGATCTCAAGAAGGTGGCTAAAACATCAGCAACAGCGACGACAGGTACAACAGGATGGACATGGGAAGCTCCACCCCAAGAAGGACATCCCGACAAATATCAAATCTATGCAACGCAGGTGGGGTCGTCCTATTTGTTGATTTCAAACAGCCGAGCTGACATGGAACGAATCTCCGCATTGCTGCTGGCCAACTCAGCTCCGAAGCTGGAGGGTATCCGAGAGTTTGATGTCATCGCTCGATACGACTTCTGGGGATACAGACGAT
>DATLCI010000184.1:0-4600 GCA_035526435.1 Terriglobales bacterium
TGAAACCTTCGCCCAGCGTGACCGGCTGCACATCCGGGAGTACGTCGGCATAGCGCCACATCGAAGCCGTCTTAGTCGCGACCGCTTCCTTCTTTACTCCCTTGATGGCCTTCAGGTCGTAGCGAACATAAAGCGAGCCCGCATCTTGCGGACACAGGTTCTGCGGCTGCTCGGCTGAGAGCTGGTGTCCGCATTTCGAGCACTCTAAATAAAGGATTTTCGGCATGCTTCCCCGGTGAGAGACAGAAAGTGTAGCAGACAGATTCCGATTGAGTCAGCGATGTTCCTTGACGCAATCGCGATGGGACGAAATAATGACCAGTTGCGTTTTCGCTTCCGCACTCATAAGGAGTTCACGCCGAAATGGCCTCGACCGCTCATCCTTCTGCCGAAGTCACCGAAGGAGTTCCACCCCTCCGCGCCGGTCAGGGCCGCGAATTCCTGTTGCGTCGTCTCCATTCTCTAAGCGGGATCATTCCCGTCGGGGCCTTCCTGTTCGAACATATCCTGCTCTCGAATGCCACCGCCATCAACGGCCCCACCGCCTATTACAACCAAGTCAAGTTTCTAAACAGCCTGCCGTTGACGGTCTATCTGGAGCTGTTCGGCATCTGGCTGCCCATACTCTTCCATGGAGGATACGGTTTTTACATTTGGTATCGCGGCCGGTCCAACCTCATCCACTATCCTTGGGAAGGCAATTGGATGTACAGCCTCCAGCGCTGGACCGGCGGCATCGCTTTCATTTACATCGTGGTGCATACGTACACCATGCGCTTTACCGGGATCCACCTTCCGGGACTCCCGGCCGCATCGTTCGGTAAAGTGCAACGCGAGTTGGCCAACAACTGGATGCTCCTCTTCTGGATCGTCGGTCTAGTCACCGCCTCCTGGCACTTTGCATACGGCATCTGGCTGTTCTGCGCTAAGTGGGGCATTACTATCGGCGAGCGCGCCCGCCGGCGCCTGCTGGTCGTCTGCATGGGCTTCTTCCTTCTCTTAGTGATCGTCGGCGGTTTAAGCATCCGCAGCTTCCTTACCAAGCCGTTGCAACCCGTGGAAGCTGGACCGGAACTCGAAAAGATCGAAACGGGCAAGTAAATTTTTATGGCAAAGCCAAAGATCATTGTGGTAGGTGGCGGATTGGCGGGACTCTCTGCCGTTATCAAGATTGCTGAAAGCGGCGGGGACGTTGATCTTTTCTCAATCGTTCCGGTAAAACGTTCGCATTCCGTCTGCGCCCAAGGCGGGATCAATGCCGCCAAAAACCTTAAGGGTGAGGGCGACACCACCGCCCAGCATTTTGACGACACCATCTATGGTGGCGACTTCCTCGCCAACCAGCCTCCGGTCAAAGAGATGTGCGATGCCGCCCCCGCTATCATCGACTTGCTGGACCGCATGGGCGTCACCTTCAATCGGACTCCCGAAGGTTTGCTCGATTTCCGCCGCTTTGGCGGCACGCTCTACCACCGCACTGCCTTTGCCGGAGCCACCACTGGCCAGCAACTGCTGTATGCGCTCGACGAACAAGTGCGCCGCTACGAAGCTGAAGGTCATGTCACCAAGTACGAGCATTGGGAATTTCTCAGCGCCGTATTAGACGGCGGCCGCGTCTGCCGCGGCATCTGCGCCATGAATCTGCGCACCATGGAAGTCCGCACCTTTGCCTGCGACGCTCTCATCATCGCTACCGGCGGCATCGGCGCCATCTTCGGTAAGTCCACGAACTCGGTCGTATGCACCGGTTCTGCGCAATCAGCCTTGTATCAACAAGGTGCGCACTATGGCAACGGCGAATTTATTCAGGTGCATCCCACCTCCATCCCCGGTGAGGACAAGCTGCGGTTGATGTCTGAATCCGCCCGCGGTGAAGGCGGACGGGTTTGGGTTCCGAAGCAAAAAGGCGATAAGCGCGACTGGAAAAGCATTCCGGAGAGCGAGCGCTGGTACTTCCTCGAAGAGTGGTATCCGAAGTATGGGAACTTGGTCCCGCGCGATGTTGCTACCCGCGCCATTCACAAAGTCGTCTATGAGCATGACCTGGGTATCGATGGTCAGCCCATGGTCTATCTCGACCTTACTCACATCGACCGCGCCACTCTAAACCGCAAGCTGGAAGGCATCCTCGAGATCTACGAGAAGTTTGTCGGCGACGATCCGCGCGATGTTCCCATGAAGATCTTCCCGGGCATGCACTACACCATGGGCGGCCTCTGGGTTGATTTCAAGCAGGCCACCACGATCCCGGGCATCTTCGCCGCCGGCGAGTGCGAGTACCAGTATCACGGGGCCAACCGCCTCGGCGCCAACTCGCTGGTCTCCTGCATCTATGGAGGCTTCAGCGCGGGTCCCGAAGCCGTGAAGTATGCCAAAGGCTTGCAGAGATCCGCCGCTTCGAATGGCCATTTCGACGCCGAGAAGAAACGCCAGGAAGAGATCAACTCCCGCCTGATAAGTTCAGACGGCTCGGAAAATCCTTTCCGTCTCTGGCGCGAACTTGGTGAGACCATGACGCGCAACTGTACGGTCATCCGCTACAACAAGAACCTTCAGGACACGGACGCTAAGATCGTGGAGCTGCTCCGCCGCTTTCAGAAGATCAATCTCAGCGACAAGAGCGCTTGGGCCAATACCTCGTTCATCTTCTCTCGCCAGCTCTACAACATGCTGCAGTTGGCGCGCGTGGTCGCTCAGGGCGCAGCGCGCAGAGATGAATCGCGCGGCGCGCATTACAAGCCTGACTTCCCCGAACGCGATGATGCCAATTTCCTGAAAACCACCAAAGCCTATTTCGCCGCGGATGCTGATGAGCCCCGCTTCGAGTGGGAAACCGTGGATACGTCTTTGATCAAACCGCGTCCGCGCCGTTACGACGCGGCCAAATAACGAGGAGCTATGGTAGGCGACAAAAAAAAGACCGTAGAGATCCACATCAAGCGCCGCACCAGCCCTAAGGAAGAACCCCGCTGGGAAGAGTTCTCCCTACCGTGGAAGCCCGGCATGAACGTGATCTCGGCCATGATGGATATCGCCGCCAACCCCGTCACCCAGGATGGCAAAACGACTACGCCCATCGCTTACGATTCCAACTGTCTGGAAGAGATCTGCGGCTCCTGCGCCATGCTCATCAACGGCAAAGCCAAGATGGCCTGCTCCGCGTTGATAGATAAACTTGAGCAGCCCATCAAGATCGAACCGCTATCAAAATTTCCGGTGGTCCGCGACCTCGCCGTCGACCGCAGCGTGCTCTTCGAAAACTTGAAGAAGGTAAAAGCGTGGGTGCCTGTAGACGGCACGTACGACCTCGGCTCGGGACCGCGACAGACGCCGAGCAAGCAGGAACAGAACTATCCGCTCTCGCGCTGCATCTCCTGCACCATCTGCATGGAAGTCTGTCCCCAGTTCAATGAAGACACCGGCTTCGTGGGCGCCGCCGCCATCTCCCAGGTCGCCCTGTTCAATGACCACCCCACGGGCGCTGCCCTGAAAGAAGAGCGTCTCCACGCGCTCATGGGCGACGGGGGCATCCACGAGTGCGGATACGCCCAGAACTGCGTGCACTCCTGCCCCAAGGAGATTCCCCTTACCAAATCGATCTCCCGCGTCTCCGGAGATGTGATGAAGCAGGCCTTCAAGGACTTCTTCACTACGTAGTTTGTATAGAATCAACAACTTACACTGACACTATCGAACCAAGGGTCGATTACTTTGGTTCTCGGCCTTTTTTCCTAGATGAATCTGTACAGCTTTCGGCTAGAATCGCGCTTCCAAATTCAGCACATGGCAGGAACCAACGCGTGACCCCTGGGAAGAAACTGCTGGCCATCCTGATCTGCACCGCTCTGCTGGGCTCAACTCAAGCCCTGGCCGCCGTCTCTTCCAAGGGAACGACTCACCGCCCGAGTAAGCCCCGCTTTTCCAAAACTCAGAAGAAGCGGAGCAAGTTCCGCCGCATCCGCTGGAATCCGGTTTTGCGCGGCTCCTATGAATCCATGTTGCGCCAGAATGAAGAGATAGACCGGCTGCAACTTTTGCGCATTGAAGATGACGCGCAGCTCGAAGACCTTATCCTGAAGCAGGAGCTGGTCGAGATCCCGGAATCGCGCAGCTTGCGCATCGCTTCTAATCTGGACTCCGGCCGTCGCTATTGCCGTCCCTGGACGGTAGCTTTCTTGCAAGACCTGAGCGCTGATTTCTATCAGCAGTTCAAGACGCCTATCCAGGTGAACTCTGCCGTCCGCACCGTGGAGCAACAGAAGAAGCTGCGGCGAACGAATCGCAATGCTGCCCCGGAGCTCGGCGAGACGGCATCGTCACACCTTGCCGGAATCACCGTGGACATCTCGAAGGCTGGCCTTTCCCGCAAACAACGCAAGTGGCTCGACGCCTATCTTCTGGAGCTTCGCAACCGCAACTTGATTGAAGCTGCCGAAGAGCGTCGCCAACCCGTGTATCACATTATGGTCTCCGAACGTTATGACGGATATCGCGAGGCCCAGAGCCAGGCGGAGAACGAACCGAACAGCCCCACTGCCGTCATCAATCAGGACTAACTCCCGCCCTCCCACCCTATCAGCCCACAAAGTTCGCGCTCCGT
>DATLCI010000164.1:0-17922 GCA_035526435.1 Terriglobales bacterium
TCTTGAGAAACTCTTGCTTGAGGCCTGCGTAGAGGCCATGCACACTGGCGCGGTCGTCGGTATCCAGGACATGGGCGCGGCCGGACTCACCTGCTCCACCTGTGAGATGGGCGCGCGCGGCGGCGTGGGCTTGGAGATTGAACTGGACAACGTTCCCCAGCGTGAGACCGCCATGAACTCCTACGAGATCATGCTCAGCGAGTCCCAGGAGCGCATGCTGCTCGTCGCCGAAAAGGGCCGCGAGGATGAGGTCCTCCGCGTCTTCGCCAAGTGGGGGCTCGACGCCGTCGTCGTGGGCCGCGTCATCAACGACGCGCGCATGCGCGTGCTGCATCATGGGGAAGTCGTGGCTGACATTCCCAATCTCGCGCTGACTGATGAGGCTCCGCTCTACAACCGTCCTATGGAGCCGTGGCGGCAGACCCAGTTCCCGCGTGAAAAGCCAGCTGGCATCTCCCTCGAAGGGCGCGATCCACTCAGCGATCTCAAAAAGCTTCTCGCCTCGCCCAACATCTGCTCCAAGCGCTGGATCTTCGAGCAGTACGATTCGATGGTGCAGACCAACACCGTGGAAGGCCCTGGCGCAGATGCAGGAGTCATGCGCATCAAGGGCACGAAGCGGGGATTGGCCATGTCGCTCGACGGCAACGGGCGCTGGTGCTATCTCGACCCGAAACTGGGCGCGATGCATTGCGTGGCAGAAGCCGCGCGCAATGTCGTTTGTTCCGGCGGTAAGCCCGTGGCCGCTACGAATTGCCTGAACTTCGGCAATCCGGAAAAGCCGTACATCATGGCCCAATTCTCTGACGTGATCGATGGCTTGGCCGAAGCCTGCAACGCACTCGGCACCCCGATTACTGGCGGTAATGTCAGCCTCTACAACGAGACGCTGGGTGAAGGTATCTATCCCACGCCCGTAGTTGGCGTAGTTGGCATCATTGATGACATCGCCCACGCCACCCGCTCGCATTTTCAAGCGGTTGGTCGCGATGTCATCCTGCTGCATACATCCGCAGGGGATACGGAAACGACCCTTGGCTCATCCGAATTCGCCAAGCACATCCTCGGAGCCACCTGGGGACTCCCCCCGGCACTCGATCTTAATCAAGAAGCAGCGCTCCAGACGCTTATCCTTGACCTCATCAGCCAACGCCTGATCGAGTCCGCACATGATTGCTCTGACGGCGGTTTGGCAGTTGCCCTCGCCGAATGTGCCTTCCCGCTACGCATCGGCGCGAAGATTCAGGTCAGGAGTTCTTACATTTCCGGCTCAAATGCTCAGCCCACGGACCGGAGACCGGAGAGTGGCCGCTGGCCTCTGCTTCTTTTCGGCGAAGCTGCTACTCGCGTACTCATTTCCTGCGACCCAAAGAATTCCTCGACCATCCAACAAATGGCGGTAAAATCTGGGTTAGTAGCAGACCTTCTCGGGCAAACGCAAAAAGACAAATTGGGAATCAGTGTGGACGGCAAGCCGGCCATCGCCGCATCCGTGTTGGAATTGAAACAAGTCTGGGGAAGCGCTCTCGAGCGCGCATTGCACCTGGAAACACCGGAGCACGTAGTGCCGGAAGTGTTGCAAAAGAGCTGATTTATGGCGCAGACCCTTAGTCTGCGATTAGGTAGTCTGCGATTAGGGCACACTTGAAGTTGAGCTTTAGCCCCCGGACAATGTTCCTCGACAACGACAAATTCCGTGACGAATGTGGCGTGATGGCGATCTATGCCAATCCTGAGGCGTCGACCCTCGCCTACCTCGGCCTGCATGCCCTCCAGCATCGCGGACAGGAATCCGCCGGCATCGCCTCCACCAACGGCACCACCGTCTACATCCACAAAGCCATGGGCCTGGTTATGGACATCTTCACCGAAGACGTCCTCACCCGTCTGCCCGGCTCGCTCGCCATCGGACACACCCGCTACTCCACCACCGGCGATTCGGCTCTGCTCAACGCTCAGCCCATTCGTGTGGACTGCAACAAGGGCATGATCGCCCTCGCGCACAACGGCAATCTGGTCAACGCCAACGAGATCCGCTCGCGCCTCGAAAAAGCCGGCTCCATCTTTCAGACCACCAGCGACACCGAAGTTGTCGTCCATCTCATCGCGCAATCCAAGGAAGAGACGCTGGTCGACGCTATCGCTGACGCGCTCCGTCGTCTTGAAGGCGCCTTCTCCCTGGTCATGATGACCCGCGACCGCATCTTTGCTGCCCGCGATTCGCGCGGCTTCCGCCCGCTTTCCATGGGACGCATCGTTTCCACTGACAACACTCGTCCGGATACGATCGTCTTCGCCTCTGAGTCTTGCGCCTTCGATCTCATCGGTGCGCGCTTCGAGCGCGACGTGAAGCCGGGCGAGATGGTCGTCGTTGGACCGGAAGGGATCCACTCGCGCTTCTTCGCCGAATCGCGCAAGCAGTCGTCCTGCATCTTCGAGCACGTTTATTTCTCGCGGCCAGACAGCAAGATCTTCGGTCAATCGGTCCAGGTCAGCCGTGAAGCTCTCGGGCGCCAACTCGCGCGCGAGCTGCCGTGTGCTGCCGACATCGTCGTCCCCGTTCCGGATTCTGGCGTGACCGCGGCGCTCGGCTATGCCTCGGAGACGGGCCTGCCTTTCCGCTTCGGCCTCATCCGTAATCACTACGTCGGACGCACCTTCATCGAGCCCGAACAGCGTGTCCGCGATTTTGGTGTGAAGCTGAAGTTGAATCCGGTGCGCAGTCTGCTGGAAGGCCAGCGCGTCGTCCTCATTGATGACTCCATCATCCGCGGCACCACCAGCCGCAAGATCGTCCGTATGGTGCGCGACGCCGGCGCCAAGGAAGTCCACATGCGGGTCTCCTGCCCGCCCACCGTCTCTCCCTGTTTTTACGGAGTGGATACGCCGGAAAAATCGCAGCTCATCGGCGCCAACAAGAGTGTCGAAGAGATCCGCCAGTATATCGGCGCAGATTCGCTTGGTTATCTTTCCCTCGAAGGCATGAAACACGCTTGCGGCGAAGGCGTAAAGACCACCTATTGCACCGCTTGCTACACCGGGATTTATCCCACGGAATTTGTGGATATCAAAGACCTGAAGCCGGCTCCCGCACTCTCCTAACCTGCGGGCGATTGACTTGTCCCCTATAATGCCCGCGTGCCGAACTACGACTATCCGCAGGTCAGCTTTTCTTTGGCCAAGATCATGGGTGAAGCCGAGACCCCTGCCCAGTTCTTTCCTGAGGTGCTGGCGCTGCTGGCCGAATCCTTTGATTGGCAGTTCGGGGCACTGTGGCGCGTCGACTACGACAACCTCCAGATCGTGAATGTGGGTACCTGGACCCGGCCCGGCTGGAGATTCCCCCAATTTGAAGCCGTCACCCGGTTACGAGGCTTTCATATCGGGCAGGGGCTTCCTGGAAGCATCTGGCAGGAGAGGCAGGCGCGATGGATCGAAGAATTGGGTCCGAACGAAAATTTCCCTCGGTTGCCCATCGCGGTCAAGGAAGGCTTGCGCAGCGGCGTTGGATTTCCTGTCCGCGTGGGCAAACAAACCCTTGGGATGGTCGAGCTCTACCGTACCGAACCTTCACCGCTGGATGAACCTATGCTGGACTTCTTTCGCTTGGTGGGAGGCCAGCTTGGACTCTTCCTCGAACGGATCCGGGCCGATGAGGGCATCACCAGCTCGGAAGCCCAGTACCGTCTGCTGGTGGAAAAGGCCATCGATCCCATTGTCACCATCGACGAGAACAGCAACATCATCTTCGCCAATCACGAGATGGAGAAGTTGTTTGGGTATAGTGCCGGAGAGTTGATCACCGCGCGACTAACCATCATCATTCCCGAACGCTTGCGCGAGCGGCATGAGGCTGGGATGCGCCGTTACATTGCGGAAGGGAAGCGCAATCTCTCCTGGGATGGCGTCGTCTTGCCGGCTGTTCACAAGGATGGGACCGAATTCAACGTGCAGATCCGCTTTGGTGAGTTTTACCGCGGCACACGCCGTCTGTTCTCCGGCTACATCCGCAAGGTCGACTGACCCATCTCTATGCGGCCAGCAGTTCTCCGCTCGCTGCGGACACAACGCTTCTCATAGCGATGCTGATCACCTCGTCCGTAGCCTCGCTCAAGCTCGCCGCAGGGATCACCGTCATGTTGCCCAACATGCGGTCCAGTTCAAAATAAGCGATGCGGCAGCGATGCATGAAGTCGACCGGATACTCGGGCTTCCGAACGCGAGCGGCTTCCACATCCACATCCAGCAGGTATGCGATCTCCGGCTGTGGCACCATGGCGTGCACCAGCTTTACGAACGCGCGCGTCAACGGATTTCGCAACGGCAGGTTTGCTAATTCGTCATAAATGTAGCGGTCCATGATGATCACGTTCGGCTTTTCGGCGCGCACCCGGGATATCACCCGTACCAGGTTGACGGCGTCTATGGTGTAGAGCAGATGCCGGGCGAGCGAGAGGTACCATTTGCGGACGTTCTTATCGCGACGCTCCACCGGCTTGCCCGGCGCACCGATCCCTTTCTCGCTCTTGTAAACCTTGTGCACAAACACTTCGCGCCACCGCTTGCCCAGGACCACATCGTCCCAGAAGGCCAGCGTCTTGACCGTAAGCCCACGCGAGGCGAGCAACTGCCGCAGCGCCGCGATCTGCGTACTTTTGCCCGAACCATCCAGCCCGGAGAACGAGATGAGCAAAGGATTTCCTCCGCGACTCATAACCAATGACGACTGCGCTTACTGAACGGCGCCCGGTGGCTTCGATGGCGAGCCCTTGCTGAGTGCATACACCGTGCCCAATGCCACGCCGCCGGCCGCGATCATTCCCAGCTTGATCAGGAAAGACCGTACCTGTCGCTGCTTGACGGGTGCAATAGCGCTACCGGCTGGCCGGGAGGCTGCTCCTCCCGCCGTCGTCGCCTTCTCCGCTGCCGCGGTGCCTAAAGGCTGGGTGCTTCCCGGCGTGGTTGCGGGAGCCTGTTGCGTCTGCGAACCAGCTACCGGCTTACCGTCCGGGCCCAGCACCACTGTGCTCGGCTGCGTCGTAGAGCTGGGGGCATTCGGCAGCTTCTTGTCCTCTTCCGAAGGTTGCTGCGGAGTCGGTTGCGGCTCCAGCGGGCCCGGCGAAACTTGCTGCGGCACCGTACTTTGGTTGTCCAGCGGCTTTTGCCCCGCCGGCGTCTGCCCTTGGGCAAAGGTGCTGAAGCTCAATCCTGCGATCAGGATTGCGCCAATGGCGCGAGTGGGGAACAGTTTGGCTCGCATTGAGATTACCTCCATAAGACTTTACGTTCGAGTGCCGGTCACGTTCTTTGCCGTGAGTGTATCGGTGAGCACCAGTTCCTTCTTGGGTAAAAACCGGTTTACGTCCGCTTCACGGTCATACAGGTGAGTGAGCCGGTTACACGCGTAGTGCCAGAGATTGTTGAAGTTTGTGTGATACCAGCAACACTCCGTCATATGCGCGGACATGCCGCAGAGCACGCTGAAGTGAGTGCTGGCGATCAGCGGCGAAACCAGCATGGCTGCGGCAAACCTATGATTGCCTTCCAGGATGGTGACCGGCTTGGTCTCGTCCAGCCCGATCAACAACACCGTGCTTCGGGTGTAACTTTCTGCCTGTAACCGGTATCGAACCTGCTGGATCTTCGCAATGACCTCATTGCCGCCGTCTTTGTAGCGGCGTTCGCGGATGCGATCAACTACATCGCCGATCGAATAGCTCCCGTTCGAGATCTTCCGCCATTGGGCCCGCGGAAAAACATGGACATTCGCCAAGTCACTCGGTTCGATCTTCACCCGCCACCATTGCGTATCTTTGGGTAGCTCCCGCCACATGTGGCCCCGCCGGCGAAATAGCAGCGCCCGGCGCACCGCATTCGCGTGCACATCCGAAAAATCAGGCTTGAGCACGTAGGATTCAAACCGATCGCGGTCAAAGTTGTACTGCGCTTCGTGGAATTCGTTCCGCAGGAACTCCCCGATCGCCTCCGCTTCACTGACCGCATATAACTTCTTCATGCGGCCTCCTGCAATCTCTGGGAATCTTTCCGGCTATATTGCCGCAGGAACGGGATGGAAACCGCCGCCAGCAGCAGACTCATGATCACCAGTTGCACCAGCACCACTTCGCGTAGGCTGGTATGAAAAACGCTGATTGCCACCACCAGGACCCCACTGAAGATCAACTGCAGCCAGCCCGTATTGACGATGCGCCGGGACATCTCATACGTCATCAATACCACGCTCAGCGCGTACAGCCCTGTAGCCATGGCATAAAGACTGAGCAGCGGCTCCGCTTCCTGGAATCCCGTGCCGAACAGCAGCGCCACAATGGTACGGGGAAACGCTGCCATAAGCGCGGTGTACACCACGCTGATGCCGAATACCATCATTAGCGGCGTGAATAACACATGGTCGGGGCGCTTGTCCGGGGCCGCGGTGTTAGACGCGCTCACCGGGAACATCGCACTCACGATTGACCAGGCGGCGAAGTATAACAACCGCCCCACTAAGGCGACGGCAGCATACAGGCCCGCCTCTGACGGCGGAAAGAAGTACTTCACCAGCAGGATGTCGATATTGCTCAAAACCACTTGGCCCACAAAAAAAACGATGACTTGCATGGCCTCGCGGAATGAAGCTGGCACCAGCTGCTCAGTGCTGCCCCCCCCGTGGAAGGCGATGCGCGCGAACGCGAAGGCGGCGAACAGCGACAATGCCACGCCTCCGATGGCTCCCAGGCTGCCGAAGCCTACCCAAACGAAAAATACGGCGGCCACCAGCTTTACCACCGCTTCCAGCACGAAATTGCCGCTCAGATGACGGAAGTTACATGCGCCTTGCAGGACTCCGCGTTTCACTCCCAGCGCCGGATAGCAAAACAGTCCAGCCCCCAGTAGCACAATGAACATTGGGGTGGGCAGTCGCAATAGCCGGGCGATGCCGGGGCTCGCCAGGATCACTCCCACGCCCATCGCCCCGCCGATCACCCACGCCCTCCGCATTAGGCTGTCGTGGATCGCGGCCTTGCCCGCCGAGGTCACATTCCGCGCAATGAATTTTGCGCATACCAGTTGAAACGAGAGCGTGACCGCTGAGGCCAGCATCAGCAGCGTTGCCACCGCAGTCACATGGCCGAACTCCGCCGGGCCCAGCAGCCGGGCCATGGTTACGTTGTAGCCAAAATTGGCGACGCTCACCAAGCCCGATCCGAAAAGCATGATGAGGCTGCCTCCCAGGACCATGGCGCCGTGTTCGCGCAGCCGCTGCGGCCAGCGCAACAGATTACGCGGTCCTATACGGGAGGGAAGCGGAACGGCTTGCGGGTTCGTGATCATCGGGGACTCAAGCGGCCAATGGTTGTAATTCTTTACGTCGGATCGTGTTCGGCAAGAAGGCGCTAAAGCTGCGGGCGGCGTCCGTGCTCGTTTGGTAGATCTCGAAAAGCCTGTCGGTGCGCGTCATCTCCAGCACCACCGCCGCTTGAGGTGAGACCGCCGCCAGTTTTACATCGCCATCACGGCGCATCGCTTCAGACATGCAATGCACCAGCACCTCCACCCCCGCTGCATCCAGGCGTACGACTTGCGCCAGGTCGAAGACCAGCTGTGGCCGGTCCGACTGCAGGATCGGCTGCACATCGCGCAGGAACGCTCGCGATTCCCGCAGATTCATCACTCCAGGCATGCGTTTTACGATTACCGGTCTACTGGTTTCCATATCTCTCCATGACGAGCTTTGGCAGGGCACGAGTGGGAAGGGCTGTTTCTTTTCCCCGCGGTTCCCTTTCATTGATGACAGTACTCACAAAATCGTTGGCACAGGCGCCTTCGGCCAACTTCGGCAGCGGGTTACGCTGGGCCAAGGCGTGGAAGAACTGCATCGGCAGGTAGGTCACCAGGGCGGCTGCCTTCGACATCACTCGGACCCCGGCATTGTGGGCGGTCTCGGCCAGTAAGGTGCTGTCATGGATCTCAACCGCCACATTGCGTTTGAGATCCACCACCTGACGGTTACCCACCACAGCGTGGGTAAAGTCCAACCCGGCTCCCACCGCCGAAAAAGGTAATATCGAAGTATTTTCAACTACCGTGCCGCAATCCACTAAGCTGTGATGTTCGATCGAGCTGCCCCGCGTGATGACCGCCCCGGTTCGCACTCGTGCTCGCTTCCCCACGAACAGCGGCGCCACCAGCCGGACACCTTCATCGATACGGCTGCCGTCGGCCAGCCACACCCCGGGCTTCACCTCGCGCCCCGCCGGTCTCATCTGGCACTCCAGGTTGAGTCCATCCACCGCGATCTCTCGCAGGTCCGCGGCATGCAACAGCGGATGAACATATTCTTCGCCGGAGACTTGATAACGCGTCGCGATGAGTCGCGGATGGCGCAGCTGGTTATGCAGCAGGAACTCAACTTCCTTCTCCGCGCGCGGATCCACCAGATACATGTCCAAGGCATGCACACCGCTCGCCCATGCGCGCGTGACCGGATGTTTGCCCGCGCGATGCTTTGCCAGGAAGGCCTTCCAGTCCATCTCGGCATAGCAATTCAACTTGATCAGCAACACTGCTTCCGGCCGGACAACGGTCAGTGAGGCAAATGCCGAGCGCGCGTCGCGCCACAACTGCTCTGCTGACGACTTCACAAACTGGATCTTCGCCGGGGTTAGGTAGGTTTCTCCGGGCGTCTCTGCCGACACCACGGCGACCTGAGTGATGCCCGCCGCGCCCAGCGATTCCACGGTGCGTTTCAGCGTCGATGCGCCCAGGATATCGACTTGGGCCAAAGCCATCGGTCCGCGTGATTCCACCACCAAGAGGGCGACTAATTCCATCGGACCCCCCGGGGCGCAGCCGCGCGGAACAGCATGGATCGTGAAGGCACCCACGTCGGGATCTTGCGGAAGCGCGACATCGGCCGCAGCTCCTGCGTCCGCTGATGCAGGTCGAAGGAACGCAGGTACTTGCGCATGATCTGGGGCATCGTCTGTCTCAGCGCGGCATAGAAATTTTGCTCCCCCATCTCCCGCAAACGGATCTCATCATTGAGCAGCTTTGTAATGGTTGCCGCCAGACTGTCGGCATCGCCCGTCTCATAAAAATCCAGCGCCAGGTCTTCGTCGGTCGCCATCTCGCGAAAGTCAGGAATATCCGCGCACACGATCGGCACTCCGTATTCGCAAGCCAGGTGTGCCACGCCGCTGGAGCCCGTTGCCGAGGAATACGGCATCACCATCATCGAAGCCTTCTTGAACAGTTCCGGTATTTGGTCCTCTTCCAGGTACCCGGTAAAGCGCACATAAGGACTACCCGCAAACCGCTCGGCGACGGATTCCACATATCCCGGCGTCATCGGATGGTTTCCACCCGCGACCACCAAGCGCGCATTCGGCACCTTTTCGATCACCTGGGCAAACGCGTCCAGCAACAATTCCAGACGCTTGTAGGTGCCCCATTTCCCAAAAGCGATCACACGATGCTCGTCCTTCCCCCGCACGGAGAAGTCTGGAAACTCCGGGCGCGCCGACAAGATCCCATGCGCGCGGAAGTGCACGTTGCGCCCGCTGTATTTCTGCATCAGCGTTCGTCGATAGGCCGGCAGCAGCACCGACACGGAATTCGCCATGAGCAACACTCGGGTAAAGATGTTCCCGCCGAGCCGGTACAGCTTCTGGAAACGCACCCCGCCGTGGTCCAGGTTGATGTTTTCCATCAGGTGGTGCAGCGTGATGTGGGTATAAAAGCCGGACAGTCGCGTGAGCAGCGGCGTAAGCAGCCCCACCGCTGCTGGGATGGGGCGGTCTCCGAATGAGGAGAATAATAGGTTGAACCAGACCACGTCCGGCTTGATCTCCCGGATCGTCCTTAGCAATTTGAAGGGATTAGTCAGGGCATTGAAATTCCAGCACCGGACTACATCGAAGTCATTCAGTTCCTCCGCGTTTGCTCCGAGGTCATCCGCCAGCACGGTCACGCTCAACAGGGGGTCAGCCTGGAGCTCCCGTGCGATGTGAAATCCGTATTCGCTTAGTCCCCGACGGCTGGGAGGGAAAGCGCTAACCAAGCAGATCTTCATGGGCCCCTCTGGCTCTAAAAGAGCGACACTCGCACTACTGGACGTATTTGCGAGGTACCGCGGCCAGTAAAATTCATAAACTGTTCTTGCTGGATCCCGAAAGAGATCCGTATCGGATACTCCACCGGAACCACGCCAAAGCCATCACTCGAACTGGAACGGAAAGGCTTCACATAAGAGATGAGGATCCGGCTCTGGATGTTGTCATACGTATGCAGGTTCATGCCGCGCTGCAGCATGAAGTTCCCCTCAAACGTCCATTTTGGGCTGGGGCGGTAGTCAAAGGCGAAAGATGGCGCCATCGCCTGGGCCGTGGCATATTGCAACTCCTGCACCCTCCACGACCGGATGTAATTGCCCAGGGCCGTCAACTTGAGGTTGCGGCCAAAGCGACGTTCGATGCCTACGTAGGTGTTCGTGCTGAAGAATTCACGTATGAGGGGTTCGAATTTCAGGTCGCGGCCGGACCAACCCGCGATCAGACCGGTCCGTCCCCACGGACGCGCTACCGTAAACTCGAGATTCGCTCCCACTTCGCGTGAATTCAAGTCCCGCAGGCCGAACGGCCCGGCTTCATGGAAAGCCTGTCCGCGTACACTCAGCCAATTCCCGAATGGTGAGGTCGAGAAATACAGGAATTGGCGGAAGAGGTTTTGGTTGATCGCGATGGGCGAAACGCTATCGCGCCGCACCGTGAATTGAATGCCGGTGTCGAAGGTGATGCGGTTGCTTCCCAAGCTGAGCGTCGGCGTGATGCCGGCATTGAAGCTCGTGTCCATAGTCGCGCGTTTGACGATCTGGATCTCGGTCGGCACGGAGACTTCTCCGCGGTCGGTTCGCACCTGCACGCCCATGGATAAGGGCGGCAGGCCGGAGCGCTCATAACGGAAACGGTTGCTCAGCAGCATTTCCATCGAGGAGCGCGGTTCAATGACGAAGCCCCCATTGGCTGCGGCAAATTGCGAATCGAGCATGTAGATGGTCGCGTCTTCAAAGATGCCTCGCAATGAGACATCCGAGGAGGTTGTCATACCCAGCCGTTCGATCTTCTTGCCCACTTCGCTGGCCAAGTCATACTCCTGCCGTGTGGCCAGGTCGTCATCGCCGCCCAATCCCCGGGCGCGCGAGAAAGCGTAAAGTGCCGAAGTGGAATCATGCCGCTGGCGGAAGATGGCGCCACGGGTGACCATATAGTCATAGTTGGTCAAGTATCCCGAAGGCTCGCCGAGCGCCGCCAGTTCCGCCTCTGCCTGCCGCGCATTTCCCGTGGCCAGGTACGTATTGGCCAAGCCGATGCTGGTCGCTTCCTCGCCGGCGCCGGCGTCCCGGGCAAACTCGAAATACTTTCGCGCCAACTCAAAATCATGCGCGCCCAGGAATATGTTGGCGGCTTCAATAAAATTGTCTGCCGAGACCGGCTGCGCTTCGCCGATCCGTGATTCCGCGAATGCCAAAGCCACTTGCTGCTTGGCGTCTTCAAATTTCAGGTCACGCACGAATAGCCGCGCAATGGCCAGGCGGGCATCCACCCGGTTGGAATCCGTCGCCTGCATCGCCCGCGTGAACCGCTCCATTGCCGCTTCGGTTTCGCCCGTATACATCAAGGCCTCGCCCGTCGCTAGAAGCACGCCAGAGTAATCTGACCCTTCTTTCTCGGCCTCGCGCACGTAGCGCATGGTTTCGTCCCTGCGATGCAGGCGCGCGTTCGCATTCGCCATATGCGCGTAGATGAAGGGGTCGTCCGGTGAAAGCCTCAGGGCATTGCTCAACGTTCCGATCGACAACTCGTATTTGCGCGCGTAATACTGGGTATCGGCCAGTGCCATGTACAAGCCCAGGTCGTCGGGCGAATACTTCAGCGCCTTTACGTAGTACTGCTCGGCTTTATCCAGCACCCGTTGCTGCCGGTAAGCCGTTGCCCGCACCAGGTTGGTCGCGCCGGATTCTCCCAGCAGCGTCTCCGCCAATTGCACATGGGTGAGGGCATTACTCGAACGTTTCAGTTGCAGGCTGGAGAATGCGATGCCGAGATGCGCGACTCCGTTATTCGGACTCAACTTCAGCGCCGTGTTGAAGTCATCCACCGCCCGTTCTGAGCTTTGCAGGTCGTTGAGCACGTATCCGCGGTTGACATACGCCTCCGCCATCTTCGTATCTTTGTCGATGGCTCGGGTGTAATCATCGAGCGCCAGTGACAGCAGTTGGCCCTGTTTATGGACGTGTCCGCTCAACAAGGGGAAGTTAGGTTCCTTGGGCAGTATGAGCTCGTATCGGGATGTCAGGTTTAAAACGTCGTCATACCGCCCCAGGTTATAGAGGTCGTACGCGAGATAGACGGAGGCATTGCGGTCCTTAGGCAATTTCTCCAGGACTTTGTAACCCAGCTGGGCCGACTGCCGGAAGTCACCCGAGTGGAACATCACGCGCATGCGCTCGCGCATGATCCGCGGGTCATCCAGCATGGCCCCTTTGGCCCGTCCCGCCCAGGTGCGGGCCAGGTCGAACTTCCGGTCTTCGATCGCGGCATTCGCGCCATTGGCTACCACCGCCGCAGTCGTGGGCGCTAGCTTGTAGGCCTTTTCGTAAAACTCCAGCGCGGGAGTGAACTTATACAGCGACGTATACATATCGCCCAGCGCGAGGTAGGGAACGAAATCGTCGGGATAGTAGCGCGCCATCTCCAGGAAATACTTCTGCGCCAGTTCCACCTGGTTCGATTCGCGGGCAATATAGCCCAACCCTTCCAACGCATAGCGGTTCTTGCGATCTCCTGCCAATACCGCCTCATACATCTTCAGTGCCTGGTCTCCGCGCTTGGTCTGCCACATGAGGTTGGCATATTGCAGTTGGACGTTGATGTTCTTCGGATCCAGTTGCAGCGCTTCTTTCAGGTCGGTTTCCGCGCCCGCGAAATCCTGTGCTCCGGACCGGATAGAGGCCCGTACCCGCAAGAATTCCGCTTTCTGTGGTCCCGTCACATCGATCTTGTTGATGGCTTCTTCCGCCAAGGCGAGCTGCTGCTTGGCCGCCGCCTCATTGCCCTCGCCGCGATATAGCTCGGCCAGGTTCATACGCATCTGGACCGGGAACAGCGCACCTTCCG
Organism: Terriglobales bacterium; assembly: GCA_035526435.1. Taxonomy (GTDB): domain Bacteria; phylum Acidobacteriota; class Terriglobia; order Terriglobales; family Acidobacteriaceae; genus DATLCI01. The sequence goes on from DATLCI010000164.1 coordinate 13,179, forward strand.
CGGCTCCTTCGGGCATCTTTTGCAGCGCCAGCGAATATTCGCGGATCGCATCCGTACTACGGTTCTCCGCCCGGGCCACCACCGCCTTCAATGCATGCAGCCGGTAATGGTCGGCGTCGATCTTCTCCGCCCGCGCCATATATTTCTTCGTCAAGTCGGCGTCAGACAAACGTTGGTAAGCCGCTGCGGCGCTCAACTGGAAGTTGATCTGCTTCGGATCCAGGTCCGCCACCTTGGCATAAGTAGCCGCGGCGTTCTTGGTCTCGCCCGCCATCTCGTAGGTGAAGGCCAGGTCTGCCAGTACGTCCGGCTTCATCTTCGGCGCGCTCTTCAGCGTTTCGATGGCTTCCTTGTATTGGCGGCCCTCACGATAGAAATTCGCTACTGCCCGGAAGATGTCAGTGTTCTTCGGGTCACGTGCTTTGGCTTGGTCCAGTAATTGCTTTGCCCGGGCTGGCTGCTTCAGTTTGAGGTAAGCCATCGCCATCATGACTTCTGCGTGGGCGGAGGGCTTGATGGATTCTGCGCGCTGTAAGAAACTGAGTCCCTGGTCGCTGTTTCCCGAGCGCAGGAACAATTCGCCCGCAACCATAAGGTCGGGTACGCGGTTCGGATTTGCCTGCAATACCTGCAGCAACAGCTTCTTGGCTTCTTCCAGGTTACCCATGCGCTCGTACGTGAGCGCCATTCCGGAAAGCCCGTCCGCATTCCCGGGAAAACGTTGCAGTCCTTGGCGATAGGCATCCAGCGATTCGCGATATCTTCCTGCTAGCCGTGCCGTGTAGCCGTAAAGGAACCAGAGTTTGCCGTCTTGAGGCGCAGCCTCCACGGCTCGCTTGGCATAAGTGGCTGCGGCCGCATGATTCCCGCGACGCAACGCATCTTCCGCCGCTCGCGCCATGCGGCCCACCTCGATACTGCTGCCCCATCCGATTTGTGCGGAGCCAGTGGGTGATGCCGGAGAAGCCTTTGGGCCGGGCTGTTTGCCCTGCGCCTGCTTTGCCGGGGGCTGTCCATTGATCTCAAACGTCTGCGCCCGTGCGGATGCTGGCATCACCACCGCTGCCAGGGCGAAGGAAAGAATCAGGGGTGATCTCTTTTCCAGGAGCAAGAAGACTGAGGATCTTTTCACGGGACCACTTTTCACTGCAGCACGGACCGTCAGCGTCGACCACCGTGCCGCGGGATTCCTACAGGATTTACTTGATCTGATTTGCCCGGCTCTTTCATTGCCGGACAGGGGAGTGTGATGCCGGGAGCTCCCTTAGGGATTGCTCAAATCCCTAAGGGGAACTAAGGCCCGCCGATTCGCACAATCGCCTGCCGTTCCGCACAAATCGGCAAACCCGCACCGCCGTTTTGGAATCCTACGGTCGTCAAGTGAAAATGCGGAGGAGTCCCGTGCAGTCTTATACGTCCCCTGCGGCATCGGACCGCGGCATCACGCGTTCCATCCCGATGCTTGCGATCCTGCTGTTGGCCGCCGCCGTCCACGGACCGTTGCTGTTGATGCAGCTGCCGACGCAGTCTTACGACGCTAACACCCATATGTTCTTTGCTCAGCACTACGCCCAGAGCTGGTTCGATCCTTGGAACGAGAAGTGGTTCGCGGGCTTTTCCCAGACCACTTATCCGCCGCTCACCCATCAGTGGATCGCCCTTTTCTCCCGGGTCATTGGGTTGAAGTTTGCCTACCTCTTCGTCCAACTTTGTGTCCTCCTTCTCCTCCCGGTCGGCGTCTATCGCTATGCCAAGCTTTGGGTGGAGGAACGGGCCGCCAGCTATGCCGCCCTGGGGACTATCTTTCTCGGCTCCCTCGCCCTCCTGGTCTACCAAGCCGGACAATTGCCCACTACCACCGCGGCCGCGCTTACGTTGAATGCCCTGCCATTTTTTTATTCCTGGAGTCGCAGCGGCTCTTTCAGTGCGCTGATCAAAGGTGTGTTTCTGGTGCTCACCGCGGCCGCCGCTCATCACGTTACAGTCCTGTTCGGGATAATCTTGTTCGCACTGCCGGTCTTGGCGCTGGCCATCCTTGACCGTCGCGAGACGACTTCGTCCACGGGCGGCGTTGTCAGCCGCGCCGCTATGTTCGCAGTGGCGGCAGTCGTTGGTATCGGCCTCGTACTGCTTCCATACTGGATGGCGCTGCTGCAGAATCCCATCCGCCAACTCCCCATCCCGCACGACAGCCGCGTCAACTATTTGCTCAATACCATGGTGGGATTGAACTACTGGGTCATCCCCATGGGAGCCCTGATCCTGGTCCTGCCTTATATCTTTATTAAAGGATTAGGCGAGCGGCGATTGCGCCCGCTGTTCTTCGGCTGGTATCTCACCATGCTGCTTGGCCTGGGTGGCACTACCCCCGTGGGACGTGTTCTCCTCGGCCGCGCTTATGAGGTCCTGACCTTTGAGCGCTTCACCTTTTGGGCAACGTTGATGGCGCTCCCGTTTGCGGGTTTGATGGCCTCGCGGCTGGTCCACCGTTACCGGACCAAAGCCTTGATAGGACTGTGGGTCGCAGCCGTCTTCACCTTCGCCGCTGCCGTCTCCTGGACCACCTATCGTCCCATCACCACTGCCCCGTTCGAGGCCGACGCCGTCATCGATTTTCTTAATCGCGACGATCATAATAAGTTCCGCTATCTTTTACTGGGCTTCGGAGTGAAGTTCTCTGATGTCGGCATTCGCGCCAATGCCAACAGCGTCGACGGCGATTACAACGCCGCCCGCTTGCTTCCCGAGCTCACCGAGTACGGCGCGGCTCGCCTGGACAATGCGAAGTATTACGGCACCGCCGGCATGGAATCGCTGCGCGCCATGCTGAAACATGCCAACCAGTATGGACTCAAGTACATTTTTGTTCGCGACCGCTACTACGAACCCCTGATCGCCTTCGCTGGCTGGCGCCAGGTGGAGACCTATGACAGCGGCAATGTCGCCTTGTGGAGTAAGGAAGATGTTCCCTACGCCCGGCCCGTGGAGCGTCACGGCGCGCCGACTGCATTCCAGGGATATATCTGGGGAACCTTCCCCATCCTCGCCAGCATGCTGACTATGTTGCTGTTGCTGCTGTGGCCGGAGCGACGTCCCCTGGCCAGCACCATTTCCTTTCCAACCGTCGCCGCTACCAATCGCGCTGACGAAGTATTGCTTCGGGAGGCCAAATAAATGAAACGCCTTTCTTCGTTCTTTTTTGTGATCTTGCTGTTCGTGCTGATGGGCATCAACTTGCTGCGCGGTACGCGCGCAGACGCTTCCGCTCGGACTCCCGAATCCACCCTGCGCGCTTTCTTTGACCGGGTGAAAGCCCGCGACATTGGTGGCGCCTACTCCATGGTCTCCACCAAAAGCAACATCGATCAGGGCGCCTTCCAACGCGATGTCACCGGCAGTAACGGTAGCCTGAAGACGTTTTCTGCTTTAGGGAATGTTGACACGCGCGTTCTCCGGGAATCGGACCACGAAGCTGAGATCCGCGCGGATCTCACTTGGTCTACCGCGGTCGGCGCTTTGAAGGAAACTCGCGACTTTAAGCTCGTGAGCGATGATGGCCAGTGGAAGATCTTCTGGGACGCCCCGAAAGAGATCGCGGCTCCGCCCCAAGTGGTTCCCGTGAACTATCTTCGTTGGGACATTATCCGCCGCGGCTCTGAGGACGATTGGGGAGCGCAGAACGTGGAAGCGCCGCGCGTCCGTATTGTCTCCATGAATGCCGTCGAAAAGGAAGGCAATGTCATCATCATCGGTGAGGTGGTGAATGAGGATACGGTTCCCGGCTTTGTTACGGTGAATGCAGTGCTGATCGGCAAAGACGGCAATCCCTTGAAGGAAGAGAGCAGCTTTGACAAGATCTCCCATACGTTACTGCCCAAGGAGGTCTCGCCCTTCCGCATTGATTTCCCCAAGACGAGGTTGGCTGATATTAAGAGTGTGCGCATCGACCCCACTACGTTGTTGGTCCCTGCTTCTGCCGACCCGGTGATCAGTGTATTGAATCAGCGCGTGGAAAAAGACGGCAGTGGCCATAACGTCCTGCGCGGTGAGCTCGTGAATCAAAGCGGACAGACCGTGAACATTCCCCACGTCCTCGCCACTTACTATGACAATTCAGGCAAGGTCATCTGGGTCTCAGACGCGTACGTCGACCGCGCGCTCTTGCCGCAGACGCCCATCCCCTTCAGCGTGGAAGTTCGCGACGATCTCGCTCCCCAGGTCCATAGCTATCGCGTGACCGTCAACCACTACACCATCGACAGGACCTAACATGCGCGCATTTGTTTTTATTTTGCTGGTAGCGCTTTCGACCTCGGCCTCGGCTCAAGACCTGGCTCTTCCGGCTGAAGTCAAAGCTGGCACTGACCTTAAGTTCAAGTCCGGCATGCCTGGCGAAGCTACGCTGTTCCTCACCGGTCCCGGCACTGCGGTCAAGCGTACGGTGAAGCCCGGCGAGGAGATTTCCGTCGGCGGCGAGCACCTCCGCAATGCCGGTAGCTACCTGGTGGTGATGAAGCAAGGGTCGCTCATGGTGAATAAGAGCTTCTTAGTGCAGCCGGCAGACGCCACCAACATCGCTTTTCTGGCTCGCCCGTCGCGGGTTCCGGTCTCTACGCCCGACGCCATCCGCGGGGTCGTCTTCGTCTTCGACCAATACGACAACCTAGTCATCGCGCCTACTCCCGTCAGCTTCGATCTGTCGGTCGAAGGTGGCGGCAAGATCAGCCAGACCGTGAACACCCGG
>DATLCI010000200.1:0-13636 GCA_035526435.1 Terriglobales bacterium
GACGATCCCGGCCTCACCTTGGAGCAGCGCCGTGCTCAGCTTAACGCCTGGGCAGAAGCCTTACGCCGCGCCGCCTCCGGCGAACGCTCTGACGATCCCGTTATTATGGCCACCGCCGATTCGCAGCAGCGGTTTAAGATCCCGCTCGAACTCTTCGACCAACTCGTTCAAGGCACGGCGATGGACTTACAGTTTGGTGCCACTAGCCCAGAAGCAACGGCGCCCTATCAGACCTTTGATGACCTCTACCGCTATTGTTACTACGTGGCCAGCGTGGTGGGTCTGGTCTGCATTCGCATCTTCGGCTACAAGGACCCCGCAGCCGAGCCCTTGGCGGAAAAGACCGGCATAGCTTTTCAGCTCACCAACATCATTCGCGACGTTAAAGAAGATGCGATTATGGGTCGCGTCTATCTTCCCGTCGAGGACCTTGAGCGCTTCCAGCACGTGCCCGCCGACTTCAGCGCCGCTCACATGCAGAATGGCGTGCAGCCAGACCGCTACCGGGCATTGCTTGCGTTTGAAGCCGAGCGGGCGCACGAGTTCTACGCGGCTGCGGAAAAGCTTATCCCGCTGATCGATGAAGATAGTCGGCCATGCCTCTGGGCGCTGGTTGAGATTTATCGCCGCCTTCTCGACAAGATCACCGCCCACCAGTTCAATGTATTCGACAAGAAGCTCCGCCTGACCACTCCCGAAAAGCTTTTTATACTCTCGCGCGGCTTGGCGAAAGCGGTCTTCTAGTGGTGTCTTGCCGGTGAGTACCGATTCAAAAAAGGCATCATCCGTAGCCATCGTTGGTGGCGGACTGGCCGGACTCTCCGCCGGTTGTGCGCTGGCTGAGTCTGGCTTCAAGGTCACGCTCTTTGAGCGTCGCGCCTATCTGGGTGGACGCGCCTCCTCTTACGAACATCCCGGCACCGGTGAAGTCGTCGATAACTGTCAGCACGTGCTCCTCGGCTGCTGCACCAATCTGCTGGATCTTTATCGCCGCTTTGGCGCTGAGGACAAGATTCGCTGGTTCGATCGTCTTACCTTCATTGAGCCCGGTGGCCGGCGCTCTGAACTGGGCGCTTCAAATCTGCCTGCTCCACTCCACAGCGCTCCCTCATTTCTGCGGGCGGCGTCGCTCTCGCTGGCAGACAAACTTGCCATCGGACGCGCCATGTTGTCATTTATGTCCGGTATCCCCGCTGACACTGCCGAAGATTTCCTGAGCTGGCTGAAGCGCCACGGGCAGACCGAGCGCGCTATCGAACGTTTTTGGAAAGTGGTTCTCGTCAGCGCTCTGAATGAAGATCTCGAGCGCACCTCCGTTCACTACGCCGCCCAGGTCTTCCGCGAGTCATTCCTGAAATCTGCCCGCGCCGGAGCGATGGGCGTACCCACTGTCCCGCTGAGTGATCTTTACAAGATTGGTGGCGACTACATCCAGTCCCGAGGCGGGGAAGTGCGGCTTCGCTCCTCGGTTGATTCCATGGCACTGCAAGACGGCCGTGTGGTTATTGGCAGCGGCGACAACAAATCCACCTTCGACTCCGCCGTGTTGGCCGTACCCTATACCGCGCTGGCCAAGCTTCTTCCTCAGGACACGACTGCCAATGCGCTGGCAGCGCAAGCCGCTCGCTTTGAAAGTTCTCCCATCACCGGCATTCATCTCTGGTTCGACCGCCAGATCACCGATCTCGACCACGCCGTGCTTCTCGACCGCACCATCCAATGGATGTTTCACAAATCGCGATTGCTGGCCCGTCACGCTAATAATGGCGCCGCGGCCCCAGGTAGTTATATCGAACTGGTCGTCAGCTCCAGCAAGTCTTTGGTCGAGAAATCCCGCCAAGAGATTATTGACCTCGCACTGCAGGAGCTCGCTGATTTCTTCCCGTTGGTCTCCGAAGCCAAGCTGATCAAGGCCACCGTCATCAAGGAGATTCACGCCACGTATTCGGCGCAACCTCTTTCCGACCAATATCGCCCCGGCGCTGTCACGGGCTGGGCGAACGTCTTTCTCGCCGGCGACTGGACCGCGACCGGCTGGCCCGCCACCATGGAAGGCGCAGTGCGCAGCGGCTACAAGGCTGCGGAAGCCCTGACCCGCTCCCTCGGCCGCAAAGATGTTTTCCTGGTTGCGGACCTGAAACCGCAAGGCTTAATGCGTCTCTTCGGGTAGCCCCCATGTCCACTACCACCCTCATCCTCATCGTCGTAATCGCAATCATTGTGATTCTAGTGCTCCGCGCCAAGTCTGAATCCAAGATTCAGGGAACGACGACTAGCGTCCAACCTGAAGTCAACCAGTCTTTACAGCCAGCCCACATCCAAAAGATCGTTGAGCTAATAACTTCCGGACGTAAGATCGAAGCAATCAAGGCTTATCGCGACGCCACCGGAGTCGGCCTTGAAGAGGCCAAGAGTGCGATTGAACGCTACGACCCCATCATGAAGCGTATGGGCATACAGCCTGAGGTAACCCTGCCGGATTGGTCGCACGAGGATTGGGCAGAGATTGATGCACTACTCGAAGCCGGCAACAAGATCGGAGCGATTCGCCTCTATCGCCAGAAGACAGGATGCGATCTGAAAGAAGCCAAGGACGCCATCGACATCCGCGACGACGTCTAACTCTACTTCGGCGGGTCCAGCCCAATGAGCAATATTCCGGCACACACCATCGCCGTGGCGATCCACCGTCGCCGATCCACCTGCTCCCGCAGAAACACCCTTGCCGCCACAATATTTGCAACAAATGTCATTGCCGACGAAGCCGGCCCTACAAAGCTAAGATTCGCCCAATTCAATGCCGTCAACAGGCTGAAAAATGATAGGGCCATATTGACGATCGCGATCCAGAACAGCGCAGACTTGAGTACCGCCATCACGCACGCCCACACGCCGCTTCGTTTCCGTAGCGCGCCCAGGTCCCCGATGGTCGTCATCGCCTTCGCCAGGAAAACATCACCCGCCGTCGTAAAGACTACGAAGGCGACCAATAACAGCCACACCGACCAGCTTGCCGTCATGCGGCTGCTCCTTCATCCACGGTTCGCGCCTTGCCTTGGGTCACGAATCCTACCGCCAGACTGATCAGCACCACTCCTGCCCACCGGTACATGCTTACATGCTCATGCAACGCCAGCGACGAAAGAATAGTGGTGAGTACGTAGCCTAGCGCCGTGGACGGCATTACATAGCTGAGGTCTGCCCAGGAGAGGGCAATGGTGAATGCAACAAAAAAGCCGATAAGCACCAGCGTCCCGACCGCGACCCATGGATTCATCAGCGCCCGCACCAGGACCAGGGGATCTTGCACCAGGCTGACGTCCCCCATCTGGTTCATGCCGACTTTCAGCAGGAAGTCACCGAGCGTTGAGCAGATTACGATGGCCGCCAGGATCAGGTATTTAGGCAGGGTCATGCGCAGCGAGCTAGTCGGCGCCGGCTGAGGCCGCCTGTTCCTTGGCGGTGTCAGCGCGCAGGTTCTGCGCTACTTTCTTGCGTTTGGCGCGCAGGTCCATGAACTCGCGGGCTTCTTTATACAGGCGCTTTCGGTCGTTGGAATCGAACATTGCGCGCTTCACAATGCGGAACACCTGCTTCGGACGGAAATAATACTCATCGTAGAACCGGTGCACTGCATCCAGCGCGTATTCACGCGGCAGGTTCGGATACTCGATCATCGCCAACTGGTGCCCGCCTTCATCCGCCATGCTCTTCTCGTGCAGAATGAAGCCGTTCTGCTTTGCGTAATCGTAAAGCTCCGTTCCCGGGTAAGCATGTGCCAGCGACACTTGAATAGTCTCGCAGTCGAGGTCCTTCGCAAACTGGATGGTCCGCTCGATGGTCTCTTTAGTCTCGCCGGGCAGGCCCAGGATGAAGTCGCCGTGAATGGTCATGCCCAGCTTGTGCGCATCGCGCGCAAAATCACGGGCACGCTCGACGGTCGCGCCCTTCTTGATGTTCTTCAAGATCTGCGGGTCGCCTGACTCAAATCCCACGATCATCAGGCGACATCCTGCATCCCGCATTGCTTTGAGCGTCTCGTAATCGGTCGTCACCCGCGACGTACAACTCCAAGTCAGCTTCAGCGGCTTCAGCTTTTCGCATAGTTCGATGGTCCGCGCCTTCTGGATGTTGAAGGTGTCATCGTCAAAAAAGAACTCTTTGACATGCGGGAAAAGCTCTTTGGCCTTTGCCATCTCGCGCGCTACGGCATCAGTCGAACGTTTGCGCCAGGCATGCCCGCTCAACGTCTGCGGCCACAAACAGAACGTGCACAATGCCGGGCAGCCGCGCGTCGTGTACAGCGCCACATATGGATGCAGCAAAAATGGCACGTTGTATTTCGTTACATCCAGGTCGCGCTTGTAGACGTCCGTCACATCCGGCAAAGCATCCAGGTCCTGCACCTGCGGACGGTCCGGCGTATGTACGATCTTTCCATCTTTGCGATAAGAGATCCCTAAGATCTCCTCGTATGGCTTGCCGTTGGCGAACTCGACCGTTGCATAATCAAACTCGCGGCGTACCGTGAAATCGATCGCCTCACACTCGCTCAGCGCACGCTCGGGATGAATGGTGACCGGCGGCCCCACGAAGCAGATTTTCATCTTCGGATTCGCCGCCTTCATCGCGCGAGCCAGCTTCAGGTCCACTTCGAAGCCCACCGTGCTCGTCGCCAGTACTAAGAATTCGTATTCCTTGCCGATCTCGATCGTCTCTTCTACTGACACGTGATGCGGCGGGGCATCCAGCAGCCGCGAGCCCTCCAGCATGCCCGCCGGATAAGCCAGCCAGACCGGATACCAATACGACTCGATCTCACGCGTAGCCGGCCAGCGCGAGCTGGCTCCGCCGTCAAACTTGTCAAAGGAAGGGGGCTGAAGGAACAGTGTTTTCAATGGCATAGCAATATCTACTGATTCTAACAGAGCAATGCTCAGCCTCGAATCTCTTTCATTCAATGTATCGAATGGGCCACGGAAAGGTAATTCCGCTACTTGAGTGGCGGCGGAGCCTTATTGCCCTAATGCCCATTTTTCCAGCTCACCCGTAGATCGTAACAACTGCATCTGCGCCTTATCGAGTTCCAGCCCTGCGTCGATGAACGCCGCGTATCGCTGCTGCTCCAGCAGTCGCGCATTTTCCTGGTCGCGAAGCGTCGCGCTGCCCGCCTCCAACCTTGCCTGTACGGCCTGCACGTCGGAGCTGGCGATTTGATACTCCAGCCGTGCCACCTCTTTCGCCGCCGCCAACTGTCGCACCGCCTGCTGCAATTTCAATGACTCCGTTGCCACCTGCTGCTTCACACCCTCTGCTTCTTTGCGCGCCTTTAAAGTCTCCGCGTCGGCTGCGTCTGCCCGCGCGCGTTGCGAGAAATTAAGAAAAGGGAAGCGGATGACCACACCCACGGACGCATTGTGCCGCTGAAAGCTAGCGAAGAACTTGTCGTAATTGTTGTAGCGCGCCAGCAACGCGTATTGGCTGGCAAAATCCACCGATGGATACATCATCTTGTGCTCGCCCTTCGCCCGGAACTCTCGCGCCTCTGCCTGCGCCGCCGCCATCTTGATCGTCGGATTCGCCTCTAGCGCCTTGGTTAACAGTAGTTGCCTATCTTCAATGCCAGGCAAGCGCGGGATTGATTCTGAGACCGTCTCAATCGACTCCGCCGCTATTCCCGTTAATTGCGACAATCGCAGTCGGAGCAAGTCAGCTTGTCCCGCAGCTTGTTCGGCTGCCAGGCGCACACGCGCTACGCCCAATCGCGCCCGGGTTACCTCCAGTTCAGGGTCAACGCCCGCCTGCAGTCGTTCCCGGCTCACGGATTCCACTTTCCCAGCCGCCGTCTCCTGCTGCTGCAATGCCTTCAGCGAATCCTGCAACTTGTCGAGCTCCGCATACGTCATCGCCGTTTCCAGAATGACTTGCGCCCTGAGGTCCTCACCCAGTTTCGTCATGGCTGACAATTCAGATTTTGCCGCCCGCATGAACTCCCGTTGCGCTGCATTGATGATGAATTGTTGGGCATTCACATTCAGGATAGATGGCGCTGCATTTTCCAGGCTGAGAGGGAACCCGTACGAATAGCCGAGCCCCGATCCTACCGTCATCTGTGGCAGGAACATGCCGCGCGTCTCCAGATAGCCTTGCTGCGCCCGTCGCTGGTCGGCCTCCGCGATCGCTGTCGTCGTACTGTTCTTCAACGCCAGTTCAATTGCGCGACGAAACGTCAGCTCCTCCGCCTGCGCCACCGGCAGGCAGACACTCAGCGCCATCAGCAGGGAAGCTACTACTGTCACGCGACTTCGCAGAAGCTGCATTCGCACACCTTTTGTACGGAATAAATGTCCGACTGATTGTAAAGGAAGGGTGACCTGGCTGAAATTCGTCCGGCGGATTAGCGCTTTTGCAGCCGATTCAAAGCATTTCGCGCCGGGTCATAGCTCTTGGCCAATTCCAGCGCGGATTGGTATTGCTTGATCGCGCCGGCTCGGTCGCCCTGCTTCTCCAGGATCTGTCCCAACAGGTAATGCGCATGGAAGGCCGGCGCTTCTTCGCTCTTTTCTTTTCCCGCGAGGTATTTTGAGATCAACTGCGCCGCTTGGGGCAGGCTGCGGCCCGCCCGCAAGAGCAAGCTGGCGGCATCAACGAGCGCATTCGGCTTCCGGGGCTTCCCCACCGCGCTCGATATCGCTGATTCCATCTCGCCCAACCGGTTCTGGCTCCGATAGAACGACGCCAGGTTCAGCCAGTGCGCAGCGTCATTGTTGCTTGCCGCTACTGCGGCCTTATATTCACGCTCTGCGGCCGCCAAGTCGCCATCTTTCTCCGCCACCCGCGCTTGCACCCAGTGGGCTACTGCCGGATCTTGCCGTGCTAACACATCCGCTTGCGCTCGCGCCTTGTCTTTTCCGCCGCCGATGATTCCCGGCGCCTCTACATAAAATTCAGCCAGATCGGTGCGCGCATTCACCGCCCCACCATTCAACTCAACCGCTTTCTCGAAATGCCGTCGCGCATTTTTCGCCAGCCCCGGAGCGGAGAAGATGCTCGCATTTCCCGCTTTCTGGCCATAAGCGCGGCCCAGCCACATGTGATATTCGCTGTTGTTAGGCGCCAATGACACGGCGCGCTCGCCCGCACTTACCGCTTGGTCCCAATTCTCCAGCGCATAGTACGCGCGGCTCAAGAGGTTATAGGCTTCGGCGTCATTGCTCTTCGTGGCAATGCGCTTCTGCAACTCCGCCAGTGCCTCGTCCACTCGGCCGGAATTCAACAGGTCCTGGACTTTGCTGGGCGCATTGGTTGAGCCCGCGCCCGCGAGCGCCAAAGTCAGCACCATCAGTAGGGTCGCCAGCCAGATTTTAAAAAATGACTTGATAAATGACTTCATTACCGCTCCACCACCTTCACCACAGAACCCTCGCTGAGCGCCTGCCCGTTCACGGATCCCAGCGCAACTAACGATTTCTCATCCAGCCCTTGCTTGATCTCAATCTTCGTCAAACTCGAGATACCGGTCTTCACTTCCTTGCGCCGCAACTTGTTCTCCACGATCTGGTAAACGAAACGCGCTCCGTTGTCTTCCATGATCGCTTCGCGCGGCACGGTCAAAGCATTCTCTTCGCGCGAGGAGGCGATCATCACGCTGACGTTCACATTGGGAAGCAGCTTCAAGTCCTTGTTATCCACCTCGCACACTACCTCGCCCACCGTGCGCGTGCCCTTGGTGATCACCGTTGCCGGCACCCGGGTCACAACGCCTTCCCAGATCCGGCCTGGGACCGCATCCCAGGTCAGGCCCACGTGTTGCGCTTTGGCCAGTTTGCCGATCTCCGGCTCGTCAATGAACGCCCTCACTTGCATCTTCCGCAGGTCGGCCACCTGCACTAAGAGATCGCCTGCCGCGACGAATGCCCCTTCGCGTACCGGCAGGGAATAGACCGTTCCCGCCCGCGGTGACGTGATGTTTGTATTCCGCAGGACGTTCTGCGCTGCCTCGTAAGCCGCCGTGGCCTCGGCCGCTTCGGCCTGCACCTTTTCAATCTCGGGATTCGAATATCGCTTGCTGGTCTTTTGCTCCAGTACCGCGACGTCCGCCTCGGCTTGCTTTAGGCGATTGTCCGCCGCCTCAACTTCGGCCGCGGACGCGGCCCCGCGTTGTTGCAGCTTGCGCATCGCATCCAGGCCGCGGCGGGCAGAGTCGCGCTCGGTCCGCGCCTTGGCCAGGCTGGCGCCGGTCGTGAAAACCTCTTCCTGCGTCCCGCCTTTACGGATGGCCGAAAGTGCTGCCTCCGCTCCCCGTAACTTCGCCAATGCGCCGGCTGCCTGCGCGCGTGCATCCGCATCGTCCAACTGAAGCAATAGCTGTCCCGCTTTTACCGTGTCGCCTTCTTTTACCAGGATCTTTCTCACTGGGGCTGGTCCGATCGCATGAGCTTCAAAGTTGTCCACCGGCTCTATCTTGCCGTTCGTCGAGATCGAGTTCTGGATGCTCTCCCTCGATGCCGCCTGCGCTCGCACCGGGATCTCACCTCGAGACATAAAGGTGACGATCAGTAGGAAAATCACAACGATTGCGACGATTCCCACCACCACCTTATTTTTCTGGATCCAATCCATTTACCCGTGCGTTCCATTCTGCCTGACAGTGTAGGCACAAACGTAAAGTATATCCCAGGTTTGAGCTGTTAATAGCTCTTGCCCCGCCAAGAATCATACGTAAACTACGGAACCCAAAGAGATTGGCTAAGCTTCCCTAAAACCCTGAGTGTGGTAAAAATACCACACGGGGTCACCGTCTCGCCTAGTCAGTCTTTAGATGCAAGAGCTTGCCGCTTGGCTCCAGCTCACCTTTCCTGTTGCCCGCAACAGCGCGGCCTCCTTGGAGCCGCTGTTTCCAATCCCCCTTGCATCCAACCATAGACGGACAAGGCAAAATTCGTATCAGTGAAGGTGTGCTCAGAAACCCAATGAAACTGGTTGCGCTCAAGAACGCGATCGTGGAAACGGCCAAGGATATCCAGTGCAATCACACCTTTGCCATGGCAGCGGGTCTTTCCTATTACTTTCTGCTGTCACTGTTTCCGTTGCTCATTTTTATCGCTGGCATTTTGGCTTATATCCCCATCCCCGGTCTCTTTGAAGAGATTCTGAACACTATGTCGCGCTTCGTTCCCGGCCCGGCGATGGGCACTGTCCGTGAGATCCTCTCGAGCGTCTTAACTCCGCCCGCGACCGGCTGGATCTCATTTGGATTGATTTTTACGATCTGGACAGCCTCCAGCGGTTTTGCCGCTCTCATCGAAGGTTTGAACGTCGCTTATGACGTTCCCGAGACCCGGCCCTATTGGCGCGTCCGGCTGCTCGCGCTTGGACTTGCGGTCGCGGTGGGCTCTTGCGTCATCGTTGGACTCGCGGTCAGCCTGCTCGGCCCCCGTTTTGGCCAGATATTGGAAGAACATCGCCACGCTGGGCCGCTCTTCGCGGCCGTCTGGCCCACCATCCATTGGGTCGTGATCGTCGCCTCCATCGTCATTGCGGTGGAAGTGCTGTATTACATGGCGCCCAACGTGAAGCAGCGTTTTCTGAGTGCCTTCCCCGGCGCCCTGCTTGCCATCGGCGCCTGGATCGGAGCCTCCTACGTTCTCGGAATCTATATGCGTGAGTTCGCCAACTACAACAAGACGTACGGAGCCATCGGCGGAGTCGTCGCCCTGATGCTCTGGTTCTACGTATCCGCTACTGCTTTGCTGATCGGCGCGGAAGTAAACTCAGAATTGCTCAAAGCCACCGGGTGCATCCTGCCCACCAAAGAAGCTCCCGAACCCAAGAACCTCAACGAAGAAGTTCGCGCCGCTTAGGGACTAACTTCCGCCGCTGTCATCCTGAGCGGGCCGCAGCAACGCGAGCAGCCTAGTCGAGGGACCATGCCTCGGCAATTGCTTCAATCCCCTTTAACTTCCCACTCTCTAACCCATGTCATCCCGAGCGAGCCGCAAAACCAACGAAGTACCGTTGCGCGAAATACCCTTCCCTGTGTCATCCCGAGCGAGCCGCAAGCAGCGCGCGCGGCGAGTCGAGGGACCAAGCTTCGGGTTTTGTTCTTCGTAGGGGATGAACAAGGCTACAGACTGAACAAAACAAAAGCCGCCAGATTCCTCTGGCGGCCCTCTAACGCCTAAAGCCTAACGACTAACGACTGGGCCTACTGGTTTATCTCTACCGGCTCCAGCGTCTTGAAACTTACCGCTGACTCCGCACCCAGCACGATCTCTTTGTTTCCGGTGTACACCGCGCCGGCCGTGCCTGCGCCGGCACCCACCGCCGCTCCGATGGCTGCGCCCTTACCGCCGCCCGCCAGCGCGCCGATCAGCGCACCCGCACCTGCCCCGCCGCCGATCATCGCCGTCGTCCGCTTACCTTTGCCTTTGATCGCCCGGCTTATGGAGGCCGTCTGCAGCGCATAATTCTTTCCGCCGACCGTCACCGAGTCCAGCCGTATCTGCAGCACTGCGCCGCCTTTGAATTTACCCAGCGCCTTGGCATCGACCACCGTACCGGAAGCGGCCGCGCCGCTGGGGATCACAGTTTTGCCATCCACCGCCACCGGCTGCGCCACCGTCGCGGAAAAGTTTTGTCCTGTCTGGCTCAGCCTCGAGCCGAGCGCTTCGCCAAGTCTCACCGTGATCACCGTGCCCGCCGGAACGGTGATAGGTTTAGCGGTCAGCCGGTCGATCAGGCCAGGTTTGCTATTACTTCCGCCCGTTGCCGTTCCGCCCGCTGCCGTCGTCGTCTTGCCGCTGCTGTCCGTGGACGTGGCTGGCTCTTCGCTGGTTTTGCTTCCGCAACCGGCTATAGCCAGCGTGCCCATGAGAAGTAGGGAACATAATCTCTTTTGCATTTCTGTCGAGCCTCCTGATGGACCGCCTTGTCGGCGTCCGTTCTGCTAGGACGCAAGTATAAGCTTAAACTTGCCGCGCCCGCATTCACCTACTAAAGGTCCGGCTCTCCGGCCTCTCGATGGAATGACTCGATTAGAATGAATAGGCATGGCTAAACCACGCTACACCTCCGCTCACGCCACTTCTGGCCTCGACGCCCGCTTTCCTGCCATCGAGACCTGGCCCAACCAGTTTCCCGCCTATGAGATCGTCATCGACATTCCGGAGTTCACCTCCGTCTGTCCCAAGACCGCCCTCCCTGACTTCGGCGTGCTCGTCATTCGATACATGCCAAATAAGTCCTGTCTCGAACTCAAATCGTTGAAGGAATACCTCTTCACCTATCGCAACCTCGGCATCTTCCAGGAAAACATCGTGAACCAGGTTCTCGAAGACGTGGTGAAAGCGGCCAAACCGCTTTGGGCGATTGTGGAAGGTGACTTCCGCCCTCGCGGCGGCATCGGCACCAAAGTAATAGCTCGCTGGCCCCGTACGAAAGGTTAGGGTAGCCGTCTTCGTGATGTTAATGGGAGAGAGCAATCTTCTCGCCAGTCCGCCTTTATCTGCGTTAAGGAATTGCTTGTTTGAAGTTCATTTCTGGTCTAGGTTTTCAAGAACTAGGAACCAGAAACTTGGAACTAGAAACCCTTCTGCTATCCTCCCCTGATGCCCACCGCCCCCGCAAAAGACGATCCGCGTACCGTCTTTGGCTGGTGCATGTATGACTGGGCCAACTCTGCGTACATCACCACCGCCGTCGGGCTTCTCCCCATCTTTTTCGCCAGCACTATCGTTCCCAAAGGGGGAGCAGTCCTCTTCGGCAACACCTATCGCGCGGACACCCTCTGGGGATTCACCGTCGGGCTGGCGGGCATCATCAGCTTTATCATTGCCCCGATCCTCGGTTCGATCGCCGATTTCTCCGCCGCTAAAAAGAAATTCCTTTTAGGCTTTGCCTATACCGGCTCGCTCTTTTGCATGATGCTCTACTTCGTGCACTCGGGCGACGTCATTTTGACCCTCGCCATTTTTCTCGTCTCCCAACTCGGCTTTGTGAACGCCAACATCTTTTACGATGCCTTCCTCCCTCACGTCTCCAGCGACGCGCAGATGGACCGCACTTCCGCCAAAGGCTACGCCTACGGCTACATCGGGGGAGGTTTACAGTTCGCGGTGGCTTTGGCGCTCGTCTCCCTGAATGACCGTTTCGGCCTGGCCAAGGAACACGCTGCGCGTATCGGTATCGCCATGGCGGGACTATGGTGGCTGGTCTTCACCATCTACAGCATGCGCTTTATCCATGAGGCTGCGCCCATGGAGCCTCTGCCAGACAAATACCGCGGAAACTCCGCCTGGCTTGCTTATCTCCGCGTCGGTCTCACTCGCACTTGGTCCACTACTGTCCGCGCCGCCCGCTTCAAACACCTGGTCCTCTTCTTACTCGCCTTCATGATGTACAACGAGGGCATTCAGACCGTGATCAACATGGCGACGACCTATGGCACCGTCGAGTTGAAGCTGCCCGCCTCGGCGCTGATGCTGACATTGCTCATCATTCAGTTTGTCGCTTTTCCGGGTTCACTGCTCTTTAGTTGGTTTGCGGGGAAGATCGGGACACGTCGCAGCATCATCCTGGCTTTGCTGATCTGGTGTGGCGTTGTCGTCTACGCGTATTTCATGACCACCACCACCCAGTTCTTCGCGCTCGGGGTGATCGTCGGAGTAGCCATGGGTGGCTCCCAATCGCTCAGTCGTTCTTACTATGGCTCCATGATTCCCGCGGAAGCCAGCGCCGAATTTTTCGGCTTTTATACCGTATTCAGCAAATTCTCCGCCATCTGGGGTCCTTGGGTCTTTGCCTTGATCACGCACTTCGCCCAATCGGCTCGCACCGCCATCGTCTCCCTGGTGGTGTTTTTCGTGATCGGCGTCATCCTTCTTTCTCTGGTCGACGAACAGCAGGCCCGCTCCGCCAAACTCGAGGGCGCCTTCTAGCTCATGGCCCGCGCTGGATTGATAGTCGGAATCACCCTCGCAGTACTGTGGACGTCAAGGCTGCTCGCGTACCTGCGCGGCTTGCCTCGCATCCGGGACCTCACCGCTGCGGAATGGTCAAACTCTGCCGCTCCTCTTCCGCGCCTCTCGGTCATCGTACCCGCGTGCAATGAAGCTTTGGCTATCGAGCAATGCCTTACCTCCTTACTTGCTCTCGATCATCCGGAATTCGAAGTCATAGCCGTCAACGATCGCTCTACCGATTCCACCGGCGCCATCATGGACCATCTCGCTGCCGCCGATCCCCGGTTGAAAGTCATTCACATCACCCACCTTCCTCCCGGGTGGATGGGCAAGACCCACGCCATGTGGCAAGCGGGCGAGCGTGCAACCGGAGAAGTCCTGCTCTTCACCGATGGTGACACTATCTTCCGTCCTGACACCCTCCGCCGCGCGCTCCACTACATGCTGGCCGTTCGGGCTGATCATCTCGTCCTATACCCCACCATGCTCTTCAACCGTCGCGGCGAAAAGATGATGGTGAGTTTTTTTCACGCCATGCTGTCATTCATTCATCGCCCCTGGAAGGTCTCCGACCCTAAAGCGCTGGACCACGTCGGCGTCGGGGCTTTCAATCTGATCCGCCGCTCCGCCTATCAGGCCTTGGGCACTTACAAAGCCATGCGCATGGAAGTCAT
>DATLCI010000204.1:0-4839 GCA_035526435.1 Terriglobales bacterium
GGCAGGGGTTCGCCGTTGGCGGACGCCGAGATAGCGATGATGTCGGCTTGGTCCGGCGCTTCGGCCATGGAACCGCGGCCGCGCGCGCGGGGCGGGCGTCCGGAGAAGTTCACCACATTGCTGGGCTTCAGCTCGTCGGGCGCTCTATCTTTAGGATCTTGAGGCTCTTTGGGTCCGCCGGGTTCGGTCACTCTAGCTAGGATGCGCGCCAGCCTATAATTGCAGCCGTGCAAAGTGAAGGAAGTTCGGTGGAGATCGGCCCCGGCATGCACCGGGTGTTGGCGCTGGATGTGGGTTCCCGCCGGATCGGATTGGCCGTAAGTGACGCCCTAGGCATCACGGCTCAAGGCCTACCTACGCTTACCCGCAAGAACAAAAAAGCTGACTTTGCCGCGCTCCGCCGCGTGGTCCGGAAGTACGAAATCGCCGAGATCGTGGTAGGCCATCCGCTGCGCATGAGCGGCGAGGCCAGCGCTCAAACGGACAAAGTGCTGGCCTTTGTCGAAGAGCTCCGACAGGAGTTTCCCGGGCCTATCCATCTATGGGATGAGCGTCTCACCAGCGCGCAAGCGAACCGCATCCTCGATGAAAGTGGCCACACCCGCATGCAGCGTAAAGGCATCGTGGACCAGATGGCTGCGGGCCTCATCCTGCAGTCATTCATGGAAAGCCGCAGCCTAGCCATGCGCGACCCCGGTAATCGCCACTCAGGATGACTTGGGGTTGGTCTAAACTGAGATGGTGAAGACGCTCTTCCGAATCCTGCTGGTAATGGTGTTGCTGGGAGTGGCGGCGTTGGCATTTTTCTCGTTCGCGCCCGTCGGGCCCGCATCACAGACGTTTGTGCTCATCAAGCCGGGAACTCCCACCCGTACGATCGCGGCGCAACTGGAGCGCGCGGGCGTAGTCCGCAATGCGTATGCATTCCTGGCCGTGCATGCGCTGAAGGGTCGGCGCACCTTGAAGGCGGGCGAGTACTCCTTCGACCACCCGGCGAGTGCGCTGGAAGTCTATGACCGCATGGCCCGCGGCGATGTCTATACGCACACGGTGGTCATCCCCGAGGGTTACAACATCTTCGACATCGCGCAGGCCCTGGAAACTTCCGGCCTGACGACGAAAGTCGCTTTTCTTGAAGTAGCACAGGGAGAGCGGTCGCTGATCGCGGACATGGACCCGCAAGCGCCGTCGTTGGAAGGCTATCTTTTTCCGGACACCTATCATTTTTCGCGCACGCAGACGCCGCGCGAGATGGCCGCCGCCATGGTCAAACGCTTCCGTCAGGAGGCACAAGCGCTGGGACTGACGCAGAATTTCCATCATGTGGTGACGATGGCTTCCATCGTGGAGAAAGAAACCGCCGTCGCAAGTGAGCGTCCCCTGGTGGCGGGCGTGTTTGAGAACCGGCTGCTGCACCGCATCGGCTTGGCCACGGACCCATCGGTGATCTACGCGGGGCTGCTGGCTGGCCGATATCGCGGCGCCATCCATCAATCTGACTTGCAATTTGATTCGCCGTACAACACTTATAAGTATTCGGGATTGCCGCCGGGTCCGATCGCGAATCCGGGGCGCGCTTCGCTCGAAGCTGCGATGCGTCCGGTGACGACCGACTACCTCTATTTTGTCGCCGACAATAAAGGTGGACATAACTTCGCGCGCAGCCTGGAAGAGCACAATCGGAACGTGGCCGATTATCGCCGCGGAGTGCCTGCCACCGCGCCTAAATAGCATTTTTGCGCGCCGCCGGACTCGGCCGGAGCACGACTCAAACCGTCACTCTGCTTTATACTTGGATTTTGGCCACTGCAAAGGATTCCGCACGTTGCTCTATCGCTTTCGTACCCTCATCATCCTCGCTCTCTTCCTCCCGGCGCTGACGGGATGCCTGCTGCGTTCGCACAAAGTCGAGCGACGTGCCCGGACTACAGCGCCCATGTCCGCCACTATTGAAGAACTGGTCTTACGCATCAACGATGGGGCCTCGCGCATCAATTCGCTGAATGCGACGGTGGACATTGTGACTGCGGCCGGAGGCGAGAAAAAAGGCAAAGTCACGGAATATCAGGAGATCCGCGGCTACGTTCTGGTGCGCAAGCCCACTATGTTGCGCATGATCGGTCTCTTCCCCGTGGTGCGCAATCGCATGTTCGATATGGTGAGCGATGGCAACCGCTTTAAGCTCTCCATCCCGCCCAAGAACAAGTTCATTGTGGGCTCGAACAAAGTCAGCGGGCACTCCGACGAACCGCTGGCCAACCTGCGCCCCGCGGCCATCCTCGATTCCCTGCTGCCGCCGGCCATTGATACCAAGAATGAGATCGCGGTGCTGGAGAATGGTGAAGAAGAGATCAAGGACCCCAAGACCAAGGCAACGGTGATCCAACCCGCTTATCTGGTCACTGTGATCCGGCGCACCGAGGAAGGCCACTGGGTGCTCTCCCGCAAGATCCTTTTCAGCCGCACTGACCTCACGGCGCGCAAGCAGATGCTCTATGACAGCGCCGGCGACGTGACCACGGTGGCTACGTACGAGAACTTCACGAACTATAACGGCGTCACCTTCCCGAACATCATTCAGATCCAGCGCCCGCAGGAGGAATACTCCATTCAACTGGGTATGGTGAAAGTCCGGCTGAATGAGTCGTTGAAAGACGACCAGTTTCAACTCGCGCAGCCCGCGGGTTCCCTGCTGCAGAATCTGGACAATAAATCGGAAGTCCCGGTGCGCACCCAGATCCAGCCACCCGACAAGTCTGAAAGTAAACAACCATGAACCGGATGATCGTTGCCAACCTCGTGCATCGCCCGCTGCGCTCGCTCATCAGCATTGTGGCCATCGCGGTGGAAGTCACCCTCATTCTGCTGATCGTGGGCCTGTCCATCGGCATGTTGAACGATTCGAAAGCGCGTCAGGCCGGCATCGGCGCGGACATCATGGTAAAACCCCCGGGGTCATCCGTCATCGGCAACCTGAGCAGCGCGCCCATCTCCATCAAAGTGGCCGACGTCATTAAGCAGAAGGTACCGGGCGTGAAAGCCGTGGCCCCGGTGCTTACCCAGTTCAACACGTCGGGAACCATCGAGATCCTCTATGGCATCGACCTCGAAAGTTTTCAGTCGCTGGGCAAGCCCTTTACTTACATCGCAGGCGGACCCTTCGCAGGCCCGGACGACATCCTGGTGGATGAATACATCGCGCAGTCGAAACATCTCAAGGTGGGGCAGACCATCCGCGAGTTGAACCACGATTTTCGCGTGGTGGGCGTAGTGGCCAGCGGCAAAGGCGCGCGCAAGTTCATGCCCATCAAAACGGTGCAGGAATTGCTCGGCGCCGACGGCAAGGCTTCCATCTTCTATGTGAAGCTCGAAGATTCGAAAAACGTGGACGCAGCCGTCCAGCAAATAAAACTTATCCCGGGCATGAGCAGTTACGTGGTGCAGTCGGTGGAAGAATGGCTCTCCTTGATGGCGCCCGATAAAGTGCCGGGCCTTTCGTCCTTTATTAATGTCGTGATCGGGGTGGCGGTCTGCATCGGTTTCCTGGTCATCTTCCAATCGATGTACACCGCTGTGATGGAGCGCACCCGCGAGATCGGTATTTTGAAATCCATGGGGGCGTCGAAAGCATACGTGGTGGGACTCATCCTTCGCGAGACCATGTTGCTGGCGGTCCTGGGCATTGTGCTGGGCATCGTCTTCAGCTATGCCGCTAGCGCGACCCTGATCCGGGCCTTCCCCACGGTCCGCATCATGGTGGAGAGTGAATGGGTACTGCGGGCGACATTGATCGCCTTGGTCGGATCCATGCTCGGCGCCATCTATCCCGCGTTTCGCGCCGCGCAAAAAGATCCCATTGATGCCCTGGCCTACGAGTGATTTTTTGGGCAACCGGGTGATTTCCCTGTTTACCGGGTTCAAGGGAATCGATTATTTTTCTTGCTGCGGGTTTTCCCTTTGAGTTTCCATTTGAAGATGCACGCCTTTTGGAAAAGTTTTATTCCTGTTTTGGTCCTGTTGGCCGGTCATCTACAGGCACAAATCACCCAGCGCACCCGTCTGGCTTACGGCGATACTCCTCCACCATCCATACCCTCACCGGCTTCATCATCCACGGAATACTCTTCCTCCAATGACACCAAGATCGAGACATCGCCCTTACTCCGCACGCCGGACGTAAAGAAGATGAAGATCGGCTTCGACTGGCAAGCGGCAGCCAATCAATCTTTTTTTGGCTTGGCCATCCAGCACGGCATCCGCATGTCACAGCGCAAAACCCGCACCGAGTTGGACGGGCCTTTCTTTGAGGACTACCGCAATGCCGTCTCCGGGCTGGATGGCTGGGGCGACACCGACTCGGTCTTCACCAACTACGTTGCGCACCCCTTTCAAGGTGCGGTCACGGGATTCATCCAAATACAGAACGATCCCCATGGCATCCGCCAGGAATTTGGCCGGCACGGTGTTTACTGGAGGAGCCGCACCAAAGCGATGGCATGGGCGGCCCTCTATAGCACCCAGTTCGAACTGGGTCCAGTGAGTGAAGCTTCGATCGGCAATGTCGGGCGGAAGCGCGGAACCATGGGCTTCGTCGATCTGGTCATGACCCCGGTGGGCGGCATGGGATTGATCGTGGCCGAGGATGCGCTTGATAAGAAGTGGATCCAGGGCCTGGAGTCCCACACGCCGGGTCTGAATCGGCGGCGGGTTTACCGTATGGTGTTCAATCCGCAGCGGACCCTGGCCAACCTCCTGCGGTTCAAAAAACCCTGGCATCGCGATACCCGCTCTATCGATTGGCAACCAGACCCATCCACGCCGACTCCGGCTGGCGTCTCA